>NZ_CP026105.1:927990-1237320 GCF_002902965.1 Paraburkholderia hospita | reverse complement strand
GAATCGCGCCTGACTTCCGCCGGCAAGGGACCGTTTTACGCGTTTTGAACCTGCCGCTCATGCGCGGTTAATGAACGGTCGTAACGCGATGTCTGGCACGGGTGCAGAAGGAACGGACACCCGCGCCAGCTCACCGCAGTCAGTTGCCGAGCACGATGCCGATACCCGCACGCACAATCGTGCTGTTGCTGCCCGACGACGCTACGCCCGCATTGAGATTGATCGTCCCCTTCTCGTTCCAGCGCGACACGCCTAGCCCGAATGCCGCCTGGCCGCGATAGCCGGCGACACCGGCATTGAGCGTCGTGCGCCCGGGCAGATAGGGCGTAACGATCTGCAAGGCAGAAGCGGATGCAATGCCCTTTCGCGTGCTTCGGTCGAGATCGTTGATCGACTGGTAAGTCTGATCGACAGCTGCATTCAACTGGTTCAGGTTGACGGCATCCGTGCCATGCGTGCCGGGCGCGACATTGACGATCTGCCGCTCGCTGCCCGCCTGACCGACCGACACGGTATTCGCCCGATCCGCAACCGAGCCCGCGCCGAGCGCAACCGAACCGCTGGCAGTGGCCTGGCTACCCGCGCCGAACGCCGAAGCGTTTGCGCCATTGACGACGGCCTGTGCGCCTACGGCCGTCGCGGCGGCAGCATTGGACTGCGCGCCGCCGCCGATCGCAGTCGCCTGATCGCCATTCGCGACCGCGGCTGCGCCTACCGCCGTAGCATGGGTACCTGTCGCGGACGCAGCTTCCGTCGTGGCGTCTCCATTCGCGCTCACGAATGGCGTGGACGCCGTTTGCACGTTGATGACCCGGTTCATTGCGTCGTTCAACTGACTGAGGTTGATGGCGTCGCCAGCAAGCACGCCATCGGCCAGATTGTGAATGACGGTGCCGCCCGCCACGCCTTGCCCGAGGGTCACGCTCGCGTAATCGACCTGGCCGTCCGGGTTGTCATAGACCACCGCGCTCGCCATATGGCCATTGCCGTCAACCAGCCCCGCCTGCTTCAACTGGGCGACGTTGACTGCGTCGGTGTCGGCCGTACCCGCGGCGACATGCGTGATCTGCCGCTCGTTACCCGCCGATCCCACCGACACCGAATTGGCGCGATCAGCCACCGCGTTCGAACCGAGCGCGACCGAATTCGAAAACGCCGCCTGCGCGCCGCCGCCGATCGCGACCGACTCCACGCCTGTTGCCAGCGAGTCGGCAAGTGTCGAACTGGCGTGGAAGTAGTGCGGTTCGACGCCATTGTTGATCACGTTGCCGAGTGCGATGTTGAGGTCGTTGATCGCGCTGGCGTTGGTCGTGACCCGGGTATCGAGATTGCCGAGTGCGTCGCCAACATTGCGAAACACGCTGCCGCCGACGCGATAGGTCGGCGCCACGACCGTTCCATCGGGCGACACCGACGCGCCGCCGCCTAACGCCGACGCGACACTTGCGCTCAGCCCATACAGTTGACTACCGTTGATCGCGTCGTGGCTGGCAGCATCGACTGCGCCGTTGGCCACGTTGGCGACCCGCACGGGCGCACTTGCTGTCACGCCGCCCAGCGTGACGGAGTCATGCGCGGACGAGTCATACGTCACGGCATCCGCCAAACCTGACGACACAGCGTCCCGCAACTGACTGACGTTGACCGCGTCCGTGTTGGCCGTGCCTGCTGCGACGTTGACGATCTGGCGTTGCAGCGTCGCATTGCCCACCGACACCGTGTTCGCCCGATCGGCCTTCGCGTTCGCGCCCAACGCGACAGCGCCGTCTACGAGGACAAGGCTGTTCGATCCCAGCGCCAGACTGTCTGCCGCGTTCGAACCGGTAAAGGCGTTGAAGCCAAAGGCGAGCGAGCGCTGCCCCGTCGCGATCGAAAACGAACCGAGCCCGAGTGAATCACTGCCGTCCGCCGCCGCCATATAGCCGATCGACACCGCCCGGTCCGCATTGAAGCCTGTCGACGCGCCATATCCGATCACCGCCGAGTTCACAGCCAATGCAGCCGACAGCGAGCCGATCGCAGTCGATCCGGTGCGCGCCGCGCCCGCCCCTGCTCCGACGGCCAGCGCATTGTCGCCCCACGCATTCGCGGACGGCCCGATGGCCATTGTGTTCAGGGTGTTCGCTGCCGTGGTGGGCGCGCCCGTCATTACGTTGTTGCTCACCGCGATGTAGTCGGTGACGGAAGCAGCGCGCACCGCCTGCGGCGTCCCTGCCATCGTGCCCACACTGATCGCGACGGCCATGCCGGCATACCCGCGACGGGCGAAACGCCCATTCGCGCGGCGACTCGGCGAAGAAGCCGGCTCACGTCCAACACCTGTTCCACGTTGCAAATTGCTCATCCAAAACCTTGGTACGGTTACAACCTCTCTCCCCAGAATGCAGCAACGCGCGGGGCGTGGCGCATTCACTTCGCATACCGAACCAATATGGTCACAGTATTCGAAACACGATTGCACCTACGCATCCGCAAGGATGCCTCCTACGTACCGTCACTTCTTCGATGTCGGTTACGACAGGCAAATCCTACGGAGACGGTTCATCCGTCAATACAAGAAAACTCCCAAAGTCGGAATTCTTCGATCAGCGGAGCGACCCACGTCGAGCGGCCATGCAAGCCGCACGAAGCGAACCCGACGATAAGCAAAGGAAAACCCGTGCCGAAAGCGCGCGAGCGGGCCGGACGAAAACCGGCGAGAAGGAATTCGGGCTACGCGCCCTGATGGCAATGGAATCGTGCCGCGCTACGAGCCGCCGCCCGCCAGCACCTGTTCGAGCGCCATTGAACGTGCGGCTTCCTCGGCTTCTTCAGGGGTGTCGAACACGCTGCCCGACACATGGACCTGATGCCATTCGGGTTTGTCGGCGGCGTCGCGGAAGATGCGAAAGCGCGCGCAGTAGCCGCGCGGCGTGACGGGCACTACGTCGATATCGACGGATGCGCCTTCAATCTGATGTCTGACGAAGCCGTCCATGCTGCCCTCCTGACATCTGCATTGCACGCGGAAATCCTAGCATGACAGGAGTGCGTGCGTTGCAGCATGGCGACGTGTGGCGCAAACGCCGCCTGTATCACTCGTCGGAGTGCGTTTCGTCGTCCGGCGATGTGGCTTTCACGAGGCGTGCCGGCGCCAGCCAGCGGAACGCGCTCTGCTGGCCGTTCGCGTCGTACGTGCACTCCGCTGCGGCGGCCACCGCTGTTGTTGGCGGCTGGGTCTTTGCGATCGCGGCCATGAGGGGCGCGAGCAACCCGGCTTCGATGATATTGGTGTTGGGCGGCTTCGCGACGGCGGCTTCCGACGCCGTCTGCGGATGCTCGAGCGTGCCTTCGACGACCACGCGGCTGCCATGAATGCCCGAACCCGCGTGCGTAACCTTCAGCGTGTCGCTGCCGGAAAGCTCGCTCGCCGACTGCCGCATCGTCTGCTCGCATGCGCTCGTGTTTTTGTACACGGCCGCGCAGCCCGCGGACAAAGCGGCGGCAACCATGCAGCAGGCGATAACAGGAGTGCGGGTCTTCATCGATCTTCCATCATTCGGGGCGACGGCCATTGTAGCGTAGCTGTCCGCCCCGAGCATGAAGCGCGGGCGCCAGAAAGAAACAAGGGCGCCTGAGGCGCCCTTGCAACGATGCACGACAGACAGCGTTCAGTCTTCCCAGCTATCCGGCAGGCTTTGCGTGAGCGTCGACACGAAGTTCGCGGTTTCCGGCTGCGCCGGGCGCGTGAAGATGTCGCGCGAACGGCCCTGCTCGACGATCGCGCCGTTGCTCAGAAACACGACATTGCGCGCAATCGATGCCGCGAGCCGCAGGTCGTGCGTCGCCATCAGCATCGTCATGCCTTCCTTCGCGAGCTGGCGCAGCACTTCGACCACTTCGGCGGCGAGGCCCGGATCGAGCGCGGAGGTCGGCTCGTCGCACAGCAGCACTTCCGGCGAAGGCGCAAGCGCCCGCGCAATCGCGACGCGCTGCTGCTGACCGCCCGACAGCGTGACAGGCCATGCATCGGCCTTGTGCGCGATGCCGACCTTCTCCAGCAATTCGAGCGAGCGCACCCGCGCGCGTTCGCGGTCCCACTTCTGCACGGTGAGGAGCCCTTCCATCACGTTCTCGATCACCGTGCGATGCGGGAACAGCTGGAAGTTCTGGAACACCATACCCGTACGGCGGCGCATCGCGAGCACCGCTTCCTTCGACGGCTTCTCCGTGCGGCTGAACTGAATGCGCTGGTCGCCGAGTTCGAGCGAGCCGGCTTCGGGAATTTCGAGCAGGTTCACGCAGCGCAGCAGCGTACTTTTGCCGCTGCCCGACGGCCCGATCAGCGCCGTCACGTTACCTTGCGCGAGCGCGAGATCGACGCTGTTCAGCACGCGATGATCGCCGAAATACTTTTCGATTTTTTCGAGGCGGATCATCGTTCAGTTACCCGACGTGAAAAGCGCGTGACGGCCGAAGCGGCGTTCGAGGCGCACCTGCGCGGACGACAGCACCGAGCTGAACACCAGATAGATCAGCGCGGCTTCCGTATAGAGGATCAGCGGCTCGTAAGTCACCGACGCAATACGCTGCGCGGCCTGGAAAATTTCCGGCACGGTCAGCACGGCGGCCAGCGACGTGTCCTTCACGAGCGCGATAAACGAGTTCGACAGCGGCGGCAGCGCCACGCGCGCCGCCTGCGGCAGGATCGCGCGGCGCAGCGCCTGGCCGCGCGTCATGCCCATCGAGTACGCGGCTTCCCACTGCCCTTTCGGGATCGACTCGATCACGCCGCGTATCACTTCCGAGTTATACGCGCCGACGTTCAGCGAGAAGCCGATGATGGCTGCCGTCAGCGGATCGAGCACGATCCCGACATTCGGCAAGCCATAGAAGATGACGAACAGCTGGACCAGCAGCGGCGAGCCACGAAACAGCCACACATAGAAGCGCACGATCGCTACCGACCAGCCCGGCCCGAACAGCCGGACCAGCGCCACGATGAACGCGAGCGCGATCCCGATCGCAAACGACACGAGCGTCAACGGCACGGTGAACACGAGGCCGGCATACAGCAGCGGCCACAGCGATTCACCCATCAGGTGCAACCATGCAGGCATGATTCAGACTCGCCTTGTCGCTTACTTGGAAACGTCTTTGCCGAAGTACTTTTCGGAGATCTTCGCGTACGTGCCGTCCGCCTTGATCTCTGCCAGCGCCTTGTTGATGGCGGCCTGCAGTTCAGGATTGCCCTTGCGGATCAGGACGGCCGAGTGGTCCGAGCTGTCCGAGGAGGTATCGATGGCGGCGATCTTCACCTTCGCATCCGGCTTGTGCTTCTTGAAGTCGAGGAACGACAGCGAGTCGTTGACGGTCGCGTCGACGCGGCCCGACGTCAGCAGATCGATCGATTCGTTGAAGCCCTGCACGGGGATCACTTCCGCGCCGTGCGCGGCAGCGATCTTGCCGAAGTTGCTGGTCAGCGTGTTGGCCGACTTCTTGCCCTTCAGGTCGTCGAAGTTCTTGATCGTGGTGTTGTTCGAGGCCACGATCAGCGCGGCGTGCGACACGATGTACGGGTCCGAGAAGTCGTACTTCTGCTTGCGCGCGTCGGTCACGGCCACTTCGTTGATCACCGCGTCGTAGCGGTTCGCGTCGAGACCGGCGATCAGGCCGTCCCACTTGCCTTCGATGAACTCTGCCTTCACACCCAGCTTGGCCGCGATCGCGCGGGCAATATCGACGTCGAACCCCGTCAGCTGGTTCGACGAGTCGTGGTACGTGAACGGCGCATAGGTGCCTTCCGTGCCTACCTTGAAGGCGCCGGCGGACTTGATCTTCGCGAGGTCGTCAGCGGCGAATGCGGCCGTCGCCGTTGCGACTTGCAACAGGCCGATCAGCAGAAGGGATCGAATCGACTTCATAGAGTGTGCTCCGAGGTTCGTTTTGTCCGGTTTTGCGTGTTGTCTGCAGGAACACCCGTCCGGCAGCGTGGGCGGACTGTAGCAAACGGTCCTTATTTCCACAACGCATTTGAAGGCTTATTCATATGCCGAGACGGAATAAACCGGACTGATTTCTTGGGGTTGAGCAATGCGCAAGTATAGGGTGGCAGGCCAAACCCCTGCAGACTTTGGGGCCTTGCTAATGCCAGCATGTCGCCTGCAGCGAGGCGCGAAAGCATACCCGAAAACGAAAATGGCCGCTCCCGCTGCAAAAATGCGGGGCGGCCGCGCGTGCTGCACCGCGACGAAACGGGTGCGGCAAGCCGTTAGCGCTCGACGGGATGCGGCTCCTTCAGCTTGTTCGCGACCCGCACGGCGTCGTAGTAGGCGGCGTTCGGCGGACGTTTAAGATACTGCCCCGCGCCGCGTTGCGCGCGCAGATCGCCGTCGGCCCATGCATGCGCGCCGCGCGTGAACGTGTGCATCGCGACGCCCTGCACCGTCATCCCTTCGAACACGTTGAAGTCGACCTTCTGATGATGCGTCTTCACCGAGATCGTCTTCGTCGCGGTCGGGTCCCAGACGACGAGATCCGCGTCCGCGCCGACCTGCACCGCGCCCTTACGCGGATACAGGTTGAAAATCTGCGCGGCGTTCGCCGACGTGATGCGCACGAACTCGTTTGGCGTGATGCGCCCTTTGTTCACACCCTCATGCCACAACACCGACATCCGGTCTTCGACACCGCCGCAGCCGTTCGGAATCTTCGTGAAGTCCTCGCGGCCCATCGCCTTCTGCGACGCGCAGAATACGCAGTGGTCGGTGGCCGTCGTGTGCAACTGGCCCGATTGCAGCCCGCGCCATAACGCCTCGCGATGCTCGCTCGTGCGGAACGGCGGGCTCATCACGTGCGCGGCGGCGCGCGTCCAGTCGGGATCGCGATACACCGATTCGTCGATCACCAGATGCCCCGGCAGCACTTCGCCGAACACGCGTTGCCCTTCGTTGCGTGCGCGAGAAATCGCTTCGACCGCTTCTTTCGACGAGACGTGCACGATGTACACCGGCACGCCCAACACCTGCGCAATGCGGATCGCGCGATTCGCAGCCTCCCCTTCCACTTCGGGCGGACGCGACAACGGATGCGCCTCCGGTCCCTTGAAGCCCTTCGCGAGCAACTGTTTCTGCAACTGGAATACAAGCTCGCCGTTCTCCGCGTGCACGGTCGGCAGCGCGCCGAGTTCGAGCGAACGCGAGAAGCTGTTCACGAGGACTTCATCGTCGGCCATGATCGCGTTCTTGTAGGCCATGAAGTGCTTGAAGCTCGACACGCCATGCTCGTGCACCAGCGTGCCCATGTCGCGATACACGGAGTCGTCCCACCATGTCACGGCCACATGAAAGCCGTAATCTGACGATGCTTTCTCGGCCCAGCCGCGCCATTCCTTGAACGCATCCATCAGCGGCTGCTTCGGGCTGGGAATCACGAAGTCGATGATGCTCGTCGTGCCGCCCGACAAGCCCGCCGCCGTGCCCGTATAAAAGTCGTCGCTGGCCGTCGTGCCCATGAACGGCAATTCCATGTGCGTGTGCGGATCGATGCCGCCCGGCATCACGTACTGATCGTGCGCATCGACGATGTTCGCGCCCGCGGGCGGATCGATCGTGCGTTCGATCTGCAGGATCGTGCCGCCGTCCTGCGGATCTGCGATCAGCACGTCGGCTCTGTGCGTGCGGTCCGAATCGATTACCGTGCCGCCGCGAATCAGGGTTGTCATCGGGTGCCTCCTCTATTAATTCATCAGAACCGCGCTTCTCACGCGCTCGCCATGCTCGCGCCAGGACTGCGGCGCATCTTCATCCACGTGCCGTACACGATGGATGCGAGCGCCAGTCCCACGAACCATGCATACGTGTAAAGCGTATTGAAGAACGCGGGCACATTCGGAAACGATGCGGGAAACGCGGTATGCAGAAAGCCCGGCAGATTCGGCAGCACGCCAATCACCAGCGCCACGACAGCGGCGATGTTCCATCCGCCCGTGTAGCTGTATTCGCCGTTCTCGTCGAACAGTTCGCGCTGGTCGAGCCGCGTGCCGCGAATGAAGAAGTAATCGACCATCAGAATGCCCGCAACAGGCCCGAGCAATGCCGAATAACCAACGAGCCACGTGAAGATGTAGCCCTGCGTGGTCGCGAGAATCTTCCACGGCATCATCACGATGGCGATAGTCGCGGTAATCATCCCGCCCGCGCGATACGAAATACCCTTGGGCCACAGGCTCGAAAAGTCATACGCGGGGCCGACCAGGTTCGCCGCGAGATTGCAGCACATCGTATCGAGCGTGAGGATGATGAGCGCGACGCCGACGCCGATGCCCGTCATGCGGCTGGTCAGATCGATAGGGTCCCAGATCGCCTTGCCGTAGATCACGACCGTCGCCGACGTGACGACAACCGAGATCACAGACAGCAACGCCATCGGCACGGGCAGCCCAATCGACTGGCCGACGATCTGGTCGCGCTGCGTCTTCGCAAAGCGCGTGAAGTCGGGAATGTTGAGCGCAAGCGTCGCCCAGAAACCGACCATCGCCGTGAGACTCGGCCAGAACGTGAGCCAGAAAAGCCCTTCTTTCTTGCCGCCCGGCGCGAATTGCGAAGGGGCCGACAGCATCGAGCCGACGCCGCCCGCTTTCGACGTCGCCCACCACACCAGTGCGATGCACATCACGACCTTGATGGGCGCCGACCAGCTTTCCAGCCAGCGGATCGAATCGGTGCCATGCACGATGAAGTAGATCTGCAGGGCCCAGAACGCGAGAAAGCACGCGAGCTGCGCGATCGAAATGTCGAGAAACGGCAGCGCCGCGCCGTGCAGCGCGTTGCCCGTCAGGATGTTGAGCAGCGTATAGATCGCGCTGCCGCCGAGCCACGTCTGGATGCCGTACCAGCCACACGCGACGATCGCCCGCAGCATCGCGGGCAGTTTCGCGCCCTGCGTGCCGAACGACGATCTCACCAGCACCGCGTACGGAATGCCGTGCTTCGCGCCCGCATGCCCGATCAGCAGCATCGGCACCAGTACGATCAGGTTGCCGAGCAATACCGTCAGCACAGCCTGCCACGGCGACATGCCCTCTTCTGTCAAACCGGCCGCGAGCATGTACGACGCGATGTTCATCACCATGCCGACCCAAAGCGCGGCGAAGTGATACCACCTCCACGTGCGCTGCGCGGGGCCCGTCGGCGCGAGGTCTTCGTTGTATAGACTGCTGCCGGCGTGAGTCGTATCGGCGGATTGCGCTGTCTGCTTCATCGATGGATCTCCACTTGATCGCTCGTTGATTGTTGAAGTTCAGGCCGCTTTTACCGCGTGTTCCTGTGCGTGCGTTGTGTCAGCTGCGTCCGCAACGACTCGCGCCGGATTGTTCGGATGCGTGGTCCAGTTCGCGTACTCGCCGCTATCAACGCGCTCCATCGTGATGCATTGCTCGACGGGACACACATGCATGCAAAGATTGCACCCGACGCACTCCGCATCGACCACTTCGAAATGACGCTTGCCGTCCTTCTCACGCGTGATCGCCTGATGCGATGTGTCTTCGCAAGCGATGTGACAGAGGCCGCACTGGATGCACTTGTCCTGATCGATGCGGGCCTTGATGTCGTACTTCATGTTCAGATACTTCCAGTCCGTGACGTTCGGCACCGCACGGCCGCGAATGTCGTCGAGCGTCGCGTAGCCTTTTTCGTCCATCCAGTTCGACAGGCCGTCCGCGAGATCGGAGACGATGCGAAAGCCGTAGTGCATGGCGGCCGTACACACCTGCACGCTGCCAGCGCCGAGCACCATGAACTCGGCCGCGTCGCGCCACGTAGAAATACCGCCGATGCCGGAGATCGGCAGGCCCGGGGTCTCTGAATCGCGCGCGATTTCAGCGACCATGTTCAACGCGATCGGCTTCACGGCCGGGCCGCAGTAGCCGCCGTGCGTGCCCTTGCCGTCGACCGTCGGCATCGGCGCCATCTGGTCGAGATCGACGGCGACGATCGAGTTGATCGTGTTGATCAGCGACACGCCATCCGCGCCGCCTTTGTAGGCCGCGCGCGAGCCCATACGGATGTCGCTGATGTTCGGCGTGAGCTTCACGAGGCACGGCAGTTTCGTGCCTTCCTTCACCCAGCGCGTGACCATCTCGATGTACTCGGGCACCTGGCCGACAGCGGAACCCATGCCGCGCTCGCTCATTCCGTGCGGACAGCCGAAGTTGAGTTCGACGGCATCGGCGCCCGTGTCTTCGACGAGCGGGAGAATCCATTTCCAGTCGCGCTCGTTGCACGGCACCATCAGCGAGACGATCATCGCGCGGTCGGGCCAGTCACGCTTGACCTCTTTGATTTCGCGCAGATTGACCTCGAGCGGCCGGTCGGTGATCAGCTCGATGTTATTCAGGCCCGCCATGCGCTGGCCGTTCCATTGCACCGCGCCGTAACGCGAGCTGACGTTGACCACGTGCGGGTCGAGCCCGAGCGTCTTCCATACGACGCCGCCCCAGCCCGCTTCGAACGCGCGGTTCACGTTATAGGCTTTGTCCGTTGGAGGCGCGGACGCGAGCCAGAAAGGATTCGGCGAAGTGATGCCGGCAATTGTGCAGCGAAGATCAGCCATGTTCGGCTCCGTGGGGATTCGGTTTTATCGTTTTCGCGTGATGCGTGCTCGCGTGTTCGCTTCAGGCCTTTAGACCTTCAGGCAGCCTTGACAGCGGCGAGCGCGAATGCAGCGTCGATCGATGCCGCCGCGAGCTTGCCGTCCTGCACCGCCTGCACGGTCAGATCGACGCCGCCCGATGCCGCGCAATCGCCGCCTGCCCAGACTTTGTCTAGCGACGTGCGCAGATCGGCGTCGACTGCGATGCGGCTTTGATCGAGCGTCAACAGTTCGTGGTCGAGGCCGACGCTCACGAGCGTCTGGCCGATCGCCTTGAGCACCATGTCGGCTTCGAGCGTGAAGCGCTCGGCGCTGCCGTCGCTCGCAGTACGTTCGAATTCGACGCCCGTCACCACGCCGTCGCCGCCGATCAATCGCACGGGCTTCGCATGCGTGATGAGCGTCACGTTCTGCGTCTGCGCGAAATCGCGCTCGGCCCACGTCGCGCTCATCGACTCGACGCCGCGCCGGTACACCATCGTCACGCTCGTCGCGCCGAGCTTGCGGCTTTGCACGGCAGCATCGACGGCCGTATTGCCGCCGCCGATCACAATCACACGGCGGCCAACCGGCACCGTCGCGAGATCGCTCGCCTGACGTACCTGCTCGATGAAATCGACGGCATTCATCACGCCGTTCAGTGCTTCGCCTTCAAGCGCGAGCGCGCGCACGCCTGCGAGACCGATCGAGAGAAACACGGCGTCGTGTTGTTGACGCAGCGAATCGAGCGATACGTCATGTCCCAGCTTCATGCCCGTCTTCAATTCGATGCCGCCTACCGACAACAGCCATTGCACTTCACGCTGCGCGAAGTCATCGACCGTTTTATATGCGGCGATGCCGTATTCGTTGAGGCCACCGCCCTTGTCATGCGCGTCATAGATCGTCACGCTATGACCCGCCACGGCAAGACGATGCGCGCATGCAAGACCCGCCGGGCCTGCGCCGACGACGGCCACATGCCGCCCGCTATCCGGCGCGCGCGTGAATTTCACGGCATCGCGCGCCATCGCCCAATCGGTTGCATGACGCTGCAATGCGCCGATTGCGACGGGCTTCGCATCCTGGTGATTGCGCACGCATGCGCCTTCGCAGAGGATCTCGGTTGGACACACGCGCGAGCACATGCCGCCCAATGGATTCGCCGAAAGAATATCGGTCGCGGCGCCCTTCAGATTGCCGTTGCCGATCTTGCGGATAAAGCTCGGGATATCGATTTGCGTGGGACACGCCTGCACACACGGCGCGTCGTAGCAGTAGTGACAACGGCTCGCGGCCGCGGCGGCTGCCGTGGGATCGAGCAGCGGCGCAATGTCGGCGAATTCGCAAGAAAGCTGTTGGGACGACAAGCGCTGCGCCGCGATGTCGCCCGTTTGCTTGATGGCCATACGCGTTCCTTCGTCAAAGTGAGGACGTAGCCGTACCTGCCGGCTTCGCGTGAACGAAGCCGGGACGGCGTGTTTTATGGGTACAGCGTTACAGCGTGATCAGGCTCTTACGATGCCGGTTCGCATGCACGCTCCAGCATCGCGTGCAACAACACGTTTGCGCCCGCCTCGATCCATTCGGGCGTCGCATCTTCGATTTCGTTGTGACTGATGCCGTCCACGCACGGCACGAACACCATCGATGTCGGCGCCACCTGCGACAGATAGCACGCGTCGTGGCCCGCGCCCGACACCATGTCGCGATGCGGATAGCCGAAACGCTCGGCGGCGGCACGCACGGACTTCACGCAGGCCGGGTCGAACCTGACGGGCTCGTAGTAAAAGATCTGTTCGAGCTGTGTTTCGAGGCCGATGCCGCCCGCGATCTTCGCGACGCCTTCGCGTAGCGCGGCGTCCATCTTCGCGAGCACGGCATCGTCGGGATGACGGAAATCGACGGTGAAAAACACGCGACCTGGAATCACGTTGCGCGAGTTCGGATGGACCTGCATCATGCCGACCGTCGCGCACGCGAGCGGCGCGTGATCGAGACCGATACGGTTGACGAGATCGACCACGCGCGCCGCGCCCAGCAACGCATCCTTGCGGCGCGGCATCGGCGTCGGGCCCGCGTGCGCCTCCTGGCCTGTCAGTGTGATTTCGTACCAGCGTTGGCCTTGCGCATCGGTGACGACGCCAATCGTCTTGTTTTCCGCTTCGAGTATCGGCCCCTGTTCGATGTGCAATTCGAACGCTGCATGCAGAGGGCGGTCGCCGCACGGCACGTCGCCCGCATAGCCGATGCGCGTCAGTTCCTCGCCGATCGTCTTGCCGTCAACATCCTTGCGCGACAAGCCATAGTCGAGCGTGAAAACGCCTGCGAACACGCCGGACGCCACCATCGCGGGCGCAAAGCGCGAGCCCTCTTCGTTGGTCCAGATCACGACTTCGATCGGATGCTCGGTTTCGATGCCGCGATCGTTGAGGCTGCGAATCACTTCAAGCCCGCCGAGGACGCCGTAAATACCGTCGAAGCGGCCGCCTGTCGGTTGCGAGTCCGCGTGCGAGCCCGTCATCACGGGCAGCGCATTCGGGTTCACGCCCGCGCGCCGCATGAACACGTTGCCCATCTGATCGATGCTGACCGTGCAGCCCGCGTCCTTCGCCCAGCTGACGATGAGGTCGCGTCCCTCCTTGTCGAGATCGGTCAGCGCGAGGCGGCAGACGCCGCCCTTTTGCGTCGCGCCGATTTTCGCCATCGTCATCAGGCTGTCCCACAGACGTTTGCCGTTGACGGTGATCGACGTATCGAGTCCTTGTTTCAACGCTTCGGATACCGCATTCATTCGTTGCTCCTCTGGATCAACACGCTTTGCAATTCAACCGCGAGCGGCTTTGCGTCCTCTCGCGACGAAGTGAAACTGGTGCATCGGCGGCGCGTTCGAATTCGCTTTGGGGCATGGCTGCACAGTCGGCGTGCACGTTTCCCAAGCCTTCGTTTTAGCGGTAAACCCTGGCCACCGGCCGCTCTGCGAATCCTGTCCGATTGGACAGGTTGTAGCCGATTAAAAACATCAAATCAATGTCTTTCGTGCGGACAGGAACAGAAGAACACGAGAGCGAGAACCATGCCATTGCAACGCAGCATGACTTTCTGCGTGCGCAATGAAACGGTGCATACGTTGATGTCGATCCCGACACGAGCGGCTAGAATGAAGCGCGACGCGGCACAAAGGCTAACGATGAGACACGACGACACGACAGTGAGCGAGACCGGCAACGACGAAGCGCCTGCACCTTTGCGGCGGCGCAAGGCTCACATTCGTGAGAGCAATGAAACGCATCTTCTGGCGTGTGCGGAAGCCGTTTTTGCGGAGCGCGGCTTCGAAGGGGCGAGCACGGCGATGATCGCGGAGCGTGCGGGCTTACCGAAAGCCAACGTCCACTACTACTTCCCGACCAAGCTCGCGCTCTACCGGCGCGTGCTCGAAGACCTGTTCGAAGACTGGCATCGGGCGGCGAATACGTTCGAAGGCAGCGACGATCCCGTCGAAGCCATCGGCGGCTATGTGCGCGCGAAGATGGAGTTGTCGCGGCGGCGGCCGCTCGGCTCGAAGGTGTGGGCGAACGAGATCATTCACGGCGCGGACCACATGCTCGACATTCTCGAGCAGCGCGTGAAGCCGTGGCTCGATACGCGCGTGACTGTCATCGACGACTGGATCGCGCGCGGCCTGCTCGCGAATGTCGATGCGCAAACGCTGATGTACATGATCTGGGCCACGACGCAGCACTACGCGGATTTCGACGCGCAGATACGCGCGCTGGGCGGCAAGCGCGCGTTCTCGCAAAAGGCCTTCGATGCAACCACGGAGCAGGTCGTGCAACTCGTGATTCGCGCGTGCGGGGCGCAGTCTCCATCGGCGAAGACCTGACGCCCGCGCGCGCTCAGTATGTTTCCAGATGCAGGCGCCCTTCGCGCTTGAGCCGCTGCCACAGCGCGTCCCATTCGAGGCCATGCAGGTCGGCGATGTCCTTCAGCGACTGCAACACGCCATCTTCCATCCCTTTCAACCCGCACACGTAGATGTAGGTGTTGTCGTCGCGCAGCAACTGCGCGACGTCGACGGCACGCTCGCGCATTGCGTCCTGCACGTAGCGCTTCGGCTCGCCCGGCGTGCGTGAAAACGCGAGGTTCGTGTCGATGAAGTCTTTCGGCAAATTCGTCAACGGCCCGAAGTAAGGCAACTCTTCCTTCGTACGCGCGCCGAAGAACAGCATCAGCTTGCCCGTTGCGCCCTTCAGCCTGCGCCTGCGCCGATACTCGGTCATCGCGCGCATCGGTGCGGAACCCGTGCCCGTGCAGATCATCAGCAGATGCGAATTCGGATGGTTCGGCATCAGGAATGTGCTGCCGAATGGGCCTATCACGTTGACGACGTCGCCCTTCTTCAGGTCGCACAGATAGTTCGAGCACACGCCGTTCGCCGCGTCGCCCTGATAGTCCTGGGTGACACGCTTCACGGTCAGCGAGACATTGTTGTAGCCGGGCCGCTCGCCGTCGCGCGGACTGGCAATCGAATACTGGCGCGCATGATGCGCGCGTCCATCGGCGGCGCTGCCCGGCGGCAGAATGCCGATCGACTGCCCTTCGAGGACAGGGAACGGCATCGAGCCGAAATCGAGCACGATGTGATGGATATCGCTTTGCGTCGTCTCGTCCGTCAGCCGATAGTTGCCGACGACCGTGGCCGTCGTCGGATTCTTGTGCGTGTAGAGATTCACGTACGGACGCGCGGCGGACCACGGCGGCACCACCGCGCCGCGCACCGTATCGACGTCGATGCCTTGCGCTTCGCTGGTAATGTCGCTGCTCGCGGCGTTTTCTTGCGCCGGCGTCTCGGTTGAAGATGGCAACGCCATCGTGCCCTGCTCCGGCAACACATCCCATGTGTATTGCTCGTCGATGCTGTAGGCGTCTGCCTTGAGCACCGAGCGCCAGTTGTCGATCGCGCCCGTCGGACACGGCGGCACGCACGCCATGCAGCCGTTGCACACGTCCGGCATTACGACGTAATTCGTGCCGTCGTGCGTGATCGCATCGATCGGACAGGTCTCTTCGCATGTGTTGCAGCGAATGCAGATCTCCGGATCGATCAGATGCTGCTTGAGAATTTCGACCGGTACGGGCGCGTTCATGATGGTTCTGCCTTTTGCCTTACGTTACGTTCAGTTGCGTTCAGTTGAAGCGCACGTATTCGAAGTCGACGGGCTGGCGGTTGATGCCCATCGCGGGCGGCGCGATCCAGTTCGCAAACTTGCCGGCCTCGACGACACGCCCCATCAGCGATGCGACGTACGCGCGATCTTCCGCACTGGGCATCCATTTCGCTTCGTTCGCTGCCCATTCCGTCTCGCTGATCACGCGGCCATCGGGCGACACACGCGTGCCCGCAAAGGTGCCGATCTGCCGGTTAAACGCCTTGTGCGGCACAGTCAGGCGAAAATCGATGCCCGCCTTCTCCAGCACCTTGTTCCAGCGTCCGACACCCGCGACGGAATCCTTGATGTAGTCGTCGCGCAGCACTTCGTTCATGGCGTTGAGCATCGGCACTTCGCGCTCAATCAACTTGCCGTCCGCGACATCGAGCAGCTTGTAGCTCTGCCCGTTCAGTTGATGATCGTCGTCGCGCTTCGTTTCCTCGTAGCGGCCCTTGAGGCCCGAGCTATAGAACGTCGCCGCATTCGACGAATGGTCCGCGCCGAACAGATCGATCGTCACCGAGTAGTGGAAGTTCAGATAACGCTGGATAGTGGGCAGATCGATCACGCCGGCTCCGCGAATCTTGCTTGCGTCGTCCGTCTTCAGTTCGTTCATCACCTGCGCGGTGCGCTGCACGACACGCGACACACCCGATTCGCCGACGAACATGTGATGGGCTTCTTCCGTCAGCATGAACTTCGTGGTGCGCGCAAGCGGATCGAAACCGGATTCGGAGAGCGCGCTCAACTGGAACTTGCCGTCGCGATCCGTGAAGTACGTGAACATGTAGAACGCGAGCCAGTCGGGCGTTTTCTCGTTGAACGCGCCGAGAATGCGGGGGTTGTCGTCGTCGCCCGAGCGGCGGCCGAGCAGTGCTTCCGCTTCCTCGCGCCCGTCGCGGCCGAAATGACGATGCAGCAGATACACCATCGCCCACAGATGCCGGCCTTCCTCGACGTTCACCTGAAAGAGGTTGCGCAGGTCGTACATCGACGGCGCCGTGAGACCGAGGTGACGCTGCTGCTCGACGGAAGCCGGCTCCGTATCGCCTTGCGTGACGATGATGCGGCGCAAGTTCGCGCGATGTTCGCCCGGCACGTCCTGCCACGCCGCTTCGCCCTTGTGCTCGCCGAAGTTGATCTTGCGATCCTGATCGCCGGGTGTGAGAAAAATGCCCCAGCGGTAGTCAGGCATCTTCACATAATCGAAATGCGCCCAGCCGCCGGGATCGACGCTGGTCGCCGTGCGCAGATAGACGTCGAAGTCATGCGAGCCATCGGGGCCCATGTCGCCCCACCATGACAAGAAGTTCGGCTGCCATTGCTCGAGCGCGCGTTGCAAGGCGCGGTCGTCGGCGAGGTTGACGTTGTTCGGGATCTTGTCGGTGTAGTTGATCGTGGACATGTCGGTTCCTTGAGCGCGGTGCGATGGTTCGCATTCGGTCGCGTTGGTTCGCGTTTATTCGGCTGGCGAGAGGCTTCGGATCGGTGCGATTGATGTGATGCAAGCGTGATGCGGGCCTACACGCGCGATACGTCGAATTGCGCCTTGCTGCCCTTGCCGTATACCTTGAGCGCGCCCTTCTCGCCCACCGCGTTCGGCCGGTTGAAAATCCAGTTCTGCCACGCCGTCAGACGGCCGAAGATGCGCGTCTCCATCGTCTCGCGGCCGTTGAAACGCAGATTCGCTTCCATGCCCGTCAGCGCATCCGGCGACATCGCCGCGCGTTCTTCGAGCGCAATGCGGATTTCGTCAGCCCAGTCGATGTCATCCGGCGACGCCGTCACGAGACCCAGGCGCTCCGCTTCGACCGCCTTCACGGGCTGACCGATCTTCGCGCGCACGGCATCGAGCGGCTCCGTTTCTTCGTAGAAGCGCCGCGCGAGCCTCGACTGATGCGTGACCATTGGATACAGCCCGAAGTTGACTTCCGACAGCGTGATCGCGGGCTCTTCATCTTCGTTCGCAGGCAGCGCGGCCATGTAGGTGCGGTCGGCGGCGAACGCGAACTCGGCGAACGTGCCCGCGAAGCACGAACCCGGCTCAATCAGCGCAAACAGCGAACGCGACGACACGTCGATGCGCGCGAGCGTGCGGCGCAACAGGCCGATCGTTTCGCGCACCAGCCAGTGGTCCTTGTGTTGCAGCAACGTGGCGTCGACAGCGAGCACCGCGCGTGCGTCGCCTTCCGTCTTAAGGATCCACGTGCCGATATCGAGCTCGTTCGTGCGCATCGACAGGATCGCGTCGTCGAGTTCGCGCGCGTACTGCAGCGGCCACCAGCTCGCGCCCTTCGCGACGATGGCGTCGATATCTGTCGGCTGTTCGGTCGTAGGCGCTTTGGCCGTGAAAGTGGCCGTGCGTTTCGCCCGGTCGATGGTCACGTCGAGCGTCGCATACGTGAGGCCGTCGTCGCGATCCGTGCGTTCGATGCGCGTCAGCGCCACGCCTTGCGCATCCGCTGGACGATCGCTTTGCTGCGCGAGTTCCAATGCACGCGCAGCGATCGCCTGCTCGAACTGGTTCGGCTTCACGACTTCATCGACGAGACGCCACTCCTTCGCGCGCGCGCCGCGGATGCCTTCGACCACGGTGCAGAAAATGTCGGCGCGATCGTGCCGCACCTTGCGTTTGTCGGTGACGCGCGTGAGGCCGCCCGTTCCCGGCAGCACGCCGAGCAGCGGCACTTCCGGCAGCGCCACCGATGACGAGCGGTCGTCGATCAAATAGATCTCATCGCACGCGAGTGCCAGTTCGTATCCGCCGCCTGCACATGCACCGTTGACTGCTGCAAGAAACTTCAGGCCCGAATGACGCGACGAGTCCTCGACGCCGTTGCGGGTTTCGTTCGTGAATTTGCAGAAGTTGACCTTCCATGCATGCGACGACAGGCCGAGCATGAAGATGTTTGCACCCGAGCAGAACACGCGGTCTTTCAGGCTCGTGAGGACGACCGTCCGCACTTCCGGATGCTCGAAGCGGATGCGCTGGAGTGCATCGTGCAGTTCGATATCGACGCCCAGGTCGTATGAATTCAGCTTCAGCTTGTAGCCGTCGCGGATGCCTCCGTCTTCGGCGATGTCGATCCCGAGCGTCGCCACCGGACCATTGAACGCGAGCTTCCAGTGCTTGTACTGCGAGGGATCGGTGCGGTAGTCGACTCGTACGGCGGCGGTCTCTGCCGGGAACACGGCTGCGGACATGGGGCGTCTCCTGAGACGGATGCAAATTGTTTGAAAGAACAATAGTGCACCATCACAGCCATGTAAAGCACTTTACTTCATGTTTTCGGGTTATCCCTATCTCAATCGGCTCTGGACCGACTTCGGCACATGCATCAGGTTTCATCGCCCAGTTCTGCGGCGAGACGCGCGGCGAGGCGGTCGCGCAGTTGCAGATAGGCGTCGGCCAGCGTGCGCTCGCTGGTGTCGAAGGTCATGTCGGCACGGTTATAGAGTTCGCCGCGGCCCGCGAGGATGCGCTTGAGGTCCTCCATCGCCTCCTTGTTGCCCGACATGGGCCGCAAGTCGCCCTGCGCGACGACCCGGCGCATGTGCTCTTCCGGGGTGGCCTGCAGCCACACCGTGAAGCAGTGCGCGAGCAGCGCATTGAAGGTGGCGGGCTCCGACACCAGTCCGCCCGGCGAGGCGATCACGGCGCGCTCGTGCTCGCCGATCACCGCCTCGAGCGCACGCTGCTCGTAACGGCGGTACGCGCTCGCGCCATACAGAGAATGGATCTCTGCCGGCGGACAGCCCGCCATCTGCTGGATCACCTTGGTGATCTCGATGAACGGCACCTTGCGCTCCTGCGCCAGCATGCGGCCGAGCGTCGATTTCCCCGCGCCGCGCAGCCCGATCAGCGCGATGCGGTCCTTGCGATGCGGATCGCGCGGCGCCTGCGCGAACATCTCCGACAGCGCGACGCGCGCGCGCTGCAGCGCCGCCTGGTCTCGCCCCTGCAGCAGTTCGCGGATCAGCAGCCATTCGGCGGACGACGTGGTTTCATCGCCGATCACTTCGGCGAGCGGGCAGTTCAGCGTGGCCGCGATTTGCCGCAGCACCAGCACCGACGCGTTGCCGACGCCCGACTCGAGATTCGCGAGATGCCGCTCGGATAGGCCCGTTTCCGACGCCAGCGTCTTGCGCGTCATGCCGCGGCGCGCGCGCAGCAGGCGCACGCGCTCGCCCATCGCGGTCAGGAACGGATCGCGTTCTTCGCGCTCGGCTTTCGGCGCTTCGTCGTCTGCGCGGGGGTTTGGCGGAGCGTTCCCCGCAGCGTCGGAGTAAGTTTGGTTCATGTCGCTAAGCCTCATCGACTAGGTATATGTACTATAGTGCTTGACATGCTCAAGGTGAACGGTTAATTTTCGCCGCATATCGATGCAATAACAACGCCGAATGCCCTCCACCGGATGGCATAGGCAAAATCGGAGACGATCGGCGGCAGAGCACATGAACTAAGGTGCGTGTCGACCGGCAGCAAAATCATCTTGCATGAGACCTGAGCAAGGCGCGGGCAGGCAAGCGCGAAAGCGTCAGCTTCGTTCGATACGCCGGTTCAGGTCGACAGGAGGCAAGCATGTCCCCTCAGGATTTTCAGCGTCTGATTGCAGGCGTGACCGCGCAATTGGACGGCCGCCCGCTCGACCCGTCGCTGGCCGGGTGGCTCAACGCGACCTGGCCCGCCGGCAGCGCCACTTACGACGAGCTCGCCAACGCATGCCGCGTGGGCGTCGCCGAAGGCTGGCTGTGCAATCGCGAGCACGGCGGCATCCGCTACGGCCGCGTCATCAAGCCCACACCCGACACGCACGGCTTTTCAGTCGACGTCGTCGACATGCAGGACATTTCCGGTCCGCATCACGTGCACCCACACGGCGAAATCGATCTGATCATGCCGCTCACAGAAGGCGCGACCTTCGACGGTCATCCGGCCGGCTGGTGCGTGTACGGTCCCGGCAGCGCGCATCGACCGACGGTCGCGCGCGGACAGGCGCTCGTGCTGTATCTGCTGCCGCAAGGTGCAATCGAATTCACGCGGGACGCCAGCGTTGCCTGAAACGCCCCACGCGCGCTTTCACGTCCCCTTTTCCGTTCCCATGCACTCCGCCTCAACTCGCCGGAGGAAACATGCAAGCCTTGCTGGAATCGCACCCGGGGGAGCCCGCGCCGAACGTCGAAGCGCCCCCCGCGCAGTTCAACTTCGCGTCGCATCTGTTCCGCCTCAACGACGTGCGGCCCGACAAGCCCGCCTATATCGACGACGCCGGCGTCACCACCTACGCGCAACTCGAAGACCGCGCGCGCCGCTTCGCTGGCGCGCTGCGCTCGCTCGGCGTGCATTCCGAAGAGCGCATCCTGCTCGTGATGCTCGACACGGCCGAATTGCCCGTCGCGTTTCTCGGAGCGCTTTATGCGGGCGTCGTGCCCGTGGTCGCGAACACGCTGCTGACGTCCGCCGACTATCTGTACATGCTCACGCATAGCCACGCGCGGGCCGTGATCGCATCGGGCGCACTGCTGCCGAATGTCGAAAAAGCGATGAGCGAGGCGGAACACGACGGCTGTCTGTTGATCGTGTCGCAGCCTGTGCAGGTCGATCCGCCGCCAACGTATGTTCTTGGCCAGTTGATCGACGGCGCCGAGCCGTCGATGAAACCCAATGCATGTAGCGGCGACGATATTGCGTTCTGGTTGTATTCATCCGGTTCAACCGGCAAACCGAAAGGCACGGTGCACACGCATGCAAACCTGTACTGGACTGCAGAGCTCTATGCGAAGCCGATACTCGGCATCAGCGAACGCGACGTGGTGTTCTCCGCCGCCAAGCTGTTCTTCGCCTATGGCCTCGGCAATGCACTGACGTTTCCCCTGTCGGTCGGCGCTTCGGCCGTGCTGATGGCCGAGCGTCCGACACCCGACGCCATCTTCAGGCGACTCGTCGAGCATCGGCCGACGATCTTCTACGGCGTACCGACGCTGTACGCGAACATGCTCGTGTCGCCAAATCTGCCGCCGCGCGAGCAGGTCGCGATGCGCGTCTGCGCATCGGCGGGCGAAGCGTTGCCGCGCGAGATCGGCGAGCGCTTCACCGCGCACTTCGGCTGCGAGGTTCTCGACGGCATCGGTTCGACGGAGATGCTGCATATCTTTCTGTCGAATCGCCCAGGTGCAGTCGAGTACGGAACAACGGGCCGCCCTGTGCCGGGATATGAAGTGGAGTTACGCGACGAAGCGGGCCATTCCGTGCCCGACGGTGAAGTCGGCGATCTGTTCATCAAAGGGCCGAGCGCCGCGCTGATGTACTGGAGCAACCGCGAGAAGTCGCGCGCGACCTTCCTCGGCGAGTGGATTCGCAGCGGCGACAAGTACAGCCGCTTGCCGAACGGCTGCTATCAATATGCAGGCCGCAGCGACGACATGCTGAAAGTAAGCGGCCAGTATGTGTCGCCCGTCGAAGTGGAAATGGTCCTCGTGCAACATACTGCCGTGCTCGAAGCCGCCGTCGTCGGGGTCGATCACGGCGGCCTCGTGAAAACGCGTGCATTCGTCGTGCTGAAACGAAATGCCGATGCATGCGATGCACTCGCGGATGAACTCAAGTCGTTCGTCAAGGACAAGCTCGCGCCGCACAAGTATCCGCGCGATATCGTCTTCGTCGATGATCTGCCGAAGACGGCAACCGGTAAGATTCAACGCTTCAAACTGCGGGAACAGCTCAACAGCTGATGAACGGAATGGCCGAACCTGTTACGACCTTGCGCGAAGACGCCGGTAGCGCGTCGGTCGCGTTGCCTGCGACTGCACAACGCGACGCGCTGGATATCGAATACCGCTGGCTCAACGCGCATCTTGCCGATGCGCCGCTGGCCGTGTTCCTGCACGAGGGACTCGGCTCCGTCGCGATGTGGAAGGACTGGCCCCAGAGCGTATGCGACAGGCTCGGCATGCGCGGCCTCGTGTATTCGCGCCCGGGCTATGGACGTTCGACACCGCGTCCACACCATGTCAAATTGCCCGTCGATTTCATGTCGGTGCAGGCGCGCGACATCTTGCCCGCGTTGCTCGATGCACGCGATGTGAGCGCTGAGGAAAGAAAACGCATGTGGGTGATCGGTCACAGCGACGGCGGATCGATCACGCTGCTTTATGCTGCCGCTTTTCCGGATGCACTGGCCGGCGCCGTTGTGGTTGCGCCGCATGTCTTCGTCGAGGACATTTCCGTCGCGAGCATTGCCGAGGCGAAGACGGCCTACGAGCAGTCGGATCTGCGTAGCAAGTTGGCGCGTCACCACGACGACGTCGATTCGGCCTTTTATGGCTGGAACGACGTATGGCTAAGCGATGCGTTCCGGTCGTGGAGCATCGTCGATGAACTCGAGTGCATTCGCTGCCCGCTGCTTGCCGTGCAGGGGTACGACGATCATTACGGCACGATGGCGCAAATCGACACGATTGCGCAGCGCGCTCCACATACTCAACTGGCGAAGCTCGACAACTGCGGGCACTCGCCTCATCGCGATGCGCCGCAAGCGCTCAACGATGCGATCATCGATTTCATCAAGAAGCACGACGCCACTGCGCAGGCTTGAATCGGCAAGCGAACCAAGCCGGCTTGAGAGTGCAGCAAAGCATTGCACTGTAGTTCTCCACAGAAACCGTTCATAAGCCTGTGGGTAACCTGGGCAAGACCCGCTCAAGTCATTGATGCAATTCAGATTGCACACGCTGCATCCACCTCGCGTCCGCGCGCACGCTTCTTCTGCGCGCGGACACGCCGCGAGGTTGTCCACATTTTCCGTGACCAACCTTGTGGACAACGCGCCGATAACGCACTCAAGTCATTGAACCGTCACAGGGAATGCGCGTTGCATCGGATGCAGCGCATTCCACTGCATATCGATGCACACGCGCACCGTCGCGCATCCTTACACGCATCTTTCTGCACTTCCTTCCGCGCTCGCTCTGCATTTCTTTCGTCGCCTCACGCTTCACAATAGCTACACACACGATGGCTATCGTTACGCGTCTCTCAAGCATGGTGCCGGAGGATGACGATGCCCGCTCTGCACAAAACAGCACATAGCCCGCAACGCAAGCGATTGCACTGGATGCTCGCCGTCGTCGCGGCATCGATCGCCGCCACGGCATGCAGTGACGACTCGTCGATGCAGGCGTCGCAAGAACAGAATCAGCAGCAACAGACACAACGCGAGCAACAGCCCGCCCTCGCGACGACATTCAACGCCCCGCCCACGCAATCCACGTCGGCCGCCGGCACCACGCTTCAAACACCGCAATCCCCTTCCGCGCAGGCACAAACCGCAGCCCCCGGCGGCGCCAGCGCAGCCGATTCCGTCGTTCTCGCACCACCCGTGATTCACACCGTCGATTGAGTTCTGCCCAGTCAGGCTCCATGCCCCCGCATGGATGCCGTCCCTTACCGTTTCTTCCCTCACGATCAAAGGCAACATGACTTCAAAAAACCGCCGTGATTTTCTGCGAGCCGCCGCCCAGGCAGCCGGCTCCGCCACCGCATTGACGATGCTCCCCCTCGGCATCCGCAATGCGCTCGCGATTCCCGCGAACAACAAGACGGGCAGCATCCGCGATATCGAACACATCGTCGTGTTGATGCAGGAAAACCGCTCGTTCGATCATTACTTCGGCACGCTGCGAGGCGTGCGCGGTTTCGGCGACACGCGCGCGATCAACCTGCCGAACGGCAAACCGGTGTGGCATCAACCGCTGGCGGGCGGCGCCGGCGAAGTGCTGCCGTTCCGGCCGACGGCGCCGAATCTCGGCCTGCAGTTCCTGCAAGACCTGCCGCACGACTGGCCGACGACGCACGGCGCATGGAACGGCGGCCGCAACGACCAGTGGGTGCCGAACAAGGGCACGACGACGATGGCGTACCTCACGCGCGACGACATCCCGTTTCACTATCAGCTGGCCGACTCGTTCACGATCTGCGACGCGTACCACTGCTCGCTGATGGGCGCGACCGACCCGAACCGCTACTACATGTGGACCGGCTGGGTCGGCAACGACGGCTCGGGCGGCGGCCCTGTCGTCGACAATTCGGAACTGGGTTACGGCTGGTCGACGTATCCTGAGGTGCTGGAAACAGCGGGCATTTCGTGGAAGATCTATCAGGACATCGGCACTGGGCTCGACGCGAAAGGGTTTTGGGGCTGGACGGACAATCCGTATATCGGCAACTACGGCGACAACTCGCTGCTGTACTTCAACCAGTATCGCAACGCGCAGCCCGGCAATCCGCTGTATGAAAAAGCGCGCACGGGTACGAACGTGTCGGCAGGCGACACGTACTTCGACATCTTGCGCAAGGACGTTCAGAACAACCAGTTGCCGCAGGTGTCGTGGATCGTTGCGCCAGAAGCGTATTCCGAGCATCCGAACTGGCCTGCGAACTATGGCGCGTGGTATGTCGATCAGGTGCTGCAGATCCTGACATCGAACCCCGAGGTGTGGAGCAAGACCGCGCTGCTCATCAACTACGACGAAAACGATGGTTTCTTCGATCACGTGTCGCCGCCGTTTGCGCCGTCGTCGAGTGCGAATGGTCTGTCGACCGTCGATACCACCAACGAAATCTATCCCGGCGGCAACAACGGCAAATACGCAGCCGGTCCGTACGGCCTCGGACCGCGCGTGCCGATGCTCGTCGTGTCGCCCTGGTCGAAAGGCGGCTGGGTGTGCTCGGAGGTGTTCGATCACACGTCCGTGATCCAGTTCATCGAAGCGCGTTTTGGTAAAGGCCACAAATTGTCGGAGCCGAACATCACGCCGTGGCGTCGCGCGGTATGCGGCGATCTGACGTCGGCGTTCAACTTCAAGAACCCGAACGATGCGTTCCCGACGCTGCCGTCCACCGCATCGTACAAGCCGCAGGATCAGGACCGTCATCCGGACTACAAGCCGTTGCCGCCCGCCGTCGGCTCCGTGCCGAAGCAGGAGTCGGGCGTGCGTCCGGCGCGCGCGGTGCCGTATGAGCTGTTCGTCCGCATCAATGACAACAGCAGCGGCAAGCTCTCGATGCGCTTCGTCAACACGGGCGACGCCGGCGCGAACTTCCTCGTGTTCGAAGCGCTGAGCGCCGATGCGCCGCGCACGTATACAGTGGAAGCGGGCAAGCGTCTCGTCGATCAGTTGCCGGTCAACGCAGATGGTTCGTACGATTTCACGGTGCACGGGCCGAATGGCTTCCTGCGCCGCTTTGCCGGCAAGCAGGTCGCGCAGCATTTCTGGAATAGCCACGATCGCGCGAACCCGGAAGTCGCGGAGGGCTACGACGTCGCGAACGGCAATCTGCAACTGCGTCTGAAGAACGACGGCAACACGCGCTGCCAGTTCAAGATCGTCAATGCGTACGATTCGGGCAAGCCCCTCACGCACACCGTACGCGGCGGCGACAGCGACACCGTGAATCTCGATTTGCGTCACGTGTACGGCTGGTACGACCTGACGATCACCGTCGATAGCGACGCGTCGTTCACGCGCCGTTTTGCGGGTCACGTCGAGACGGGCAAGCCGAGCATGAGCGATCCGGCGCTGGGCGGGCAGTAAGCGAGTTACCGGTTTGGCGGTTTAGCGCAGCTCAAAACGAAAGCCCGTGCCGTTGTGTAGACGGCACGGGCTTTTTTACTATCTGCGCTTACGCGCGCTTCGGAATGTCCAACCCTCGCGCGACAGCGGGACGCGCCAGAAACGCGTCGAGCGCGCGCTTCACATGCGGGAAGTCGTCAAAGCCGACAAGATCGGAAGCTTCATAGAAGCCGACCAGATTGCGCACCCACGGGAAGGTCGCGATATCGGCAATCGTGTAGTCGTCGCCCATGATCCACTTGCGCGTCGCGAGCCGCTCGTTCAGCACGCTGAGCAGCCGCTTCGATTCGTTGACGTAGCGCTCGCGCGGACGCTTGTCCTCGTAGTCCTTGCCCGCGAATTTGTGGAAGAAGCCGACCTGACCGAACATCGGTCCGATCCCTCCCATCTGGAACATCACCCATTGAATCGTCTCGTAGCGGACCGACGCGCGCTGCGACATCAGTTGCCCCGTCTTGTCCGCGAGATAGATCAGGATCGCGCCCGACTCGAAGAGCGGCAGCGGCTCGCCATCCGGGCCGCTCGGATCGATGATCGCGGGAATCTTGTTGTTCGGATTGAGCGACATGAATTCCGGCGACAGCTGATCGTTCGTATCGAAGCGCACCAGATGCGGTTCGTACGCGAGGCCTGTTTCTTCCAGCATGATCGACACCTTGACGCCGTTGGGCGTCGGCAGCGAGTACAGCTGGATGCGCTCTGGATGCGCAGCGGGCCACTTCTTCGCGATCGGGAAAATGGATGGGTCAGGCATGAAAGGTCCTTGTGAGCTTGAGTCGGCAAACAGGGACCAATATAGACGGGTTGAGTGCGCTTTGCTTGCGGTTGAACGGATGAGGGCTCGCGGACGCAACGTAGTGCGGTCTCGCTCAATCGATACGCGATATCCGCGCTTGCGTCTCCGATGGATCGAACAGATGCGCCAGCGTACGCACGCTCAGATAGCCGATGAACAGATTCGCGCCGACGAACACAGGCACCGACAGCGTCTGGGCAGGCGGCACGCCCGCGTGCGCGAGCTTCATGCATGCGAGCGTCGCCGACGCGACACCGAACGTGTACGCCCACCATGACGGCGCGAACGGATGCTTCGTCAGCCATCCGCCGAGCCGCAAGCCAATCAGCATCTGGAACAGGCCATAGCCGAGCAGCATCACGATCCAGTGATCGACGGAACCCGGCTGCAACACCAGCGCGGCCGCCGCGCCGACGACGGGCGGCGCGAACTGGATGCCGAGCAACGGCCGCTGCTCGGGCGGCAGCGCGGCACCGTGCCACAAGCGGTAGATGATCAATGGCTCGATTGCGAGCCACGAAAAAATGCCTGCACCGAACAGCAGCCAGCCCCATTCGGGACGGCCCATCGTGGCGAGCGCCGCCGCGCCTGTGAAGTTGCCGGCGACGGTCGGCAGATAGAGCGTGGGCGCCGTGTCGAGCATGTCGCGCCCGCCCTGCCACAACATCCCCGTATGCCACAGCGCAAAAGTCAGATGCCACGCGAGGCCTGCCACGGCGAGCGCCGCTGCGAGTCCGCGGGAATACGGGAAGACGGCCTGCACGATCAGCAGCGTCGACACGCCGAGCAGCGCGGCTGTGCCGCCCGCGACGGGATGCTTGAACTCGTCGACGACTTCGGCGGGATTGCGCAACGCGTGCAGCACGTATGCGATCAACAGGCCGCACCAGACGAGCGTCGCAAGCAGCAGGATCGCTTCACCGACGGCGGCGCTCACATGCCACATTCGCGCTGCGACCCGCCATGACTGGCCGAGGCCGGACAGACCGAGCACGATGCTGAAGAGCGAAGCGGAAATCGAGGTGCTTTTCATGTTGCGGGTTGATCTGACTGCGTGCGAAACGCGTTGCGGCGCAGTGGGATCGCGAGCATGCATAGCCGTGCACGCACGCTCGATCCGTTCGCGCGAGATTGCCCGAAGTATGCCGTCGATACGTGGATGGCGCCCGTCAGAACGATTGGCCGAAGTGCGTCGACACGCGGGCGGCAGAGCCGTCAGCCGCCCGCGGGACGGCGTCGGCCCGTTGATCTATTGCCGGATGGCCTGAGCCCTGTGCGGCAATCGTTGTGGCAACGTGTCGCAGACGTGTTTCCATCGCGCTCGGTTTCGAGCGCGATGGACCAGGCGCAAGCGGTGCGTCAACGTGCCGGGGCTACGCGAGAGCGCTTGACGACCTCGCCCTGACGCGCGCGGCGTCGTGTCGAACGAACGACGACGCCGCGCCGCCTTTGCTACGTCAGCCTGCGCTCACACGCGCGCCCACTACGTCCTCGCCAGAGTCACCCGCTACCCTCGCCAGCACCGGCTCCAGCGCCCGCCCCGTATGGCTCGCCGCGACGCGCACGAGGCCTTCGGGATCTGTCGACGCGACGATCGAGCCGCCACCCACACCACCCTCGGGTCCGAGATCGATGATCCAGTCCGCTTCGGCGATCACATCGAGATCGTGTTCGATCACGACAACGCTGTGCCCCGCGTCAGCGAGCCGATGCAGCACGCGAATCAGCTTTGCGACGTCGGCCATATGCAGGCCGACAGTCGGTTCGTCGAGCACGTATAGCGTGTGCGGCGCCTTTTGTCCGCGGCGTGTGATGTCGTCGCGCACCTTGCTCAGTTCGGTGACCAGCTTGATGCGCTGCGCCTCGCCGCCCGACAGCGTCGGCGACGGCTGGCCGAGCGTCAGATAGCCAAGGCCGACGTCCTTCATCAGTTGCAGCGGATGCGCGATGTTCGACATCGGCGCGAAGAAGTCGACGGCTTCGTCGATTTCCATCGTCAGCACGTCGCCGATATTCTTGCCGCGCCACGTCACCGCGAGCGTTTCCGGATTGAAGCGCTGACCATGGCACACATCGCACGGCACCTTTACGTCGGGCAGGAAGCTCATGCCGATCGTACGCACGCCTTGTCCTTCACACGCCGGGCAACGGCCGTCGCCCGTATTGAACGAGAAGCGCGATGCCGTGTAGCCGCGCGCCCGCGCTTCGAGCGTGTCGGCGAACAGACGTCTGATGGTGTCCCATACGCCGATGTACGTGGCAGGACACGAGCGCGGTGTCTTGCCGATCGGCGTCTGATCGACTTCGAGCACGCGGTCGATCGGCTCGAAGCCGCTAATCGATTCGCAGCCCTGCCACGCATGCGCGACGTTCAGCGACGGCCGGGACGCGCTGCGTGCGAGCACGCTCGAACGACGGTTCGCAGCGGGCGCCTCTTCCGTTTGCGCGGCCTTGCGCGCGCGGCGCACGGCGGGCGACGACAGCACCGACCGGCCGACGGCATCGAGCAGATTCGTCATCAGCACATCGCGCGCGAGCGTCGACTTGCCCGATCCGCTGACCCCCGTCACGGCGACGAGACGCCCGAGCGGAATGCCGACGGTCACATCGCGCAGATTATGCAGCGTTGCGCCATGCACGGTGAGCCACCTTTCCGGCACGGCGGGCGCGCGTTTTGTGGTGAGCGAAACAGGACGCCGCGCTTGCAACGGATGAAGAATCGGCTGTGCGAGAAACTGACCTGTCAGGGAATTCGACTGCGCGGACAGATCGCCGACGCGTCCCTGCGCGACCAGCGTGCCACCGCGCTTGCCCGCGCCCGGACCAATATCGATGATGTGATCCGCGCGGCGTATGGTGTCTTCGTCATGCTCGACGACGACCAGCGTATTGCCCTTGTCGCCGAGCTTGCGCAGCGCGTTCAGCAGAATCTGGTTGTCGCGCGGATGCAAACCAATAGTCGGCTCGTCGAGCACGTAGCAGACGCCCTGCAGATTGCTGCCAAGTTGAGCCGCCAGACGGATGCGTTGCGCTTCGCCGCCCGACAGACTCGGCGCTGCCCGGTCGAGGCTCAGATAACCAAGGCCCACTTCCTCGAGGAACTGCAGGCGGCTGCCGATTTCACTGATCACGTCGCGTGCGATTTCCGCATCACGCCCAGTCAGTTCGAGTTCATCGATCCAGCGTCGCGTATCCGACACGGTCCACTGCGCGACGTCGACGATCGACGTTTCGCTGAACGATACGGCGCGAGCGGACGGATTCAGACGCGTGCCGTGGCAATCCGGACACGGCTCGTCGACGACGCCCTCCGGTTCCTGCTCGTCCGACGGCAAGGTCTGTTCGCGCCCGCGGTTGTCGTCGACGAGGACGGTGTCGTCATAGTCGGCGCGCTGTTCGCGAGTCAGTGCGAGACCCGTACCGACGCAGGTCGTGCACCACCCGTGCTTGCTGTTGTACGAGAACATGCGCGGGTCCAGTTCGGGATAACTGGTGCCGCACACAGGACACGCGCGCTTGACCGACAGCACCTTCACTTCGCCGACATGCGCGGTCGGCCCATTGCGGGTCATCGCGTGTTCGAGGCCGTCGAGCGGCGCGAGCAGATGGATCACGCCCTTGCCCGCTTCGAGCGTTTCGTCGAGCAGGCGACGCAGTTCGGCTTCCTTGTCCGCCGACACGACAATGTCTCCGACGGGCAATTCGATCGTATGCTCGCGGAAACGATCGAGCTTCGGCCACGGATCGACGGGCACAAACTCGCCGTCGACGCGCAAGTGCGAATTGCCGCGCGCTTTCGCCCACTTCGCGAGGTCGGTATAGACGCCCTTGCGGTTCACGACGAGCGGCGCAAGCAGTCCGACATGATCGCCTTTGTGATCGCGCATCAACTGCGCGACGATCGACTCGACACTTTGCGACGTGACGGGCGCGCCGTCGTGAATGCAATGCTGGATGCCCAGCTTCACATACAGCAGACGCAGAAAGTGCCATACCTCCGATGTCGTCGCGACCGTGCTCTTGCGTCCGCCACGCGACAAACGCTGCTCGATTGCAACGGTGGGCGGGATGCCATACACAGCATCGACTTCGGGACGGCCGGCGGGCTGCACGATGGAACGCGCATACGCATTCAGCGATTCCAGATACCGGCGCTGCCCCTCATGGAACAGGATGTCGAACGCGAGCGTCGACTTGCCTGAACCCGAGACACCTGTGATGACGTTGAACTTCCCATGTGGAATATCGACGTCCAGCGCTTTCAGGTTGTGCTCGCGCGCATTGACGATGCGCACGACGTCTTCGCCTTCCACCGCGCGCCGCGCGCGCGCCGCGTTCAGCGCCGTCTGGAGCGGCATGCCATGTGCGGCGGCTTCCGCCTTTTCGGCCGCCTCCGTCGGCTCGATTGCGAGCCCCATTGCGCGGTCGTATTGGACGAGCGCTTCGCCTGTGTGCGAACCCGGGCATTGCTTGACGTCTTCCGGCGTACCCGCGCACACGACGAGGCCGCCGGCATCGCCACCCTCGGGACCGAGATCGATCAGCCAGTCAGCCGCACGGATCACGTCGAGATTGTGCTCGATGACGATCAACGAATGACCGCTCGCCAGCAGCTTGCCGAACGCCTGCATCAGCTTGGCGATATCGTCGAAGTGAAGACCGGTGGTCGGCTCGTCGAACATGAAGAGGCGTGCCACCGGCGCCTGCTTCGCACCGCGCGCCGTCTTCGCTTGAGCGGTTTCCGCGAGGAAGCCCGCGAGCTTCAGACGCTGCGCCTCGCCACCCGACAACGTCGGCACCGGCTGGCCCAGTTTCACGTATTCGAGACCGACATCGACGATAGGCTGCAACACCCGCAGGACTTCGCCATCCGCGGCGAACATCGTGACCGCCTCGTGCACGGTCAGTTCCAGCACGTCTGCGATGCTCAGCCCGCGACCGGCGCGCTCGATCTTCACCTCGAGCACTTCGGGCCGATAACGGCTGCCGTCACAGTCCGGACAACGCAAATAGACGTCGCTCAGGAACTGCATTTCGATATGTTCGAAGCCGGAGCCGCCGCAGGTTGGGCAGCGGCCGTCTCCCGAATTGAAGCTGAACACGCCCGCGCCATAGCCGCGTTGCAGCGCGAGCGGCGCCTTCGCGAACAGCTTGCGGATTTCGTCGAACGCGCCGACGTAGCTCGCGGGATTCGAGCGCGTGGTTTTACCGATCGGCGACTGGTCGACGAATATCGCGTCGCTGATCTGCTCGACGCCCGTCAGACTGCGGTGCGCGCCCGGCGATTCTGTCGCCTTGCCAAGCTGGCGCGCCAGCGCGGGATACAGCACATCCTGGATCAGTGTCGACTTGCCGGAGCCCGATACGCCCGTCACGCACACGAGACGTTGCAACGGAATGTCGACCGTCACGTCGCGCAGATTGTGCTGGCGGGCGCCTTCTAGCACGATGCGCGGCGTGCTTGTATCGACAGGCCGACGTGCCCAGTGCGCGGCATCTGCGACGTGCTTGCGTCCGCCGAGATACTCGCCCGTCAGCGTGCCCGCCGAACGGATCTTGTCCGGCGCGCCGTCATAAATGATCGTGCCGCCGCGTTCGCCCGGCCCTGGTCCCATGTCGATCAGGCGATCGGCGGCGAGCATCACGGAAGGATCGTGTTCGACGACGACAAGCGTATTGCCCGCATCGCGCAGCCGATGCATCGCTTCGACGATTCTGTTCAGGTCGCGCGGATGCAGGCCGATGCTTGGTTCGTCGAGCACGAACAGCGTCTTGGTCAGCGACGTGCCGAGTGCCGTGGTCAGGTTGATCCGCTGCACTTCGCCGCCCGACAGCGTACGGCTCTGACGATCGAGCGTGAGGTAGCCGAGGCCGACGTCACACAGATATTTGAGGCGCGTGCGCACTTCGGCGAGCAACAGCTTTAGCGCGTCGTCGAGCAGCGCGCTCGGCAACGTGATCTCGTCGAAGAAGCGCCGGATGCGTTCGATGGGCAGCAGCATCAGGTCGTGCACCGTCAGCCCCGCCAATGCTTCGAGCTGCGCACGGTTCCAGTCGACTCCGCGCGGCATGAAACGCCGTGCCGGCTCCAGCACCCCGTCCGCATTCTGTTTCGAACCGAGTCGCCACAGCAGCGATTCCGTCTTCAGGCGCGCGCCGCCGCACGTCTCGCACGGCGTGTAGCTACGGTACTTCGACAGCAGCACGCGAATATGCATCTTGTACGCTTTCGACTCCAGATAGCCAAAGAAGCGCTTCACGCCATACCACTGTTTCTGCCACTCGCCGTCCCAGTCCGGCGAGCCGTTGATGACCCAATCGCGCTCGGCTTCCGTGAGCTCGGACCAGCGCGTATCGCGGCGAATGTTGGCCTTCGCGGCGTAGCGCATCAGGTCGTCTTGGCACTCCTTCCATGCGGGCGTCTGCATCGGCTTGATAGCGCCGCCGCGCAACGTCTTGCGCTCGTCTGGAATCACGAGGCCGAGATCGACCCCGATCACCCGTCCGAAGCCGCGACATGTATCGCACGCGCCATAGGCCGAATTAAACGAGAACAATGCGGGCTGCGGATCGGCGTAGCGAAGATCGCTGTCCGGATTGTGCAGCCCCGTGGAGAAGCGCCAGATCTGCGGCTCGGCTTCTTCGCCCTCTGGCGCCTGCGACAGCACGTAGACGTTGACGCGCCCGCCGCCGCGTTTGAGCGACGCCTCGATAGCCTCAACCACCCGTGCCTTTTCGACCTGATGCAGACGGAAACGGTCGGCCACGACGTCGAGCACCTTGCGCATGCCTGTGGGCGACGCGACTTCGCGCTGCGCCTGAACACGCGTATAGCCACTCGCGGAAAGCCATTGCTCGACTTCCGCCTCGCTCGTCGATTCCGGTAGCTCGACCGGAAAAGTCACGACGATGCGCGGATCATCAGTGGTCGTGCGGGCATCCAGTTCGGCGTAAATCGTCTCCGGCGAATCGTGCCGGACAGCCTGTGCGGTCTTGCGGTCGAACAGTTCCGCCGCGCGCGCGTAAAGCAGCTTCAAATGGTCGTTCAGCTCCGTCATCGTGCCAACCGTCGAGCGGGAACTCCGCACCGGGTTGGTCTGATCGATGGCGATGGCGGGCGGCACACCGTCGACGCGGTCGACCTGCGGCCGGTCCATCCGGTCGAGAAACTGCCGGGCGTACGCGCTGAACGTTTCGACGTAGCGCCGCTGCCCTTCGGCATACAGCGTGTCGAACACGAGACTCGACTTGCCCGAGCCCGACGGCCCCGTCACGACGGTCATTTCGCCCGTGTGAAGGTCGAGGTCGACGTTCTTCAGGTTGTGCTGGCGTGCGCCACGAATTCGGATCGTTCCGTTAGATGACAATTTGCCTGTCCGTCTGAATGAGTTGGCCGGGGCATGATGGCCGGCCGTTTGCGGCCACGCGTGCTCGTGCGGCGAGGTTCGTGCGGCGCGCGGAGCCGAGATAGCTGGAGGCCGCCGCGCCGGATAGGTGAATACTATACTGTATGTTTATACAGTTTTGCACGCCGATTGCACGACGATAACGCTGCGAACGGCATAAGCCAAATGACCAGTGTGTGACGCCGCGAACTTGGTGCGGTTCAGCGTGGAATCGAGTCAATCCTGGCGCAGGCTCCCGCCGCTCGCGTCATGTTCCGACGCGCAACGCAAAAGAAAAACCCGGCGGAGCACCGGGTTCGAATGGCCGTCCCCCACAGCCTTCGGGCGAAGGCCGCGCGGCCGCTTACCACACGCCATCTGCCACCTTGCGGCGGTCGAATGCGCATCGACGATGGTCTTCGTCTGGTTCGCCCCCCGGCGGACCACGAAGCGTCGGGCGACTCCTCGCAGCACTTCATGCATCGTCCGAACGCTCAAGCAATGTATGAGCGCAGGCTTAACGGAAACTTAAAGCGCGACGCGCTTGCTGGATGGGATGCGGTAAGGCGCACAGAAACGGCCCAAATACTCCGTACTCGCGGCTGGAAGTTCGATGCGGGGTGCCTATCATTCTTTGGAACGCCGAGGTGGCGGCATCGGGTTGTGGATTCAGTAGGATGAATCTGCATGCGGTGCGGGCTCCTGAGCGCCGCGATCCGCAGCGCCCGTCACGGTGACGGCTCGCCACTGGCCGGCATCGCCGCGACTGAAGTGGAGGTGCGCAATGAAGTTCATTGTTCAGTGGAACGGGCTGCCAACAGCACAGCAATCGGCCGTCGAGCGCTTCATGAAAACGGGCGGTGCCCTGCCGCCCGATGGCATCACGATGCTTGGACGCTGGCATTCGATCGGCGAGTTGAGCGGCTGCGCGATCGTCGAGTCCGACAGCACCGCACCGATGGCCGCGTGGATGCTGCAATGGGGCGATATTTTTACGTTCAGGATTTCGCCCGCCGTCACCGACGAGGAACTCGGGGCCGCGTTGGGTGCGTTTCTGGCGCAGAAGTGAGGTGCTGCTGCGTTCGGCGATTGCGTTGATCCCGCGGGACATCGATTAATCAGGATGACGATGCAGTTCGATGTTTATCCGGGACACGTGCAGAACGGCGGCGCAAAAGAAAAAAGGACTTACGGCATGACACCGTAAGTCCTTTTTGTCTTTCTGGTCGGGGCGAGAGGATTTGAACCTCCGACCACCTGCACCCCATGCAGGTACGCTACCAGGCTGCGCTACGCCCCGAAAGCATGAAATTATAACAGACCCTTCACGCGAATAGAACTGCAACAATCAATCTCGATACAACTAAATCGTTCAATGCCCGAGCAGGTCGATCACTTGCAGCAACTCCTTGCGCAACTGATCGACATCGACCGTGGCCGTGGTCGCGGTCGGTTGCATGACCGTACCTTCGACCACTTCGCCCTCGCCTTCCGCGGCTTGACCGGCACCATGCGCATCGAGCCGGTTGCGCGCGCCGTTGATCGTGAAGCCCTGCTCGTACAGCAGTTCGCGGATCCGCCGGATCAGCAGCACTTCGTGATGCTGGTAGTACCGGCGATTGCCCCTGCGCTTCACCGGACGCAACTGCGTGAACTCCTGCTCCCAATACCGCAGCACATGCGGTTTCACTCCGCATAGTTCGCTGACTTCACCGATCGTGAAGTAGCGCTTCGCGGGAATCGGAGGCAAGACGACTTTTTCGATCGTCGCTGTCATCGTCAGTTAGCGGTCGGATAACCGTCGTAGTGGTTGCGCGGGCGCGCGAATCGATCAGCGCGCGAAGCTCTCTTCAGCGCCGTTCTCGACCAGCGCCTTCAGCTTTTGACTTGCGTGGAACGTCACGACGCGGCGCGCGGCGATAGGAATCGCCTCGCCCGTTTTCGGATTTCTGCCCGGACGCTGTGGCTTGTCGCGCAACTGGAAGTTGCCGAAGCCGGACAGCTTGACGCTGTCGCCACTCTCCAACGCGTCGCGAATTACCTCGAAGAACGCTTCGACCATGTCCTTCGCTTCCCGCTTGTTGAGCCCGACGTTGTCGAACAGCAGCTCGGCAAGCTCAGCCTTGGTGAGCGTCGGCGCTTCGCCCGACGCGCTGGCGGTTGAGGTAGGGATATCGCGAATCATGGCGCTACGCTGCGCCGTAAGAAGGGCTTCGAAATCACTCGAGTTCATTTCATTCATATCTGTCAAATGGCGCGTCAACCAGAACGGAACTTGCGGAACAGCCGTTATCGGTTATCCGCGCAACCGGGCGCCATATACTCGAGCAAGACGATCCACCAGAGTCTGAATGGCCAGATCGACCGTTTCATCCTGAAGGGTGCCACCAGTATCTTGCAAGGTTACACGGAACGCAAGGCTTTTCTCGTGCGCTGCCAGCCCGCCGGAAGTATTTGATTTTGCACGAAATTCATCGAAAAGCGCAACCCTTTGAATGGTCTTGCAAGCCTCGTCCGAAAGCGCCTTTTGCATCTCGTCAAAGAGCGCCTGAACTTCGATTTTCTGATCGACGACGATCGCGATATCGCGCCGCACGGGCGGGAATTTCGACACTTCCGTCGGGGCCGGCAGCGCGCGCTGCATCAGCGCCTCTGCTTCGACTTCGAACAGGATCGGCGCATGCGGCAGGTCGTACTTCTGCATCCAGCGCGGATGCAGTTCGCCGATCCAGCCGATCGCATGGCCATCGAGTTCGATGCGCGCGCTACGTCCCGGATGTAACGCAGGATGTTCAGCCTTCACGAAGCGCGCGACGGCAGGTGCCAGCAACGCTTCGAGATCGCCCTTCACGTCGAAGAAGTCGACGGCACGCGTTTGCGCGCCCCACTGCTCTTCGGCGACGGGACCGTATGCGAGCGCACCCATCATCTTCGGTTGCGCGAAGCCTTCGATGGCCAGTTCACCCGCCTTGATCGACGCGTCCTGCAGGAACACGCGGCCCGCTTCGAACACGCGAATGCGGTCCGCGCGACGGTTCAGGTTATGGCGCAGCACGTTGATCAGGCTGCCGAACAGCGTCGTGCGCATCACCGACAGCTGGCTCGCGATCGGATTCAACAGGCGCACCGGCTTGTCGTTGCCCGCGAAATCCTGCTCCCATTCGGTATCGACGAAACTGAAGTTCACCGTTTCCGCGTAATCGCGCGCGGCGAGCGCGTGACGCAGCATGTGAATGGAGCGCTGCGTTTCGTGCGTGCGGCGCATCTCGCTGCGCGCCACGGGCGGACGCGCCGGAATTTTCTCGAAGCCGTAAATGCGCGCGACTTCTTCGATCAGGTCCTCTTCGATTTCGATATCGAAGCGATACGGCGGCGGCGTCACGAGGAAGTCATCGCCTTCGCGCTCGAACGGCAGGCCAAGGCGCGTGAAGATCTGCGCGATCTCGTCAGCGCTGATCGCCACGCCGATGATGCGGTTCGCGCGCGCGACGCGCATCTTCACGGGCGCACGCTTCGGCACGTTGACGATCTGATCGTCGACGGGACCGGCCTCGCCGCCGCAGATGTCGAGAATCAGCTGCGTGATCCGTTCGATATGGTCGACGGTTGTCGAATAGTCGACGCCCCGTTCGAAGCGATGGCCCGCGTCCGTCGAGAAGTTATAACGGCGCGAACGGCCACGGATGCTATCGGGCCACCAGAACGCGGCTTCGAGATAGATGTGGGTCGTATCGAGCGTGACGGCCGTGCTGTCGCCGCCCATGATGCCCGCGAGGCTTTCGATGTGGTGATCGTCGGCGATCACGCCGACCGTTTCATCCACTTCGACGGTGTTGCCGTTCAGCAGCTTCAGCGACTCGCCGAGCTTGCCCCAGCGCACGTCCATGCTGCCGTGAATCTTGTCCAGATCGAACACGTGCGACGGACGGCCGAGTTCGAGCATCACATAGTTCGAAATGTCGACCAGCGCCGAAATGCTTCGTTGACCGGAACGTTCGAGACGCTCGACCATCCACGCCGGCGACTTTGCGCGCGCGTTCACGCCACGAATGACACGGCCCGAGAAACGGCCGCACAGGTCTGGCGCCGAAATCTTCACGGGCAGCGTTTCATTGAGCTTGACTTCGACGGGCTTGATGTCGAGCGGACGCAGCGGCGCACCCGTGATCGCAGCCGTCTCGCGCGCGACGCCGAACACCGACAGGCAATCGGCCTTGTTCGGCGTCAGCTTGATTTCGAACACGGTGTCGTCGAGGTTCAGCGTTTCTCGGATATCCTGGCCGATCGGCGTATCTTCCGGCAGGATCAAGAGGCCGCTATGATCTTCGGACAGCTTCAGCTCGCGCGCCGAGCACAGCATGCCTTCGCTTTGCACGCCGCGCAGCTTCGAGAGCTTGATCTCAAACGGCGCGCCGCCCTCTTCGGCAGGCGGCAGTTGCGCGCCCACCAATGCGACGGGCACCTTGATGCCGGGCGACACGTTCGGCGCGCCGCACACGATGTTCAGCGTCGCGCCCGTGCCGGCGTCGACCTGACACACGTTGAGCTTGTCCGCGTCCGGGTGCTTGACGACTTCGAGCACGCGGCCCACCACGATCTTCGACGTCGGCGGCGCAGCGGGACGCAGGTCTTCCACTTCGAGACCGGCCATCGTCAGGGCGTGCGACAGTTCGTCCGTCGTCAGTTGCGGATCGACAAAGGTTCTGAGCCAGGATTCCGGGAATTGCATGGTTCTGTACGTTCTAAACAGGTTGTGTCCGCATCCGGCCAGTATGTCGACAATGTCGGCACCAAGCTGGAGGCGCTGTTTGCAGCGTGGCACTCAGGTTGCCGAATGCCATGCCGCTCTCGTCGCGTGCTTAAAGCCTGTTGGCTCACGCTCTACGCTTAGGCTCGCCTCAGGCGAACTGGCGCAGGAAGCGCAGGTCGTTTTCAAAGAACAGACGCAGGTCCTGAACGCCGTAACGCAGCATCGCCAGACGCTCGAGGCCGCTGCCGAATGCAAAGCCGATATAGCGCTCGGGGTCGAGGCCCATGTTGCGGATCACCGTCGGGTGAACCTGGCCCGAGCCCGAAATTTCGAGCCACTTACCGGCGTTCTTGCCATGCTCGAACATCATGTCGATCTCGGCTGACGGCTCGGTAAACGGGAAGTACGACGGACGGAAGCGCACGAGAATATCGTCGCGCTCGAAGAATTTCTTGAGGAAGTCGGTGTAGACGCCCTTCAGGTCGGCGAAGCTGATGTTCTCGTCGATCCACAGGCCTTCGACCTGATTGAACATCGGCGAGTGCGTCGCGTCACTGTCTACGCGGTACGTGCGGCCGGGCACGATCACCTTGATAGGCGGCGTGTTGGTGCGCGCGTAGCGGACCTGCATCGGGCTGGTGTGCGTGCGCAGCAGCAACGGACGGCCTTCGGCGTCCTTGCCGTCGACGTAGAACGTGTCCTGCATCGAACGCGCCGGATGGTTTTCCGGGCTGTTCAGCGACGTGAAGTTGTACCAGTCGGTTTCGATCTCCGGGCCGTCGGCCACGTCGAAACCAATCGTGCGGAAAATCTGTTCGACGCGCTCCCACGTGTGCATAACGGGGTGCAGGCTGCCCGTGCCCGCACCGCGGCCGGGCAAGGTGACGTCGATAGCTTCGGCCGCGAGACGCTGGTTCAGCAGCGCGTCGGCAAGCGCCTGGCGGCGCGCCGTCAGCGCGGCTTCGACCTGCTGCTTGACGATGTTGATCCGCGCGCCTTCCGTCTTGCGCGTTTCGGGATCGAGCTTGCCGAGCCCCTTCAACAGTTCCGTCAGTGCGCCCGACTTGCCGAGAAAGCGTGCCTTCTCGTTTTCGAGCGTGGTGACGTCTGAGGCTTGTTCAAAGGCGCCTTTTGCGTCGGCGACAATCTGGTCCAGATCCATTGATCCCATCTTTTCAACGTCAGTATTCAATCGAAGTAAAACTGGCTCGACCAACAAAAAAGGGGCTCGGTGAGGAGCCCCGTTTTTGTTGCAGCGTCACCGAGACTACCGGATTGTTCGCTGCAACGAACCACGCAGTACTAGATGCTAACAGCGCACTCAGGCTGCAACGGCGGCTTTCACCTGCTTGACGATCGCAGCAAAAGCAGCCTTGTCGAACACAGCCATGTCGGCCAGCACCTTGCGGTCGAGTTCGATCGACGCCTTCTTCAGGCCGTTGATGAACACGCTGTACGTCATGTCGTGCTGACGCACCGCCGCGTTGATACGCGTGATCCACAGTGCGCGGAACACACGCTTCTTGTTGCGGCGATCGCGGTAGGCGTATTGGCCTGCGCGCATGACCGCCTGCTTGGCGATGCGATAGACGTTATTGCGGCGGCCGCGGTAACCCTTGGCCAGTTTGATGATCTTCTTGTGGCGGGCCCGTGCGGTAACCCCACGTTTGACTCGAGGCATGTTTCGCTCCTATGAGTGTCGGTTAAGGGTTAGGCGAACGGCAGCATCGCGCGTACGGAGTTCAGATCGGAATCATGAACTGCCGTGGAGCCGCGCAGGTGACGCTTGTTCTTGGTGGTCTTCTTGGTAAGAATGTGGCGCTTGAAGGCTTGACCGCGCTTGACGGTACCGCCCGGACGAACCACGAAGCGCTTTGCAGCGCTCTTCTTGGTCTTCATCTTCGGCATGACAACTACTCCATTATTTGATGGACATGGGTGTGCGGTTGGCCCAGAAAGCCCTCATCCGCCCTTTGAAACCCACTCCACTTGGTATGCAGACGGCCTGAACTGCTGACCGCTGCTTTTCAGGAAGAACGCACGCTGTAAAACTGCGAGCGCATTCCGAAACCTGCTTGCACACGCCGCCTTCGACGACGCGCGACTCTAACTTTCCGACAAACGCGCCGCGCACATTGAGATGCGCAGCGAACGTCTACTTACTTCTTTTTCTTCGGCGCCAGCACCATGATCATCTGGCGGCCTTCCATCTTGGGCATCTGCTCGACCTGACCGACTTCATCCAGATCGGTACGCAGACGCTCGAGCATACGCATGCCGATTTCCTGGTGAGCCATTTCGCGGCCACGGAAACGCAACGTGATCTTCGTCTTGTCGCCATCTTCAAGGAAGCGGACGAGATTGCGCAGCTTGACGTTGTAGTCACCGTCATCCGTACCCGGCCGGAATTTGACTTCCTTGACCTGAATGACCTTCTGCTTGAGCTTGGCCTCGTGCTGCTTCTTCGCTTCCTGGTACTTGAACTTGCCGTAGTCCATCAGGCGGCAGACGGGAGGAACCGCTTGCGGGGCGATTTCAACCAGATCCACGTCCTGCTGTTCCGACAGGCGGAAAGCATCAGCCAGTTTTACGATGCCGAGCGGTTCGTTGTCGATTCCGACCAGACGCACCTCGGGTGCAGTAATTTCACCGTTGATGCGATGCGACGACTTATCAGTAGCGATGTTACGTTTCCTCTAAAAATTAAAAAAACGAGCCGCGCTGCCTGGTGGTTACTTGAACGACTGCACGTCCTGGCGCAGACGCTCGCTGAAGGCATCGAGGGACATCACGCCCAGATCGACACCGCCACGGGCACGCACGGCTACCGTTTGTGCATCACGCTCTTTATCGCCGACGACCAGCAGATACGGCACCTTTTCCAGCGTGTGCTCGCGTATTTTATAGCTAATCTTCTCGTTGCGCAAATCGGCCTCCACTCTAACCCCTTGTTTTTGCAACGATTGGGCCAGAGATTGTGCGTATTCCGCCTGACTTTCCGCGATATTCATCACGACAACCTGCATCGGCGCCAGCCAGGCAGGCATTGCACCGGCATGGTGCTCGATCAGAATGCCGAGGAAACGCTCCATTGATCCGACGATTGCCCGGTGCAGCATGATCGGGCGGCGGCGGCTATTGTCCTCCGCCACGTACTCGGCGCCGAGGCGCTCGGGGAGCACCATGTCGAGCTGCAGCGTGCCGCACTGCCACGAACGGCCGAGCGCATCCTTGATGTGATATTCGACCTTCGGACCGTAGAACGCGCCCTCGCCCGGCAATTCTTCCCAGTTCACGCCGCACGCCGTCAGCGCGTCACGCAGGCCCTGCTCGGCGCGATCCCAGGTTTCATCCGTACCCGCGCGCGCGTCGGGGCGCAGCGACAGCTTGATCTCAACGTTGTCGAAGCCGAAATCCTTATAGACGCTCATCGCAAGCGTGTTGAACGCGATCGATTCGCTGATGAACTGGTCTTCGGTACAGAAAATATGCGCATCATCCTGGACGAAGCCGCGCACACGCATCAGGCCGTGCAGCGCGCCCGATGATTCGTTCCGATGGCACGAGCCAAACTCCGCATAACGCAGCGGCAGATCGCGGTACGAACGCAGGCCATGATTGAACACCTGCACGTGACCCGGGCAGTTCATCGGCTTGATTGCGTAGTCGCGCTTTTCCGACTCCGTCGTGAACATGTTTTCACGATAATTCTGCCAGTGACCGGACGCTTCCCACAGCGAGCGGTCCATGATCATCGGCGTTTTGATCTCGAGGTAGCCCGCGTCGTTCACGCGACGGCGCATGTATTGCTCGACCTGCTGCCACAACGTCCAGCCGCGCGGATGCCAGAACACCATGCCCGGTGACTCGTCCTGCATGTGGAACAGGTCGAGCTGCTTGCCGAGCTTGCGGTGATCGCGCTTTTCCGCCTCTTCGAGCATGTGCAGATACGCGTCCTGATCTTCCTTCTTCGTCCAGGCCGTGCCGTAGATACGCTGCAATTGCTCGTTCTTCGAGTCGCCGCGCCAGTACGCGCCCGCGAGCTTCATCAGCTTGAAGACCTTCAGCTTGCCCGTCGACGGGACGTGCGGGCCACGGCACAGATCCGTAAAGCCGCCGTGCGAGTACAGCTTGATCTCATCGCTTGCGGGAATCGATTCGATGATCTCAGCCTTGTACTTCTCACCAATGCTCTTGAAGTACTCGACGGCTTCATCGCGCGACACTACGCGGCGCGACACCGGCTCGTCCTTCTTCGCGAGCTCCTGCATGCGCTTTTCGATCTTCTCAAGATCTTCGGGTGTGAAGGGACGGCTATACGAGAAGTCGTAGTAGAAGCCGTTGTCGATCACCGGCCCGATCGTCACCTGCGCCTCGGGAAAGAGATCCTTCACCGCGTACGCGAGCAAATGCGCCGTCGAGTGGCGAATGATGTCGAGGCCATCGGCGTCCTTGTCCGTGACGATCGCGAGCGAGACATCGCGATCGATCAGCGCGGACGTATCGACCAGTTCACCGTCGATCTTACCGCCGAGCGCCGCCTTCGCGAGACCAGGGCCGATCGAGGCCGCCACTTCGGCGACGGTCACGGGATGCTCGTACTGTCGAACAGAACCATCGGGCAGTCGTATCGAAACCATTGCGTTCTCCGTAATGCCGGCCGGCGGCACAGGCAACAAGACTTAAAGACTAAAAAGCACGACAAAAAAAATGCGGCCCCGCTTTCGAGGGGCCGCATTCACATTTCTGCAAGACTGCTGCAAACAACAAGGGCGAAAGTGGTCCTCGACTAGCGTCGCTCCGAAACAGTTCCGGTCAACGTTCGCGGTGTCATAACCATGTTCGCTTGATTCGCCATTTACGCCGAAGCGCTCATTGCTACTTGCGTTTGCGAAACATCGGCAAGCCGAAGTTTCAGATTCGTTGGTAGGCTCGATTGGACTCGAACCAACGACCCCCACCATGTCAAGGTGGTGCTCTAACCAGCTGAGCTACGAGCCTAGAGAAACGAGATTATATGGAGCGTTGAGAAAGTTGGCAAGCGTTTTTATGCGGCGACATCAAAATCCAAATGCCGGCTTCGCGCAGGGCCAATATCATCACTTGCGCGTGGCCCTGACGACGCCCGCTACTTCGCCCAGCATCGCGCACGCGCGCTGGATCTGCGCCGCGCTCCACACTTCCACCGTGAACTGCATGAACGCAGCGTTGCGCCGCGACTGCGTCTTTACGCCAACCACGTTCATCTTCTCGCGCGCGAATACTTCGGAGATATCGCGCAGCAAACCTTGCCGGTCGGTGGCTTCGATCGAGAGATCGACGGGATAGACCGACTTGCCACGCCCGCTCATCACGTCCGCGGACCATGCCGTTTGCAGCACGCGCTCCGGCGCGCGCTCGGCCATGCGCAGGAACGTCGGGCAGTCGCTGCGATGTATCGACATGCCCTTGCCGCGCGTGACGAAGCCCGCGATGTCGTCGGGCGGCGCTGGGCGACAGCAACGCGCGAGCTGCGTGAGCAACGCGTCGACGCCGACGACGAGCACACCCGTCGACGCGCCATGCGCAACGCTCGCGCCGCTGCTGCGCTTCTCGAACTGCTCGGGCGCTTCGACGACGGGCTCTGCCGGCGGCGCATCGTTCAGCGCCTGCTCGACGAGCCGCAAGCTGAACTCTTCCTTGCCGACCACCGAGAACAGATCGTCGGTGGACTTGAACCCGAGCTTCGCAGCAAGCTGATCGAGATTGACCGACGTCTTGCCTTCGCGCTGCAAGGTCTTTTCGACCATCGCGCGCCCCGTTGCGATGTTCTCCTGGACTTCGACCGCGTTGAACCACGCGCGCACCTTCTGGCGCGCGCGATTACTTTGCAGATAGCCAAGCTGCGGATTGAGCCAGTCGCGCGACGGACCGCCCTCTTTCACCGCGATGATCTCGACCGTCTGCCCATTCTGCAACGGCGTGTTCAACGGCACCATCGCACCGTCGACGCGCGCGCCGCGGCAACGATGTCCCAGTTCGCTATGCAGGTGATACGCAAAATCGAGCGGCGTCGCACCTTGCGGCAGCGGAAGCACACGCGCCTGCGGCGTGAGCGTATAGATATGGTCGTCGTCGAGCGTCGCCTGGCGAAGCTGCTCCCATGGTCTGGCAGCGCCCTTTTCACCGGGCTTGCCTTCGGACACATCGTCCTTCCACGCAAGCAGCTGACGCAGCCATGCGATCTTCTCGTCGTACTTCTCGCTGGCGCTGAACTGCCCGCCGTACCCGCGCGTGCCCGCTTCCTTGTAACGCCAGTGCGCAGCCACGCCATACTCGGCGAACTGATGCATTTCCTGCGTGCGGATCTGCACTTCGAACGCGCGGCCGTCGTCGCCGATCACGACCGTGTGCAGCGATTTGTAGCCGTTCGGCTTGGGCCGTGAGATGTAGTCGTCGAATTCCTTCGGCACCGGCTGCCACAGGTTGTGCACGATGCCGAGCACCGTGTAGCAATCCTTGATGTCCGGCACGATGACGCGAAACGCGCGCACATCGTAGAGCTCGGAAAAGTCGAGTTCCTTGCCGCGCATCTTGCGCCAGATGCTGTAGATATGCTTTGGCCGGCCGCTCACTTCGGCGTTGATATGCGCGGCCGCCAGCTCCCGTTGCAACTGCGCGATCGCCTCGGCCACATAGGTTTCGCGCTCGACGCGCTTCTCGTCGAGCAGCTTCGCGATCCGCTTGTAGGTTTGCGGCTCCTCGAAGCGTAACGCGAGGTCTTCGAGTTCCCACTTCAATTGCCAGATGCCGAGCCGGTTTGCGAGCGGCGCGTAGATATCGAGCGTCTCGCGCGCCACGTCCGGGGTAGGCGTGATCTTCGCCGCAGCGTAGTAGCGCAACGATTGCAGCCGCGAAGCAAGCCGGATCAGCACGACGCGGATGTCCTGCGCGAATGCGAGCAGCATCTTGCGCAGCGCCTCCACCTGCGCGCGGCGCGCGGCCTGCGCATCGCGGCCCGCTTCGGGCATGGCATTCTGCGCCGCGCGCATGCTCACGGTGCCGAGCCGCAGCAGCTTGCGCACGTCGCCGACCAGTTGCGCGACTTCCTCGCCGAAATTGTCGGCGATGGTCTGCTCGGGGTTCGCCAGATGCGGCGTCAGCGAGAACAACGCCGCCGCCAGCACTGCAGGCGGATCGACGTTGAGCGTGCGCATGATGGCGGCCGTGCCTGCAGCATGGTCGGCGAGCGGCTCGCCAGACGACAGGCGCGCATCGCCCGCGTGCTCGCGCACGAACGCGAGTGCGTCGTCGAAGGACGGCGTTGGGTTCGGAGCGGTCGTGACGGTGTCGGTGTTCATCATGCGGCGGCCCGCGGCATACGCGGGCGGTCAGGCAAATGCTTGAAACGTGATGGCCTGCCTAGCTGCGCTGCGCAGCGACGACGACCACTTCGACGAGGCACTTCGGGTTGGCGAGCTTCGCCTCGACAGTTGCCCGCGGCGGCGTGTTGCCTTGCGCGACCCATTCGTCCCACGCCGCGTTCATGCCGGCGAAATGCACCATGTCCGAAATGTAGATCTGCACCGACAGCAGCAGCGACTTGTCACTATTGACTTCACCGAGCAGACGGTCGATGTGGCCCAGCACTTCGCGCGTTTGACCGACGATGTCCTGATCGGTGTCCTCGGCGATCTGGCCAGCAAGATAGACAGTGCCGTTGTGCACAGCGGTTTCCGAAAGACGCTTGCCGACGTGATGACGAATGACTGCCATGAAATGTCCTGTCCGTTGAGAATGAAAAAACGACGCTGCGCGGCGATGCGTTTTGCGTGCACCCCGATCCTTCAAGATCGGTCAACGACGCCGCGCCAATCTCATATTATGACGCGTCAGCGCCGTCCCCGATAAAGAACCGTTTCACGATATCGATCTGATCAGCGGAGAGAAAGGCTGGCGCGTGACCCACACCGGGGATTTCAACGCTCGATACATTGCGTCCCTTCTCGATCATCTGCGCGACGGTTTCGCGGGACAGCAGATCCGATTGCTCGCCGCGTACGACCAGCACGGGCCCCTCGATCGCCGCAAACGACTGCCACAGCGCCGCCTCGCCGAGCGCCGTCAGTTCGGGCGTGGTCTTCGTGAACGGCTCCGCGATGCGCGGGTCGTAGCGAAAGCGCCATGCGCCGTCACGCTCGTGCACGAGCGGCGAATTGATCTCGCGCCATTCTTCCGGCGTCAGCGGACCGAACGATTGCGCGAGCAACGCCGCATGATCGATCACTTCCTGCTGCGTGGCGAACGATACCGGTTGCCCCAGATAACTGCCGATACGCTCGAGCGCGACCGGCTCGACATGCGGGCCGACGTCATTGACGATCATCTTTCGAATGGGCGAGTCCTTCAGCCCGGCGAAGGCCATGCCGATCAGCCCACCCATCGATGTGCCGAACCAGTCCACCGACTCCACACCGAGCCGCGCAACGAGCGTGACCATGTCGCCGACATACTGCGGAATCATGTAATAAGCGGGATTGGCGAGCCACGACGACAAGCCGCGCCCGACCACGTCAGGACACACCACGCGATACACCGACGACAACGCCGCCGCGACCCGGTCGAAGTCACGCCCCGAGCGCGTGAGACCATGCACGCAGACCAGCACGCGCGGGTTGTCGGGCGCGCCCCATTCGGTGTACGCGATGTGATGCAGGCCCACAGGGCTCGCGCATTGAACGTAGCGTTGACGAGGCACGGCGGAACTGATTGCGGGCGAAACGGCGACAGGCGTGGCGGTCATCAGAACTCCCTCGATCGAAATAAGGCAGCGTGCAAAGGCGCACGGAACACGATCGATTCTAAACCGCTTCGCCCTGATCTCTCATCGGTCAAACGGCATAGGACAAAAGCACAAAACCAAATGAAAAGCGGGCACGACCTGCATCGCGCCCGCTTCACGTCAATCTTCACGTCAACCCAATCCGGCGTGAAGCCGGACGAAGAACATCAGCCCACTGCGCTCGTGTCGAGCGGCGCGCCCGTCTTCGCCTTGATCTCGTCGACAGTGACACCGTCGGCCAGTTCGACCAGCTTCAGGCCGCCATCGACTACATCGATCACGCCGAGGTCGGTGATGATCCGGTCGACCACGCCCACGCCCGTCAGCGGCAGCGTGCATTCCTCGAGAATCTTGTGCTGGTCGCCCTTCGCGACGTGTTCCATCAGCACGACGACCTTCTTCACGCCCGCGACGAGGTCCATCGCGCCGCCCATGCCCTTGATCATCTTGCCCGGGATCATCCAGTTCGCCAGATCGCCCTTCTTGCTGATCTGCATCGCGCCGAGAATCGCCAGGTTGATGTGGCCGCCGCGAATCATCGCGAACGAATCGGCCGACGAGAAAATCGACGAACCGGGCAATGTCGTCACGGTCTGCTTGCCGGCGTTGATGAGATCGGCGTCGACTTCGTCTTCATACGGCGACGGGCCGATGCCGAGCAGGCCGTTTTCCGATTGCAGCCACACTTCCATGCCCGCGGGCACGTGGTTGGCGACGAGCGTCGGCAGGCCGATGCCGAGGTTCACGTAAAAACCGTCCTGCAGTTCCTGCGCCGCGCGCGCGGCCATCTGGTCACGATTCCAAGCCATGGTTCATTCTCCTTTCGCGCGGACGATGCGTTGTTCGATACGTTTTTCGGGGTTCGCGTTCAGCACGATACGCTGCACGAAAATGCCCGGCGTGTGGATCGCGTCCGGATCGAGTTCACCCGTCTCGACGATCTCTTCGACTTCCACGACCGTAATCTTGCCGGCCATCGCGCACATCGGGTTGAAGTTGCGCGCGGTGCGACGGTAGATCAGGTTGCCCGATTTGTCGGCCTTCCATGCCTTGACGAGCGCGACGTCGGCCGTCAGCGAATGTTCGAGCACGTAGTGGTTCTCGCCGAACTGGCGCGTTTCCTTGCCGTCCGCGATGATCGTGCCGTAGCCCGTGTTCGTGAAGAACGCCGGAATGCCCGAGCCGCCCGCGCGCAGCTTTTCGGCGAGCGTGCCTTGCGGCGTGAATTCCAGTTCGAGTTCGCCCGCCAGGTACTGGCGCTCGAATTCCTTGTTCTCACCCACATACGACGAGATCATTTTCTTGATCTGGCGTGTTTCCAGCAGCAGACCGAGGCCGAAGCCGTCGACGCCCGCGTTGTTGCTGATGCAGGTGATGCCCTTGACGCCCGAATCGCGCAGGGCGGCGATCAGCGCTTCGGGAATGCCGCACAGGCCAAAGCCGCCGACAGCGAATGTCTGGCCGTCCTTGACGATGCCTTCGAGCGCGGACGCCGCGCTTGCGTAGACTTTGTTCATCAGTGTGTCCCTTCCTTGATTGGATACCCGAAATCCGGATCGATGCGACGCCGTTCTTATATCGACTGGCTGCGTGTTCCTGCGCGCTTTCGCGACACTGAACCGGTTGCCGGGGCGCTGCGGGCCTGGCCCGAAACGCCATTCTAGTCATCTGCGGCGAACGGTGGCGCGACATGTGCAAAACATTGCAAAGAAGTGCTCACGCACGCCAACCGCGCATCTTGTGATGTGCCGAAAGGGTACGATGCGGCGGCCTTGCGGCACAATACGCAAAAATACATAAGTATTCGTACCGCATTCCTTCGCTGATTTCATGCCCGAACTGGATTACCAAACCGCTTTTCATCTCGCGCCGATCGGTCTCGTGCTATCGCGCGAGCGGATCATCGAAGACTGCAACGACCAGCTCGCCGCGATCTTCGGCCGCTCGCGCGAATCGTTGCTGGGGCAATCGTTCGCGGTGCTGTATCCGTCGCCCGACGAGTTCGAGCGCATCGGTGAACGCATTCCGCCCATCATGACGGCGCAAGGCAGCTACGCCGACGACCGCATCATGAAGCGCACCAACGGCGAGCTGTTCTGGTGCCACGTGACGGGCCGCTCGCTCGACCGCGCAATGCCGCACGCAGCGGGCGTCTGGACTTTCGAGGATCTGAGCGCGACCCGACGCGTCGCCGTCGAACTGACGCCGCGCGAGCGCGAAATCGCCGCGCAACTGGTGACGGGGAAAACGAGCAAGCAGATTGGCCGGATTCTCGACATCAGTTCGCGCACCGTCGACGTCTACCGCGCGCGGCTGATGCGCAAATATGACACGGGCAACGCGACTGAACTGTTGCAGCGCCTGCTCGGAAACTGACTTCCGCTTGTAAATCGGGGAACGGGGGGAGCGGGGAGCGGCGCCAGCCGTGACAGCCGACGCGCGAGGAATGTGCTCAGACCTTCACGAGATGAGCGTTTTCGATGGTCGAGCGCAGAAGATCGGGAAGCGGCACCGACGTGCCCGCCGCATAGTCGATCCACACGCACTTCGCATTGCCGCGCGCATACAACGTGTCAGGATCGTCCGCACGGTACAGCTCGAAGCCCGTATCGAAGCTGCTGCGCCCCGGCACGCCGACCGTCATGCGGCCGATCACGTCGCCCGGATAGTGCAGCTGCTTCAGAAATTCCATCGATGCATTGACGATCACGGGCCCCTGCCCTTCGCCATTGCCGCCGGCGATGCCTAGCTGCTCGAACCAGGAAATCCGCACCTGCTCCATGTAACGGAAATAGACCGTGTTGTTCACATGGCCGAACGCGTCCATGTCGCCCCAACGGATCGGCATCGACATCTCAAAAACGGGGTGGTAATCGCTCATCGCACTTCTTCTACGGTTTAAATCGGGGAAACGGAACGGCTGGGCCGCACTCGGCTTTGGCCGCACTGCAAGGCGCGGCGGCCAGATTCGACTGCGCAACGCGCCGCGCGATGCGGACGTTGCACAAGGGTGTCAATGATCGCGCGTTTCGCGTTTTTCTGCTCTGAGCGTCGCGAAAAGCGCGGTCTTCAGCGGGGCCGCGCCCGTCACGACAGGCCGAAGCCGTCGTCGGCGGCGATCACCGAACCGTTGATGAATTGCGATTCGTCAGCGGCGAGTAGCAGCAACAGCCCATCGAGATCTTCCGGCTTGCCGACGCGGTGCCGCGGCAGCATCGAAATCAGCTTCTGCCCCTGATCGGTCGACCAATGATGGTGATTGATCTCGGTATCGATGTACCCCGGGCAGATCGCGTTCACATTGATGCCGTGCCGGCCCCACTCCTGCGCCATCGCCTTCGTCATGTGCACGACGGCCGCCTTGCTCATCGAGTAAAGCCCGATCTGCGGCAGCACCCGCAAGCCCGCCACCGAAGCAATATTGATGATCCGGTACGACGGCTTGTTATTGGCGCCGCGCATGATCATCCGCTTGGCCACTTCCTGCGCGACGAAGAAGGCGCCGCGCGTGTTCGTGTCGAACACGTATTCGAAGTCGGCGGGCGTCACTTCCGTCAACTTTTGCGTCGTCGAAACGCCCGAGTTGTTGACGAGGATATCGATCGTGCCCGCCTCGGTCTCGGCATGCGCGACGGCCGACTTGATGCTCTGGTAATCGGTCACATCGAGCGAAACGACGTGCGCCGCGCCGCCCGACGCCTCGATCTCGGCGCGCAATTCCTTCAGGCGTTCGATTCGTCGGCTTGCCAGCACGACCTTGGCGCCCGCTTGCGACAGCACCATGGCAAACCGCTTGCCGAGTCCACTCGACGCGCCCGTAATCAGCGCCACCTTGCCTTCCAGATTGATCGAACGGCCCATTGTCGTTTTCCTTGGAACGTGGATGTGACGGGATAACATGCTCACGCATCGCGCAGGGCATGGCGTAATTCCCAGTTCACAATAATAGAACGATCGTGCTAATCTTGCCTCATTGTGTTGCAGCGCAGGGATCGTTCGCTGACAATACGATCCCGAAAAAAGCATTCTAACGGTAACAGGAGCATCAATGACCCCCGCAAGTCTGATCGAGCAATACGGCCCGCGCGAGTCGATGGAATATGACGTGGTGATCGTCGGCGGCGGCCCGGCGGGCCTGTCGGCGGCCATTCGCCTGAAGCAGCGTGCTGCGGAAAAAGGCGTCGAGATCGGCGTCTGCGTGCTCGAAAAAGGCTCGGAAATTGGGGCGCATATCCTCTCGGGCGCCGTGATGGACCCGCGCGCGCTGAACGAACTGATTCCGGACTGGAAGGAAAAAGGCGCGCCGCTGGACGTTGAAGTGACCGAGGACCGATTTTTGTTTCTCTCCGAAACAGGGGCGAAATCGGTGCCGAACTGGGCGCTGCCGGACAACTTCAAGAATCACGGCAACTATGTGATCAGTCTTGCTAACGTCACGCGCTGGCTGGGGACACAGGCCGAAGCGGCGGGCGTCGAGATTTTTCCGGGTTTTGCTGCCGCTGAAGTGCTTTACAACGAAGATGGCTCGGTCAAAGGCGTCGCAACGGGCAATCTCGGCATCGGCAAGGACGGCGAGCCGACCGAAAACTTCCAGCTCGGCATGGAACTGCACGCGAAGTACACGCTGTTCTGCGAAGGCGCGCGCGGGCATCTCGGCCGGCAACTGTCTGACAAATTCAAGCTGCGCGATGGCGCCGATCCGCAGGTCTACGGCATCGGCATCAAGGAACTGTGGGAAATCGATCCGGCGAAGCACAAGCCGGGTCTGGTTATCCACACGGCAGGCTGGCCGCTCGATACGCAGACTTACGGCGGCTCTTTCCTCTATCACATCGACAATAACCAGGTGATGGTGGGCTTTGTCGTTGGTCTGGGCTATTCGAATCCGTACCTGTCGCCGTTCGAGGAATTCCAGCGCTACAAGACGCATCCGGAAATTCGCAAGTTTCTCGAAGGCGGCAAGCGTGTGTCGTATGGCGCTCGCGCGATTACGGCGGGCGGCCTGCTGTCGCTGCCGAAGCTCGCTTTCCCGGGCGGCGCCCTCGTGGGCGACGATGCAGGCTTCCTGAACGCGTCGCGGATCAAGGGTTCGCACGCGGCAATCAAAACAGGCATGCTCGCGGCCGACGCCGCGTTCGATGCCGTGCAGGCCGGCCGCCATAGCGACGAACTGACCGCGTATCCCGAGTCGTTCAAGACTTCGTGGCTGCACACCGAACTCTATCGCGCACGCAACTTCAAGCAGTGGATGAGCAAGGGCCTGTATCTCGGCACGTTGATGGTCGGCATCGAACAGAAACTGCTGGGCGGCAACGTGCCGTGGACGCTGCACCACCAGCATTGGGATCACGAGATGCTGAAACCGGCATCGCAGTGCACGCCGATCGAGTATCCGAAGCCGGATGGCAAGCTCACGTTCGACCGTCTCTCGTCGGTGTTCATCTCGAACACGAATCACGAAGAGAACCAGCCTGCGCATCTGACGCTGAAAGACCCGTCGGTGCCCGTCAAGGTGAACCTGCAAACCTATGCAGGCCCTGAAAGCCGTTACTGCCCCGCCGCTGTTTACGAGTTCGTGAAGAACGACGACGGCAGCGAGCGCCTCGTCATCAACGCGCAAAACTGCGTCCACTGCAAGACCTGCGATATCAAGGACCCGACGCAGAACATCGTGTGGGTGACGCCCGAAGGCGGCGGCGGTCCGAACTATCCGAATATGTGACGCAAACCGCGTCGTCCGCAAAGCAGAACGCCGCTCGATGAGCGGCGTTTTCGCATGCCGTTGCGGAAATTATCCGGCTCACTCCGTCAGCGCTTCAAGTCGGGCACGCACGCGGTCGAGCACGGCCGCCCACGCGCCAGCAGACGGCTGACGAAACAGCTCGACGGTCTGATACCACGGCGTACGCTCCGTCTCCTCGCCCCAGAACCATGCGGACACGTGATCGAGCATCAGCCAGGTGGGCACACCGAGCGCGCCCGCCAGATGCGCGGGACCGCTGTCGATGGTGACGAGCGCGTCGAGGTTGACAAGCAGCGCGGCCACATCGTCGAACCCGGCCGTGAACTGCGGCGTCAGATCGACGATATCGACGCCTTGCGCGCGCCATTGTCCGACCGTCTGCTCGCGCTCCGGTGAAATCGCGAAGAACGTCACGCCCGGCACATCCAGAATCCGCGCGATCTCATGCGCAGGCACCGAGCGCCGCCTGTCGCGGATGTGATCGGGATTGCCGTTCCAGACAAGGCCGACCTTGCGATTCCCCGCCGCCGTGGCGCCAGCGACGCGCTCGCGCCACGCCTCGGCACGCGCCGGATCGGCGCTCAGATACGGCCTTCCCCACACCGACGGATCGTTGATGCCCAAACGCAACGGCAAGCTCATCAACCCGCAGTGGTAATCGGGCTTCGTGTCGAGGCTCGTTTCGATCTTGATGCCGTCCGGCAGCATGCGTTCGAACAGATGCTGCATCGGCCCCGCGTAACCAAAAATCACGCGGCCGCCTTCACGTTGCGCGCGCTCGGCGAGCAGCGGCAGAAAGCGCACCGACCACAGGCAGTCGCCGTTGCCCTGCTCGCCATAGACGACGAGCGTCTTCCCCGCCAGCGACTCGCCGCGCCAGTTCGGACAGATGGCGGCGAGCGCCGCCCGCGCGGCGTTCGAATCGTGCGCGAAGGCGATGCGTGCTTCATAGTCGAGCCATCCTTGCGCGTAACGCCCCGCGCGCACTTCCAGTTCCGACAGATCGAAAAGCGCGTGCGCGTTGTCCGGCGTCAGCTCAAGCACGCGACGCAATAGCGCTTCCGCTTCGCCGAAGCGGCCTTGTTCCTTGATGCACAACGCGAGCTTGTGCAAGACGACATGATTGCCGGGCGCCGCCCGCGCCGCTTCTTGCAGCAGGCGCTGCGCTTCGGTGAAATCATCGCGCTCCTGGACGGCGGCCGCGCGCCAGACGAGCGCGTTAGCATCATTGGCATCGCGCGCCAGCAGAAGTGCGGTGGAAGATTCGATGAGCGCCCAGTCGCGCAGGATGAAGGCCGTCTGCGCGATGCCGTGCAATAGCCTCGCGTCGCAATTCGCGTCGAGCCGATGCGCCCGCATCAGCGCATCGACGGCTTCGCGCAGCAGCGCCTTGTCGCCGTTCGCGCGCTGGAGCAGCGCGTTGCCGAGCGCGAACCAGTCGGTCGCGACGGCGTCGGGCAAGGCCGTGCGCGCACGCAGCGGCGTGAGCGGATCGGCGGCGGTGGGATCGATAGTGTTCATGTGGACCGCCCCATCAGGAACCAGCGACTCTGCCGAATGGCTTCGACGTTACGCCGAATGGCGTTGCACGTCAGGGCGCGCTGGCAGCGATCTTCGGCGTATCGACGGTGACGTCGCCGCATTGCGCACGGTGCCGCAGCGCGTGGTCGATCAGCACGAGCGCGAGCATCGCCTCGGCGATCGGCGTCGCGCGAATGCCGACGCACGGATCGTGTCGCCCGAACGTTTCGACGACGGCGGGTTGGCCGTTTTTATCGATCGAACGGCGCGGCGTGCGGATGCTCGACGTCGGCTTGATGGCGATCGACACGGTGATGTCCTGCCCCGTCGAAATACCGCCGAGCACGCCGCCCGCATGATTGCCGACGAAGCCTTCCGGCGTCAGTTCGTCGCCATGCACGGAGCCACGCTGCCGCACGCTTTCGAAACCCGCGCCGATCTCGACGCCCTTCACCGCGTTGATGCCCATCATCGCGTGCGCGATGTCGGCGTCGAGGCGGTCGAACAGCGGTTCGCCAAGGCCGACGGGCACGCCCGATGCGACCACGTTGATGCGCGCGCCGATCGAATCGCCGTCCTTGCGCAATTCGTCCATATACGTTTCGAGCTGCGGCACGATATCCGCATTCGGCACGAAGAACGGATTTTCGCGCACGTATTGCCAGTCGACGAACGGCACGTCGATCTCGCCGAGCGCCGCCATATAGCCGCGAATCTCCACGCCGAACTTCTCGCGCAGCCACTTCTTCGCGACGGCACCCGCCGCCACCGTCGGCGCCGTCAGGCGCGCCGACGACCGGCCGCCACCACGATGGTCGCGAATGCCGTATTTCTGCCAGTAGGTGTAGTCGGCGTGGCCAGGACGGAACGTTTCGACGATGTTGCCGTAGTCCTTACTGCGCTGGTCCGTGTTGCGGATCAGCAGCGCGATAGGCGCGCCCGTCGTCTTGCCCTCGAAGACGCCCGAGAGAATCTCGACCTTGTCTTCTTCCTGGCGCTGCGTCACATGACGCGACGTGCCTGGCCGGCGGCGGTCGAGTTCGAGCTGGATGTCGGCTTCGACGAGCGACATGCCCGGCGGGCAGCCGTCGATCACACAGCCGATGGCCGGGCCATGCGATTCGCCGAAGGTCGTGACGGTGAAGAGCGTACCGAGGGTATTGCCGGACATGAGCGTCGTCCAAAGAAATGCGGGGAGAACGTCATTATGCCAGCCCGGCCGCGCTGGCGTGGCGCGCTGCGGCCCGGCCGGTGGTGATAGGACGAATGGACGAAGCGTCGCGCCTTCGGCCAGACGGCTCAGGCGCACAGCCTCACTTGCGGGCGCCGCGCAGATCGGTGACGACCTGCTGCAGACGTTCCGGCGTCGCGTCGGCCGGTTCGAGCGGCTCGCCGACGGCCAGCGTCAGACGGCTCATCACGCCCCTCTGGAGCGGCCGCGGAAAGCGCGCATCGGTGCTGCGCGACCAGAAACTGCCCCACAGCCCGCGCAGCGCCATCGGTACGACGGGCACGGCCTTGCGCCGCAGAATTTCCACCACGCCATGGCGGAACGGATTCATGTCGCCCGTTCGTGTCAGCTTGCCTTCGGGAAAAATGCAGACGAGATCGCCGTCGTCGAGTGCTTTCGCGCAGGCGTCATAGGCGCGTTTAAGCATCTCAGGGTCTTCATGCGCCGGTGCGATCGGAATGGCCTTAGCGTGTCTGAAGAGCCAGCCGACAAGCGGCGTGCGGAAAATCCGGTGATCCATCACGAAGCGGATCGGCCGAGGGCTCTCCGCCATGATGACAATGGCGTCGACATAGCTCACGTGATTGCACACCAGCACGGCCGCGCCCTCTTCGGGAATGCGCTCCGCGTGCACGAGGCGCATCCGGTAGAACGTGTGGACCAGCAACCACGCGACGAAGCGCAGCAGGAACTCGGGCACGAGCGAATAGATATAGATCGCGACGACCACGTTGAGCAGCGCCGTCACGAGGAACAACCCCGGAATGCCGACACCCGCCGACGTCAGCGCGACGGCCATCAGCGCGGACACGATCATGAACAGCGAGTTGAGGATATTGTTCGCCGCGATGATCCGCGCGCGGTGGCTCGGCTGGCTGCGGCTCTGGATCAGCGCGTAGAGCGGCACGCTGTAGAAGCCGCCGAACATCGCCAGCAGGAACAGATCCGCGAGCACGCGCCAGTGCGCGTGCAAGGCCATGAATTCGCCGACCGTCAGCAGATGCGTGACGCCCGGCAGCGCGTGGCTCGCGAAGAACAGGTCGATCGCGAACACGCTGATGCCGATCGAGCCGAGCGGCACGAGCCCGATTTCGATGCGTTTCTTCGACAGCCGCTCGCACAGCAGCGACCCGGTGCCAATGCCGATCGAAAAGGTTGCGAGCAGCACGGTCACGACATCGGGATTGGCGGACAGCACGTCCTTCGCGAACCGGAAGAACGAAGACAGGAACGTCGCGCCAACGAACCACAGCCAGGAAATACCAAGCAGGCTCAGAAACACCGTCCGGTTCTGACGCGCCAGTTTCAGATTGCGCCAGGTTTCGCTGATCGGATTCCAGTTGATGCGCAAGTCCGGTTGAGAAGGCATCGACGGCGGCACGAAGCCCGACGCGACGCGTCCAATCAGCGCAATCGCCACGCAGCCGAACGCGAGGATCGCCGCGCCGTGCGCGTCCGAGCCCGCCGCCGCGCCGCCCATGATCGTGCCGAACAGAATCGCGACGAAGGTGCCCATTTCGACCATGCCGTTGCCGCCGACCAGCTCCGACTTGTCCAGATGCTGCGGCAGATACGCGTACTTGACGGGGCCGAACACCGTCGAATGGACGCCCATCAGGAACGTGCACAGATACAGCAGCACGGCGTTGTGCAGCCAGAAGCCCGCGCCGCCCACCAGCATCACGCCGATCTCGAACGTCTTCACGAAGCGCGTGAGCATCGCCTTGTCGTACTTGTCGGCGATCTGACCCGAGGTCGCCGAGAACAGGACGAACGGCAGAATGAAGATCGCGGAAATCAGAAAGGCCGCGGTATCCGCATTGACGCCTGAGAAACGCGCGGCCTGATACGTGACGAGCGACGTGAAGCCGATCTTGAACACGTTGTCGTTCATCGCGCCGAGGAACTGCGTCCAGAAGAACGGCGCGAAACGGCGCTCGCGCAACAGCCGGAACTGCGAACCGTGTTCACGCGCGGTGCGCCTTTGCTGTTGGGCGGTAGACAACGGACGATCGTTCATTGAGTGATGGATGTTGGGCAGTTTCTGCCCGGATTCACAACCGCTTTGCGGAACTGGCGGACACAAAAAAAGCGCACGCTGATCGCGCGCGCTTCGAGGATAGTTCAGTCATGCGACAGTGGCATGCCGGCGGGCCTCATCTGCAAACTGAGCCGACACCGAGCCTCGCTCAGCGCGACGGCTGCTCCTGCTGCGGCTCGTCTTCCGCGGGCCAGTCGCGGATATAGGCCTTCAGCATCCGGTTCTCGAAGCCCTGCTCTTCGACGACCGCCTTCGCGACGTCGTAGAACGAAATTACGCCCATCAGCTTGCGGCTTTCCATGACGGGCAGATAACGCACGTGATGTTCGAGCATCATGCGGCGAACTTCGTTGACATCCGTTTCGGGCGTGCAGGTGAGCGGGTGATCGTCCATGACCTTGCGGATCGTGCTGCCGCCGACGCTGCCGCCATTGCGGCTCAGCACGAGAATGATCTCGCGGAACGTCAGCATGCCGACCAGATCGCCATATTCCATCACGACGAGCGAGCCGATATCGTGCTCGGCCATCGTGTTGACGGCTTCATTGAGCGGGCTATCGGGCGTGACGGTAAAAAGGGTGTTGCCCTTGAGCTTGAGAATGTCGCTGACGCGCATGATTTGTCTCCTGATGAAGCCTTCTGAAGCAAAAAAAGGCCTGACTGTCTTTCGATCGTAGCGGAAAGGCCCACAAAAAGAAAGCGCACAACCACCGCCGGGAGCGCGCCAGCGAACGCTCGGCAGGCGGCGCTCGCGGGCCTGCCGGCGGCTGCGGCGGGCGCGGCGGGCGGCCCGTTCCCGCCTGTCCGGCCCGCATTTCCATACAGACGTAATACGGGCGTTAACCGAGTGGTTCGGGCGCGGCACGATGATACGATGGCCCCCACTCTCACCTTCGCCGGGCTGTCGAGGTCCGGCCGTCCACGATGTCCGCCAACCGTTTTGACACGCTTGCGCTGCATGCGGGCGCCGCCCCCGACCCCGCGACGGGCGCGCGCGCGACGCCCATCTACCAGACCACGTCGTTCACGTTCCGCGACTCCGATCACGCCGCCGCGCTCTTCAACATGGAGCGCGCGGGCCATGTCTACTCGCGCATCTCGAACCCGACGGTCGCCGTGTTCGAAGAGCGCGTCGCCGCGCTCGAAAACGGCGCGGGCGCGATCGGCACGGCGAGCGGCCAGGCCGCGCTGCATCTCGCGATCGCAACGCTGATGGGCGCGGGCTCGCACATCGTCGCGTCGAGTGCGCTCTATGGCGGCTCGCACAACCTGCTCAACTACACGCTGCGCCGCTTCGGCATCGAAACGACGTTCGTGAAGCCGGGCGACATCGACGCGTGGCGTGCCGCGCTGCGCCCGAACACCAAACTGCTGTTCGGCGAGACGCTCGGCAACCCGGGCCTCGAGGTGCTCGACATCGCGACGGTCGCGCAGATCGCGCACGAGCATCGCGTGCCTTTACTGGTCGATTCGACCTTTACGACGCCGTATCTGCTCAAGCCGTTCGACCACGGCGCGGATTTCGTCTACCACTCGGCGACCAAGTTCCTCGGCGGCCACGGCACGACGATCGGCGGCGTGCTCGTCGACGGCGGCACGTTCGACTTCGACGCGTCCGGACGCTTCCCGGAATTCACCGAGCCGTACGAAGGCTTTCACGGCATGGTGTTCGCCGAGGAAAGCACCATCGCGCCGTTCCTGCTGCGCGCCCGCCGCGAAGGCTTGCGCGACTTCGGCGCGTGTCTGCATCCGCAAGCCGCGTGGCAACTGCTGCAGGGCATCGAAACGCTGCCGCTGCGCATGGAACGCCACGTCGCGAACACACGCAAAGTGGTCGAATTCCTCGCCGCCCATGCCGCCGTCGAATCAGTCGCCTATCCCGAACTGCCGACCCACCCGGATCACGCGCTCGCGCAGCGCCTGCTGCCGCGCGGCGCGGGCGCCGTGTTCAGCTTCAATCTGCGCGGCGACCGAGCCGCCGGCCGCGCGTTCATCGAAGCGCTGTCGCTGTTCTCGCATCTGGCGAACGTCGGCGACGCCCGCTCGCTCGTCATTCATCCCGCGTCGACGACGCACTTCCGCATGGACGCCGCCGCGCTAGCCGCCGCAGGCATAGCGGAAGGCACGATACGTCTTTCGATCGGCCTCGAAGACCCCGACGACCTGATCGACGATCTCAAGCGCGCGCTAAAAGCCGCGCAGAAATCCGCGGGCGGCGCTGCGCAACAAACCGCCTCGAAGCCCGCCGGTCCGGCGCGCAAGGAGTCCGCATGATCGTCGACGTCAACGGCAAACCGGCCTACGCGTACACGGGCGGCAAGGCATTCGACGCCACTCTGCCCACCGCCGTCTTCATTCATGGTGCCGAGCACGATCACAGCGTCTGGGCGCTGCAAACGCGCTATTTCGCGCATCACGGCTTCGGCGTGCTGGCCGTCGACCTGCCCGGCCACCACCGGAGCGCGGGCCCGGCGCTGACCAGCATCGGCGCGATGGCCGACTGGCTCGCCGCCTTGCTTGACGCAGTGGGCGTGGCGCGTGCGTTCGTCGCCGGGCACAGCATGGGCTCGCTGATCGCGCTCGACTTCGCGGCCCGCTACCCGTCACGCGCGACGCATCTGGCGCTCGTCGCGACGGCCGTACCGATGGCCGTTTCCGACGCGCTGCTCGATGCCGCGCGCGAGCGCGAGCCGGAAGCCATCGACATGGTCAACCAGTGGTCGCATTCGACCCTCGCCGCGAAACCATCCTGCCCCGCGCCCGGCTTCTGGCTGCACGGCATGAACCAGCGGCTGATGGAGCGCGTCTCGGCGACGGGCGAGCCACGGCTCTTTCACACCGACTTCAGCGCCTGCAACGCGTACACGGACGGCCTCGCGCGCGCCGCGCAGGTGAACTGCCCCACGCGCCTGATCGTCGGCAGGCGCGACGTGATGACGCCGCCGCGCGCCGCCAAAGCCCTCGCCGACGCACTGCGCAACGCAAGCGTGCCCGTCGACACGATCACGCTCGACGCCGGCCACGCGCTGATGTCCGAGCAGCCCGACGCGACGCTCGATGCGCTTTACGCGTTTGCGACGGCCCGCGCTCCGAACCGTTCACAGGCCTCACATTAACCGCCCCGAAGCGCGCGCACCATATGCCGAATGGCCAGGTTGCGCGCGTCTGACGATAGCAGCACAATGAATCCATGCTTGACCGAATGTGCAGCGCGACGGCGCTCACGCAGGCAGGCAACGGAGGCGATCATGAGCCATCAGACAACGCACGACGAGCACTTCGCCAGTTTCGCGGAGTTCTATCCGTACTATCTGACCGAGCATCGCAACACGGTGTCACGGCGGCTGCATTTCGTCGGATCGCTGGGCGTGATCGGCTTCGTCGCGATGGCGCTCGCGACGGGCGACTGGCTATGGCTGCCGGCAGCCGTGGTATGCGGGTATGGCTTTGCGTGGGTCGGCCATTTCTTCTTCGAGAAGAACCGGCCGGCGACCTTCCGGCATCCCATTTACAGCCTGATGGGCGACTGGGTGATGTTCAAGGACATCTGCACGGGGCGCATTTCGCTATAGCGGCGAGCGGCGCAACGCGGCTCAGGCACCACGACGCGCGAGCGCCCCAAAGCCCGAGAGCGCTCAAGCCGTCTGCTGGGGCAACGCAGCCGCGTCGTGCACGCCCGCCTGATCCTGTTGCGCAGCGCCGCGCGAAACGGCGCGCGCCGCCAGCAAAGTCGAGAGGTTCACCTTGAGCGCGTCGTTATCGAGCGCGGCTAGCAGCATGGCGCTATCCACATGCGTCGAATCGAGATTCAGCTGATACGCGAGTTCCGCGCGGTCGATCACGAACAGGTCAAAAAGCCGCTCCACTGTGATCTGGGTCGGGTTCGCGATCAGCAGAAAGCGCGGGCGCTGGCCGTTTTCGTCGAGTTGCACGATCCAGTCGATCGCTTCGAGCCGCTGCAACAGGCGCACCGTCGTTTCCATATCCCGGCGTAATGCGCGCGCGAGTTCAGGCACCGTGTAACCGTGTGTGCTCGCATCGCGCGCTTCGACGAGCCGCGCGAGCAATTCAAGCGAGTCGAGCAGATCGCTGCCCGGAAAGTCGGGACGATGGAATTGCCCCGTGCGGATCGCCGGAAGCGCCGATGCGATCATCGCGCCCGCGAGCGTGATGAACCAGCTGAGGTACATCCATAGAAGAAAAAGCGGCACGACGGCGAACGCGCCGTACACAGCCGTATAAGTCGGAATGCGCCGGATGTAGAAACCGAAGCCGCGCTTCGCCAGTTCGAACGCGATCGCGGCCGTGACGCCGCCTACGATGGCATCGCGCCACTCCACGCGACAGTTCGGCACGAACACATACATCAGCGTGAACGCGAGCACCGTCAGCGGCAACGCAGCGCCCGCCAGCGCCCATTCGATCAGCGGCGTGATGCGCTGCGCGGCGGTGTACGTCATGGACTGCGTGAACAGATACGAGGAGATCGACAGGCTTACGCCGATCAGAATCGGCCCGAGCGTCAGGATCGACCAGTAGACCAGCACGCGCTGCGCGAATGGGCGCGCCTTACGCACGCGCCAGATCACGTTGAACGCGGATTCGATCGTCATCATCGTCATCACGGACGTGACGAACAGGATGATCATGCCGACCGTGGTCAGCCCCTTCGCCTTCGATGCGAACTGGTTCAGGTATTTGAAGATCTGGCTGCTGACCTGGTCAGGCATTAGATGGTCGGCGAGAAACGTCTGCAGCGACATCTGGAACTGCGCGAAGATCGGAAACGCGGTAAACAGCGCGAACGCGACCGTCGCGAGCGGCACCAGCGAGAGCATCGTCGTAAACGTGAGACTGCCCGCCACCTGCGGAACGCGATCCTCGCCGCTGCGCTTCGCGGCAAACTCCGCGAGACGCTTGAGCGCGTCGAGATCGAGACGCAACCTGGACAACAAACCGACCTCCTCCACTTCAGTGCACGCGCCGGCATCGAGCGCGTCGCCAATCTCGCGGCACCGCCAGCGAACCCACCCCTATAATACCCGTTCACTGCCAATGCCTATGAAAGACATCCTCGTGCTTTACTACAGCCGGCACGGCGCCACGCGCGAACTCGCGCTGGCTATCGCGCACGGCGTCGACAGCGTTTCCGGCATGCAGGCGCGCGTGCGCACGGTGCCACCCGTCTCGACGGTCTGCGAAGCCACGCAGCCCGACATTCCCGCAGAAGGCCCGCCGTACGTGGAACTGCGCGATCTCGAAGAGTGCGCGGGACTCGCGCTCGGCTCGCCGACTCGCTTCGGCAACATGGCCGCGCCGCTCAAGTACTTCCTCGACGGCACCACGCCGCAGTGGCTGTCGGGCGCGCTCGCGGGCAAGCCGGCCTGCGTGTTCACGTCGACGGGCAGCCTGCACGGCGGCCAGGAAACGACGCTGCTGTCGATGATGCTGCCGCTCCTGCATCACGGCATGCTGATCCTCGGCATTCCGTACACCGAAAGCACGCTCACGACGACGCAAACGGGCGGCACGCCCTACGGCGCATCGCACTTCGCGCGTGCGGACTCGGCCGGCCACGGCATTTCCGCCGACGAAAAAACGCTCGCCATTGCGCTTGGCGCGCGGATCGCGCGCACTGCCGCCTCGATGAGCGAGCGGCCATGAACACGGCGCGCGACGCAGCTTCCCAAAACAGCGCGCAGGGCAACCGCGCCGCCGCAACGGGCGCGCTGGTTGCGCTCATTGCGCTGATTGCGCTGTGCGTCGCGTGGGAATGGTGGCTTGCGCCGTTGCGCGCGGGCGGCTCGCTGTTCGTGCTCAAGGCCGTGCCGCTGCTGCTCGCGCTGCCCGGCGTGTGGCGCAAGCGGCTTTACACGTTGCAGTGGGCATCGATGCTGAGCCTGCTGTATCTGATGGAAGGCATCGTGCGCGGTATGTCGGATCGTGACCTGAGCGCCCGGCTCGGCTGGTGCGAGGTGATCCTCGCCGTCGCGTTCTTCGTCTGCGCGCTCGTTTATGTCGCGCCGTTCAAGCGCGCAGCGAAGCGTCACGCACGCAGTGAAAACGGCGCGGCCAGCGGGCCCGTTTGATTAACGGGCGCAGCGCGGCCACAGCCCTGGCCGCGCCGCGTATCCAATGCATCAATCTGCATCAACCGTCAGCGTCGAATCACGCAAAAGCCACGCACTAGCCGATCACGCCCTACCCGCTCTGACCGACCATTCATGAACTCCGCAGCTTCATCGAACTTCATCGCCGCGTGCGTCGACGCGATCGGCGCCGCGCACGTCCTTACCGATCCGCACGACACCGCCCCCTATCTCACCGACTGGCGCCGCCGCTACACGGGCAGCGCGTGCGCGGTGCTGTGCCCGTCGACGGCTGAAGAAGTCGCCGCGATCGTGCGGCTCGCGAACGAACACCGTGTCGCGATCGTGCCGCAAGGCGGCAACACGGGCCTCGTGGGCGGCGCCACGCCCGACACGAGCGGCGCGCAAGCGGTGCTGAGTCTCAGGCGGCTCAATCGCGTGCGCGATGTCGACCCGCACAACAACACGATCACCGTCGAAGCAGGCGTCGTACTCGCCGACGTGCAGGCGCGCGCCGAAGCGGCGGCACGTCTGTTCCCGCTGAGCCTCGCGGCGCAAGGCAGTTGCACGATCGGCGGCAATCTGTCGACGAACGCGGGCGGCACAGGCGTACTGCGCTATGGCAACACGCGCGAGCTGTGTCTCGGGTTGGAAGTGGTGACGCCGCAAGGCGAGCTGTGGGATGGACTGCGCGGACTGCGCAAGGACAACACCGGCTACGATCTGCGCGACCTCTTCATCGGCGCGGAAGGCACGCTCGGCATCATCACGGCGGCCGTGATGAAACTGCATCCGCAGCCGGCCGCGCGCGTGACCGCGCTCGCCGCGCTGCCTTCGGCGCATGCCGCGCTGGATTTTCTGTCGCTCGCGCAGCGTCACGCCGGACCGCTTCTGACGGGCTTCGAACTGATGTCGGATTTCTGCCTGCGCCTCGTGAACCGGCATTTCCCGCAGATGCGTTATCCGTTCGCGGAGCCGCACGCGCAGATCGTGCTGCTCGAACTGTCGGATAGCGAAAGCGAAGAGCACGCCCGCGCGCTCTTCGAGCGAATGATGGAAACGGCGCTCGAAAGCGGTCTCGTCGAAGATGCCGTGGTCGCGGAAAATCTCGCGCAGACGCAAGCATTCTGGAATCTGCGCGAGCACATTCCGCTGGCGCAGGCCGAGGAAGGACTGAACATCAAGCACGATATCGCGGTGCCGATTTCGCGCATCGGCCATTTCATCGAAGAAACGGATGCGCTGATCGCGGAGGCCGCGCCCGGCGCGCGAATGGTGACATTCGGTCACCTCGGCGACGGCAATCTGCATTACAACGTGCAGGCGCCCGAAGGCGGCGATGCGAAGCAGTTTCTCGCCCAGTATCAGAGCACGATGAATCAGATCGTCTACGACAGCACGCATCGGCATCGCGGCAGCATCAGCGCGGAGCACGGAATCGGTCAGTTGAAGATCGACGAATCGGCGCACTACAAATCGGATATCGAAGTGCGTCTGATGAAAACTTTGAAATCCGCGTTCGATCCGCTGAACCTGATGAATCCCGGCAAGGTGCTACGCTAACAGCATGGGTATCGAAGAGAGGCGTCCATGAAAATTCGCGTGCTGTCCGATCTGCATCTCGAATCCGACCAGCCGGAAATCATTCCGCATGCGGACGCCGATCTGGTCGTGCTGGCAGGCGACATCCACAATCACGCCGAAGGCCTGCGCTGGGCTGCCGAAACATTCGACGGCGCGGTGCCCGTCGTCTACGTGCCGGGCAACCACGAGTATTACGACGGCGAGTTCGGCGCGCTCGAAGCGGCGATGCACGACGCCGCCGCGAGCGTCGACAACGTGTACTTTCTCAACAACGCGACGCTCGTCGATCCGCTCGGACAGTGGCGCGTGCTCGGCACGACGCTGTGGACCGACTTCGATCTTTACGGCAACGATGAAGATTCGCGTGCCGCGTCGATCGCGGCGGCCGAGCGCGTGATGCTCGACTATCGCGGGCTGATTCAGGTGACATGGACAGCGGGAAACGACTCGAGTGGCCAAGGCGCGCTGCAGGACAACACGCCACGCAACCTGACGCCCGCCGATACCATCGCGCTTCACCGTCACGCGCGCGCGTGGCTGGAAGCGGAACTGGCGAAACCGTTCGCGGGCAAGACGATCGTCGTCACGCATCACGCGCCGCACCGGCGCAGTCTCGCCGAGCGTTATGCGGACGACGTCGTGTCAGCGGGCTTCGTCAATGATCTGCCGTCGCTGGTGCGCGCGCCCGTGACGCTGTGGGTGCACGGGCATACGCATACGGCATTCGACTATGTAGAAAACGGCGCGCGCGTCGTGTGCAATCCGCGCGGCTATCTCGACCGGCGCACGCGCGCGCTCGAAAACGCGGCGTTCGCGTGGAATAAGGTGGTCGAAATCTAGAGGTGCTCGAAATCCAGGCTCGTCGAGAGCTGGAAATCACATGCCGCTACTATCGCGCGGGCGCCGCGCTGGCCGCTCGACGCGAATCGGCACGAGACGCGGCTGCGGCCGCAGGCGTCGCAGCAGATCGCGCGACGCTGCAACGCCAATCAGTCCGAGCATGACGGCGACGCCGATCATCAGCAGATTCGTATCCATGTTGTCCTCTTCGATTCCAGATATGCTTGCGTGCCGAAAGATGCCGGCCTTGAATGACACGTTAGCAAACCCGATGCCGCGAGGAAGTAAGGAAGTGTTGCGACGCGACAGCGGGATGTAACAGTCCGTCAAAAGGCTGCTTCACCCATATCGCGCCATGCACGCGCTATTTCAAGTGCGCGCGAACTTGCGGAGTTCGGCCTGATCCGCGGCGAGCGTCGCCGGCAGTTCGTCGCGCAGAAACTCGACCCACGTGCGGATCTTCGCGTCCAGATACTGCCGCGACGGATACAACGCGTACACGTTCATTTCCTGCGAGATATATTCCGGAAGAATCCACACCAGTTCGCCGCTGCGCAGGCCGGCAATGGCCGAATAGATAGGCAGCACGGCGACGCCCATGCCTTCGCGCACCGCCACGGCCATCGCTTCCGCGACGTTGATCTGGAAGGTGGATGCGCCCAGATGCAGCGTCTCCTGCCCGTTCGGGCCATCGAAGGTCCATTCGTCGGCGGGCATCACGGGCGTGATCATCTGCAGGCAGGTGTGGCCTCGCAAATCGGACAGCGTCTGCGGCACGCCGCTGCGCTCCAGATAATCCGGCGACGCGACAACCACGCTGAACGCGCTGCCAAGGCGCTGCGAGACGAGCCCCGAATCAGGCAAACTCTGCGCGAGCACGACCGCGACGTCATAGCCTTCGTCGAGCAGATCGGGCATGCGCTGCGCGAGCGTCAGTTCCAGATGCACGTCGGGATAACGCTGCTGATAGCGGCTCACGGCGGGCACCACGTAGTGCTGGCCGAAGCTCGTCATCGCGTGGACCTTCAGCTTGCCCGACGGACGCGCGTGCGCGTCGCTGGCCTCGGCTTCCGCCTGATCGACGTACGCGAGAATCTGCTCGCAGCGCTGCAGATAGCGCTCGCCCGCCTCCGTGAGCGCGATACGGCGCGTCGTGCGGTTCAACAGACGCGTGCGCAGATGCGCCTCCAGATCGGACACGGCGCGCGACGCATAAGCCGTCGTCGTGTTCAGATGCTGGGCCGCGCCCGTGAAGCTGCCTGCTTCGACGACGCGGACAAATACGCGCATGTTCTGAAGCGTATCCATGATTTACACCCAAATCTTTCAGTACGGGAAGGATTGTTGCACGATTTGGAAAGACGATTATCTCATTCTCCGTAAGTATGCGTTACACCCTTGCGGGTTATTCGCTAATTGATCAAAAAATATAATCCCCTACAAGGTTCTATAGTCATTTGGGGAGCAAATCGTGCAGTTTCCGGTAACAAAAGGGATCGCCGCGCTGTCGGTTCTTACGATCTCGTTGATAATCGCCGGCTGCGCGAGCACGGGACACATCGCGCCCCAATCGACCAGCACTGAGCCCGCCTCGCTGGACGTCGGCGCCGCGATCCGCGCGGCCAATACCGATGCGCAATGGCCCGCCGCCGACTGGTGGCGCGCCTATAACGATCCGCAGTTGAACGCGTGGATCGAACAGGCGCAGGCGGACAGTCCGACGCTCGCAGCCGCGCAGGCACGCGTGCGTGAGGCGCAGTCGTTCGCCGGCGTCGCGAAGTCCGCGCTGCTGCCGCAGGTGAACGGCAGCATGCAGATTCAGCGCAAGCAGTGGCCGGACAACGTCTTCTACGGTCCAGGCGAGCTGGCCGGCCAGCAGTCCTGGAACAACACGGCTGAACTCGGCCTGTCGTATCACCTCGATCTTTGGGGCAAGGACAAGAACGCCGCGGAGGAAGCACTCGACCTCGCGCACGCGCGCGCCGCCGACTATCGCGCCGCGCAGCTGGAACTCGAATCGAACATCGTGCGTGCCTACATCGAGATGTCGCTGAACTACGCGCTGCTCGATATCGCCAAGTCGACGCTCGAACAGCAGGAACAGGTCGCCGCGCTCGCCAACCGGCGGCTGAAAGGCGGCATCGGCACGCAGCTCGAAGTCGCGCAGGCGGAAACGCCGCTGCCCGAATACGAACGCCAGATCGACGCGATCGAAGAAGAAATCGCGCTCGGTCGCAACCAGCTGGCCGCGCTCGCCGGCAAAGGCCCCGGTGCGGGCGATTCGATCACGCGCCCGCAGATCGCGCTGTCCGCCTTCGCCGGCCTGCCGACGACGATGCCCGCCGAGCTGATCGGCCATCGCCCCGATATCGTCGCGGCGCGCTGGACGGTCGCCGCGCAGGCACGCGGCATCGACGTCGCGAAAGCGGACTTCTATCCGAATATCGATCTGCTCGCGTCCGTCGGCGGCTATGCGGCAATGGGGCCGCTGTTCGGCTTCCTGAAATCGCAGGCGGGCGGCTGGACGGCGGGCCCGGCGCTGTCGCTGCCCATCTTCACGGGCGGACGCCTGCGCTCGCAACTGGGCGCGGCTTCGGCGGGCTACGACGTGGCCGTCGAGCAATACAACCAGTCGATCGTCGGTGCACTGAAGGAGATCGCCGATCAGGTCGTGCGGATGCGTTCGCTCGATACCCAATTGAAGGACGCGAACCGTTCCGTCGCGACGGCGAACAAGACCTATCAGCTGGCGCGCGAAGGTTATCGGCGCGGCCTGACCGACTACGTGAACGTGCTGATCGCGCAAACGCAGCTGCTGCGCGCGCAGGAAGGCGTCGCGAAGGTGCAGGCCGGACAGTTGCAGGCGCACGCGACGCTCGTGACGGCGTTGGGCGGCGGCGTGATCGATCCCGCCGACGGTCCTTCACAAAAGGACGTGTTGCCCGCGCATGGCAAGGGCAAGAAGAGCGATGGCGCGAAACCGGACGACAAAGCCACCGCGAACGCGGTGAACAGCGCTTCGACCGGCACGCCGGCCGCCCACTGACTGGAGCGCCGCCGATGTCCTCGAACCCTTCCACGCCCCGCACGCCGCCGACGCCCAGCGCGCTCTACGCCGCGTTCGTCGACTGGGCGCGCACGGATGGCCGCACGTGGATCTACCTCTTCAAGGCGCTCGCCGCATGCTTCCTCGCGCTCGGCATCGCGATGAAGCTCGACCTGCCGCAGCCGCGCACCGCGATGACGACCGTGTTCATCGTGATGCAGCCGCAAAGCGGCATGGTCTTCGCGAAGAGCTTCTACCGGATTTGCGGCACGCTGATCGGACTCGTTGTGATGATGGCGCTGATCGGCCTGTTTTCGCAGCAGCCGGAGCTGTTCATCATTTCGACGGCGATCTGGGTCGGCATCTGCACCGCGGGCGCGGCGCGCAACCGCAATTTCCGCTCGTACGGTTTCGTGCTTGCGGGCTACACGGCGGCGCTGATCGGCATCCCTGCTTCGCAGCATCCCGATGGCGCGTTCATGTCGGCGCTGACTCGGGTTGCGGAAATCGTGGTCGGGATTCTGTGCTCGGGCGTCGTGAGCGCGCTCGTGTTTCCGCAGCACGCGGGCGAGCAGATGCGCAGCACGGTGCGCGCTCGCTTCTCGTCGTTCGTCGATTACGTGTGCGCCGCGCTTGCGGGCAACGCCGATCGCGCGCGCATCGAGGACACCAACGCGAAGTTCGTTGCCGATATCGTCGGCTTCGAGGCCGTGCGCAGCGTCGCCGTGTTCGAAAGCCCCGATTCGCGGATGCGCAACGGCCGACTATCGCGCCTGAACAGCGAGTTCATGACGGTATCGACACGCTTTCACGCGCTGCATCAGCTGATGAACCGCCTGCGTGTGTCCGGCGCGTCCGGCGCAGCGGGCGCGACGGCCGCCGTCGCTGCGCTCGAGCCGTACTTCCGCGAGATTTCACCGTTACTGAGCAAGTCGGGCCAGCCGGTGTTGACGGCCGCCGACGCATCGCACGCAGCCGCGCAACTGGAAGCGTTCAAGGCTGAGTTGCCGAAGCGCATGCGCGCGACCCGCGCCGCACTCGAAAGCGACGCCGACGTGCCACTGCTCGATTTCGATACGGGCGCGGAGTTGCTCTATCGTTTCGTCGACGACCTGCACGCGTATGCGGCAACGTATGCGTCGCTCGCTGTCGCGACACACGAGCGCGAGCGCTGGATCGAACGCTACGAGCCGAAGACCAACGGCATCGCGGCTGGCGTCGCGGGCCTGCGCGCGGCGATCGTGATGGCGATTCTCGGCGCGTTCTGGATCGCCACCGCGTGGCCGAGCGGCTCGACGCTGACGCTGAACGCGGCCGCCGTGTGTGCACTCGCGTCGTCGTCGCCGAACCCGACGCGCACCGCGTTCCAGATGGCGGCGGGCACGATCCTGTCGTCGACGCTCGCGCTGTTTCTGACGTTCGGCATCTATCCGCATATCGACGGCTTTGCGCTGCTGTGCGCCGCGCTCACGCCCTTCCTCGCGCTCGGCGTGTGGATGACGACGCGGCCGAAGCTCGCGGGTTACGGCGTCGGCTACTGCATTTTCTTCTGCTTTCTCGCGGGTCCGGACAACGTGATTCATTACGATCCGAGCGGCTTCATCAACGATGCCATTGCGCTCGCGCTCTCGATGCTGGTCGCGTCGATCGCGTTCGCGGTGCTGTTGCCGCCATCGACGCCGTGGCTGCGCAACCGGCTGCTCGCCGATCTGCGCGCGCAGGTGGTACTGGCGTGCCGCGGCCGGATCGGGCGTTTGTGGCGGCTACGCACGCGCTTTGAGAGCGGCGCGCGCGACCTGATGCATCAGATCAACGCGCTGGCCGCCAGCGAGCCCAGCGTGAAGCGCGACACGATGCGCTGGATGTTCGCGGTGCTGGAGATCGGCAATGCCGTGATCGACCTGCGCAGCGAGGTCACAACGCTGCCGCGCGATGCGCGCTATGCGCCGTCGATGCCCTGGCGCGTTAGTCTGCGCGCGACCTGCACGGCCGTGAGCTGCCTGTTCGAACGCCCTCGCGCCGCGCGCCTCGATAAAGCGCTGGCCGCGACAGCCGATGCGATCACCGCCGTCCAGCAGACGCTTTCGACGTTCACGCCGCCGCGCGACGAGCGCCATCAGTTGCAACGCATTTTGAGTCATCTGCATTTCATCCGGAGCGCGCTGCTCGATCCGCAATCGCCGCTGGCGCAAGCCAACGACGCGAGCGATACGAACAGCGATGCGCCACAAGGAGTTCGCCATGCCACGTGAGATTGCCGTTCTCGACGCCTACGTGCCCGCCATCGTGCTGCTGTTTATTGCGGGCGCCGCGATCACCTGGCTGCTCGACCGCGCGATAGCGTGGACGGGCCTGTATCGCGTCGTGTGGCACCCGTCCCTGTTCCGCGCGAGTTTGCTCGTGTGTGTGTGCGGCGTGCTGGGCCTCGCCGTTTATCGTTGATCCGAGTCGAATCATGACAATCAGAAACATCATTGGGTTTATCGCGACGGCCATCGTGTTCGTCGTCGCGATCTTGATCGGGCGTGCGCTGTGGGTGCACTACATGGACGAGCCGTGGACGCGCGACGGCCGCGTGCGCGCCGAAGTCGTCAACATTGCGCCCGATGTCTCGGGTGCCGTGGTCGAGCTGCCCGTGCGCGACAACCAGTTCGTGCACAAGGGCGATCTGTTGATGCAGATCGATCCATCGCACTATCAGATCGCCGTCGAGCAGGCGCAGGCTGCTGTTGCCGCGCGCAAGGCCGAATTGCAGATGCGGCGTGACGATGCGCAGCGGCGTGCGGATATGGATAGTCTCGTGGTGTCGAAGGAAAACCGCGAGAACGCGACGCATACGGCGTCTGCCGCCGAGGCGCAGTATCAGCAGGCGCTTGCCGCGCTGGATGCGGCGAAGCTCAATCTGGAGCGCACTCGCGTTGTGTCGCCGGTTGATGGGTATGTTACGAATCTGAATGTGTATCGCGGGGACTATGCGATTTCTGGTTCAGCGAAGCTGGCTGTCGTGGATAGCAATTCGTTCTGGGTGTATGGGTATTTTGAGGAAACGAAGCTGCCGCATGTGAGGGTTGGGGATAAGGCCGATATCATGTTGATGAGCGGGGGCACGTTGAAGGGGCATGTCGAGAGCATTTCCCGCGGGATTTATGATCGCGATAATCCGCAGAGCCGGGAGTTGCTGGCTGATGTGAATCCGACTTTTAACTGGGTGAGGTTGGCGCAGCGGGTGCCCGTGCGGGTGAAGATTGATTCTGTGCCTGAAGGGGTTCTGCTTTCGGCAGGGACGACTTGTACGGTTGTTGTTACGCCGTCTTGAGTTTTTGGTTGTCTGCGACGCTGGGTGGTTTGCTTCGTGTTTTCGCTGGCATCCGGGTTGGCGCCTTTGCGGCGCGGGCGGTTTGGGTCTGTCATAGATTTTGTGTTCAGGGCATAGCATGTAGCTCAAGGAGCATGTATGTCACGCAAACCCAAGACGACTACCGAAGCGCCGACAGTGTTACCGTCCATTCCGAAGGAACTGATCGATCAGTTCGTGAAGGGACCCATGACCGCCGAAGCGGTGCACGCCGCTTCAGCGGCATTCAAGAAGGCGCTGATCGAGCGGGCGCTGGGCGCCGAACTTGGACACCATCTGGGTTATCCGGCGGGTGCCGTGCGGCCCGAAGACGCGACCAACCAGCGCAACGGCAAGAGCGGCAAGACGGTGCTGACCGACGACGGTCCGCTGCGCCTGGAGATTCCGCGTGACCGCGACGGCAGCTTTGCCCCGATCCTGATTCCGAAGCACGAGCGACGTTTCACCGGCTTTGACGACAAGATCATCGCGATGTACGCCCGTGGCATGACGGTGCGCGAGATCCAGGGGTTTCTGGCTGAGCAGTACGGTACCGATGTGTCGCCGGAATTCATCAGCTCGGTGACCGATGCCGTGATGGACGAGGTGAGTATCTGGCAGGCGCGCCCGCTCGAGCCGATGTACCCGGTAGTGTTCTTTGACGCGCTACGCGTCAAGATCCGCGAGGAAGGGATGGTGCGCAACAAGGCGATCTATCTGGCGCTGGGCATCCTGCCGGACGGCACACGGGACATCCTGGGGCTGTGGATCGAGAACACGGAAGGCGCGAAGTTCTGGATGAAGGTATTCAGCGACCTGAAGGTGCGTGGCGTGCAGGACATCCTGATCGCGGTCACCGATGGACTGAAGGGCATGCCTGAAGCGCTGGGCGCGGTGTTTCCGGCCACCACGCTCCAGACGTGCATCGTGCACCTGATCCGCAACTCGCTGGACTACGCGAGCTGGAAAGACCGGCGGGGGCTGGCTGCCGCCCTCAAACCGATCTATTCGGCAACGGGCGCTGAAGCTGCCCAGGCCGAACTGGACGCGTTCGAACAGGGCGAGTGGGGCCAGAAATTCCCGACGGTGGTGGCCGCCTGGCGTCGGGCCTGGGATCGCGTGATCCCCTTCTTCGCGTTTCCGCCAGCGGTTCGCAAGGTGATCTACACGACTAATGCCATCGAAAGCGTCAATGCCCGGCTACGCAAGATCGTCAAGACGCGTGGACACTTCCCGACGGACGAGGCCGCGACCAAACTGCTATGGCTGGCCTTGCGCAATATCACGGCTGACTGGAGCCGTGCCGCGCATGACTGGAAAGCCGCGATGAACCAGTTCGCGATCCTCTACGAGGATCGCTTCACCAGGAATCATTTGTAGAATGCAATTGATGAGCCTGCCAGATGGCAGGCTTTTAGCTGCCTTGCACACAAAAATTCAGACACCCCCGGCGGTTTGGTTGTTCTGACCTTTGCGCTGGCATCCGCGTTTTGCCTTCGTGCCCGCGGGCGGTTTGGTTTGTTCTTTCGCTGGCATCCGCGTGTTGCCTTCGTGCTTCACGCGTCGCCCCTGTGCGGGGCGGCACCTACTTTTCTTTGCCGCCGCAAAGAAAAGTAGGCAAAAGAAAGCGGCTCACACCGCTAATTCTTCTTCCTGCCTGAGGGCCCCCAACGGCCCCGTCCTTCACGCGGTAACGCATCTGTTCACGTGCGTTGCCAACGCTCTCTCTGTACGCCTCACCCGCTTCATGCACCCGCGTCGCAGCACGCCGTGCCAGATAGTCCACCGCCGCCCAGGTGGCAAACTGTGTGTAGGCTTTCGCGCCATTCGCGCCTCACTCCGGACTGGGAAGCAAGGCTGGTGTTTCTGGTAAGAACACTAACCTGTGCGGTGCGACAACCTACACACAGTTTGCCACCTGGGCGGCAGAAACGATTCGCTGCCGCCAGCCCTTGTGCGGATGTCTGAAGCGGGTGACGCGCTTATTCAAAGCGTTAGCAACGGGCATGAAATGAGACGTCGCCGTGTGAAGCGTGGGACCGGTTGGGGGCCCTCAGGCAGGAACAAGGATTGGCGGTGTTGGCCGCTTTCTTTTGCCTACTTTTCTTTGCGGCGGCAAAGAAAAGTAGGTGCCGCCCCGCACAGGGGCGACGCGTGAAGCACGAAAACATAACGCGGATGCCAGCGAAAGAACAAACCAAACTGCCCACGCAGCAAAGGCCCCCAACCCGGATACCACCCGCAACGTCAAAAACCAAAGCGTCGCAGACAAACCACCCCTTCACCGCAGCGAAAATTTCGCCACAGCCACCTTCAGCGCTTGCGCCTGATCATCCAACGCCCGCGCAGCGGCAGTAGCCTGCTCGACGAGTGCAGCATTCTGCTGAGTCCCAGCATCCATCTGCGACACCGCGAGGTTGATCTCCTCAATCCCAGAACTCTGCTCGGCGGAAGCCGCGGAAATCTCCCCCATGATATCCGTCACACGCTTCACGGCCTTGACGACTTCGTCCATCGTCTGCCCGGCGTCCTGCGCGAGTTGAGACCCGTTGCTCGCCCGCTCGACGGACGCGCTGATCAGCGTCTTGATCTCCTTGGCGGCCGCCGCGCTGCGCTGCGCAAGGTTGCGCACCTCACCCGCCACCACCGAGAACCCACGCCCTTCCTCGCCCGCACGCGCCGCCTCGACGGCGGCATTCAACGCGAGAATGTTCGTCTGGAACGCAATCCCTTCGATCACGCCGATGATGTCGCCGATGCTCTTCGCGCTGTCGTTGATCTGGCCCATCGTCGTGACCACGCGGCCAACCACGTCGCCGCCCTTCTCCGCAATCGACGACGCATTGTCGGCAAGCGTGCGCGCCTGCTTCGCGTTGTCCGCGTTCTGACGCACCGTCGACGTCAACTCCTCCATGCTGCTCGCCGTCCGTTCGAGCGCCATCGCCTGCTGCTCGGTGCGCTGCGACAGGTCGAGATTGCCCATCGAAATCTGCCCCGACGCGGCCGCGATCGCCTCGGCGCTCGCCGCGATATGCGAGACCGTCGATGACAGACCATTCTGCATATCACGCAGCGCGGACAGCATGCTGCCGTTGTCGCGCTTGCCGAGCGCGATGTCGTTCGACAGATCGCCCGCTGCGATACGGCTCGCGATCTCCTTCGCGTACACCGGCTCGCCGCCCAGTTGCCGCGCGAGACGCCGCACGACCCACTCGCTGATGACGAACGCGAGCACGATCAGCGCGATCGTCATCACGGCCATCATCACGAACGACGATTGATAGATAAACGACGACGCGTCGATCGTCGCCTTCGCGGCCGTGCCGCGCTGCGCGACCAGCTCATCGACGAGCTTCTCGAGCTTGCCCGTCTCGACGAGCAGCGACACGTCCGTCGTGCCGACCTGCCAGTTCATCTGCGACAGGTCGAGCGGCTGCGCCTTCACGAGCGTGACGAAATCGCGCATATGCCCGCTCCACACGCCGATCGCGGCAGCGAACTTCTTCTGCTGCGCAGTGGCGGCGGCGGAATCGGCGTATTGCTGGAGCGTATTGAGTTCGGCCGACAAACCCGTCAGCCCTTTGTCGATATCGGCGCCGAGCTCATCGCGTTCTTTCGCGGTCGTCGCCGTCAGCAGCATCTTCTGGGCGCGGCTCGAACGCAGCAGGTAGCCACGCGCCTCCTCCGCAGCCCGGCTCGCGATATGGCCCTGCTCGTAGATCGAGCGCATCTGCCCGTTCAGGCGGCTGATCTGCGCGAGCGAAAACACGCCGATCGCCAGCGTGCCCGCCAGCAGCACAGCGAAGGCGAACCGCAAGGTCGTCTTCACCGACCAGCCGCGCATCCTGCCGCCCGCCGTCCGCTTGCCTGAACGCGCCCGTGCTCCCACCGCTTCACCATCCGGCACGAAACCCGCGTCCGTCTGGCCACCCAGCGAAACTGCTTTCATATTTCTCGTCCCCGCTTGTCGTGCTGCCGAAAAGGTCAGTTCCGGCATTGCTGCTTTTCTCTCCGGGTTGACGGCATCGCCGGCGGCGTTCTTGAGGCCGTCCGTCCGGCAATTTTCCCGGTCCTGCGCGCGCCGCCTCGTGGGCAGCACGCCGCGTCGGATTTATACATTGGCCAAAATTCGTTGGGCGCGTTTCCCACGTTTTGCGCTGTGAGTTTTACTCTAATTCGCCCGGACGGCGCGCCATACCGGTGCCGCCGACTGTGTCCGCCGCACAAAAAGCAGGCACGAAAGCTCGTTTGACGCGCCAACAGATGTCCGAATCACGACAAAACTTGTCCGGACAATTGATGGGAGACACACTACACTTCATCAAACGCTAAAAACATCTGCTGTCGCCGACGGCCTTGCCGCAACTGCCGGCGTCTGCTTCCGAGCCACCCTCTCCTGACCGACCACATGGAATCCAGCCTCGACAAAGGCGCCCTGGCTGGCGCCGCCGCTTCAGCTTCTGCTCCTGCCGCCTCCCGGCCGCAAGCGAAGACCGTCTATTCGATCCTTGGCGCAATCAGCTTCTCGCATCTGATGAACGACATGATCCAGTCGTTGATCCTTGCGATCTATCCGATGCTGAAGGCGAATTTCTCGCTGTCGTTCGGGCAGATCGGCCTGATCACGCTGACGTATCAGATCACGGCCTCGCTGCTGCAGCCGCTGATCGGCATTTATACGGACAAGCATCCGAAGCCGTACTCGCTGCCGGTCGGCATGGGCTTTACGCTGTCGGGCCTGCTGCTGATGTCGGTGGCGCCGAGCTTCGGCGTGCTGCTGATCGCCGCGGCGCTGGTTGGCTGCGGATCGTCGGTATTTCACCCTGAGTCGTCGCGCGTGGCGCGCATGGCGTCGGGCGGCAAGCATGGTCTCGCGCAGTCGCTGTTCCAGGTGGGCGGCAACGCCGGCTCGTCGCTCGGGCCGCTGCTCGCGGCGCTGATCGTGATTCCGCATGGCCAGCGCAGCATTGCGTGGTTTTCGGCGGCGGCGCTCGTCGGGATTCTCGTGCTCACGTATATCAGCCGCTGGTACAAGCATCATCCCGCGACGAAAAAGGCGCGCGCCGGGCAGGTTGCGCATACGGCGCTGCCGCGTGGCAAGGTGGCGTTCGCGATGAGCATTCTCGTGCTGCTGGTGTTCTCGAAGTACTTCTATCTGACCAGCATCAATAGCTACTTCACGTTCTATCTGATCGACAAGTTCCATCTACCCGTGCAGGCCGCGCAGGTGCATCTGTTCGTGTTCCTTGCGGCTGTCGCGGCGGGGACCGTGATCGGTGGACCGGTTGGCGACCGGATTGGCCGTAAGTATGTGATCTGGGTGTCGATTCTTGGTGTTGCGCCGTTCACGTTGCTGCTGCCGTATGCGAATCTGTTCTGGACGGGGGTGCTGACCGTCATTATCGGTATCGTGCTGGCGTCGGCGTTTTCGGCGATTCTCGTTTATGCGCAGGAGCTCATTCCTGGTAAGGTCGGGATGGTTGCCGGGTTGTTCTTTGGATTTGCCTTTGGGCTTGGCGGTATCGGCGCAGCCGTGCTGGGTCAACTGGCTGACGCGACTAGCATCGCCTATGTGTACAAGGTTTGCTCGTTCTTGCCGTTGCTCGGGATTTTGACTGTGTTTTTGCCGGATGTTGAAGGGAAGTCAGTCAAAGCTTGACCTGCCTTTGCGCTGGCATCCGCGCTTTGCCTTCGTGCTTTAGGCGTCGCCGTTCGGTATGTTTGCCGTTGCGCTGGCATCCGCGCTTTGCCTTCGTGCTTCATGCGTCGCCCCTGTGCGGGGCGGCACCTACTTTTCTTTGCCGCCGCAAAGAAAAGTAGGCAAAAGAAAGCGGCTAACACCGCCAACATTTCTTCCTGCCTGAGGGGCCCCAACCGGTCCCTTACTTCTCGCGGCAACTTCTCGATTCAAGTTCGTTGCCAGCGCTCTTGCAGTGCGCCTCACCCGCTTCACGCTCCCGCGTTTCAGCATGCCTTGCCAGATAGTCCACCGCCGCCCAGGTGGCAAACTGTGTGTCGGCCGTAGTACCACACACGCCTCACTTCGAACCGATAGTACACGCGTCCCACCCTGTAAGAGCGCCAAGCTATACGACGCGACAACCTACACACAGTTTGCCACCTGGGCTGCAGAAACCATTCGCTGCCGCTAGCACGTGTGCGGGTGTTTGAAGTGGGTGAGGCGTTCATTCGAAGCGTTGGCAACGAGCACCGACCAGGGCACTGTCATGTGAAGCGTGGGGACGTTGGGGGCCCGTGGATAAAAACACGGGCTGGCGGTGTTAGCCGCTTTCTTTTGCCTACTTTTCTTTGCGGCGGCAAAGAAAAGTAGGTGCCGCCCCGCACAGGGGCAACGCGTGAAGCACGAAGGCATAACGCGGATGCCAGCTCAAAGGCCCACACAACCGAAACCGCCTGCGCAGCAAACACCGCAACCCGGATGCCAGCGCAAGCCAAAGCGAACCACCCTGCGTCGCAGACAAAACCAAAACCAAACCGAACCCCTGGTCTACCCGCGTTGCCGGCAACACCCCCCTGCACTATCCTGTGCAAACCCGCGCGCCAGCGAAAAGCCATAGCCTGGAGGGGCCACGCCCAATGACCACTTACCGCGAGTTCCACCGCCGCTCAATCGAATCCCCCGAAGAATTCTGGCGCGAAGAGGCCAACCGCATCCACTGGCAAACCCCATTCGACACCGTCCTCGACCGCTCAAACCCGCCTTTCGCACGCTGGTTCGTCGGCGGCAAAACGAACCTGTGCCACAACGCGGTGGACCGGCATCTCGCGCAACGCGCACAACAGAACGCACTCATCTACGTATCGACGGAAACGGGCATCGAGCGCCGCTACACCTATGCCGATCTGCACGCCGAAGTGAACCGGATGGCGGCCGTGATGCGCTCGCTCGGCGTCAAGCGCAGCGACCGCGTGCTCATCTATCTCCCGATGATCCCCGAAGCCGTGTTCGCGATGCTCGCATGCGCGCGCCTGGGCGCGATCCATTCGGTCGTATTCGGCGGCTTCGCCGCGCCAAATCTGGCCGCCCGTATCGACGACGCAAAACCCGCGCTGATCGTCACAGCCGACGCCGGCGCGCGCGCAGGCAAGGTGATCGACTACACGCCGCTCGTCGATGAAGCGCTATCGCGCGCGACGCACAAGACGCCCAAGGTGCTGCTGATCGACCGGCAACTGGCCCCCGAGCGCCTGAACGCCCCGTATCTCGTCGCCTACGAGCCCCTACGCGAGCAATTCTTCGACGCGCACGTGCAATGCGAATGGCTCGAATCGACGGAACCTTCGTACGTGCTCTACACGTCCGGCACGACGGGCAAGCCGAAAGGCGTGCAGCGCGATGTCGGCGGCTATGCGGTCGCGCTCGCGGCATCGATGGAATACATCTTCCAGGGCAAGGCGGGTGACACGATGTTCACCGCGTCCGACGTCGGCTGGGTGGTCGGCCACAGCTACATCGTCTACGCGCCGCTGATCGCGGGCCTCACGACCGTCATGTACGAAGGCACCCCCATCCGTCCCGATGGCGGCATCTGGTGGCGGCTCGTCGAGCAGTACAAAATCAATCTGATGTTCACCGCGCCGACCGCGATCCGCGTGCTGAAGAAACAAGACCCGGCGCTTCTGAAACAGGCCGATCTGTCGAGCCTGCGTACGCTCTTCCTCGCGGGCGAACCGCTCGACGCGCCGACGGCGTCGTGGATCACCGATGCGCTCGGCAAACCCGTCGTCGACAACTTCTGGCAGACGGAAACCGGCTGGCCGATTCTCGCGATCCAGCGCGGCGTCGAAGCGCTGCCGCAAAAGCTCGGCTCACCGGGCGTGCCCTGCTACGGCTACGACCTGACGCTGCGCAACGAGCACACGGGTGAGCCGTGCGCGCCCGGCGAAAAAGGCGTCATCACGCTCGGCTATCCGTTGCCGCCCGGCTGCATGTCGACCGTCTGGGGCGACGACAAACGCTTCGTCAAAACGTATTGGGAAAGCGTGCCGAACCAGCAGCTCTATTCGACATTCGACTGGGGCATTCAGGATGAAGACGGCTACGTGACGATCCTCGGCCGCACCGACGACGTGATCAACGTCGCGGGCCATCGCCTCGGCACGCGCGAAATCGAAGAGGCGCTGTCGGCGCACAAGGCCGTCGCGGAAGTCGCCGTGGTCGGCGTGACGGATCAGGTGAAAGGACAGGCAGCCGTGGCGTTCGTCGTCGTGCGCGACGCCGGCGCGTACGAGTCCGATGAAGCCCGTGTGAAACTCTCCGCCGAACTGTGCGCGACCGTGGATCGCCAACTCGGCGCGATCGCGCGGCCCGCGCATGTCGTGCTGGTGTCGATGCTGCCGAAGACGCGCTCCGGCAAACTGTTGCGCCGCGCGATCGCGGCACTCGCCGAAGGCCGCGACCCCGGCGATCTGCCGACTATTGAAGACCCGTCGGCATTGCAGCAGATCCGCGATGCCGTCGCAGCCGCGTTCAGCGCGAAGTAAGTCTCGTGAAAAACGGCGCGCGTCTCAACCGCGCGCCGACAAAAACCGCCTGAGAATCCCGCTCGAATACGTGCCCGCCAGCTCCGTCAGAAACGTGACGAACGACGCGGGCGCATGCGCGTCCGCCGTATCGGAAATGGTCCGCACGATCGCGCAAGGCACGCTGTACTCGTAGCAGACTTGCGCGATCGCCGCGCCTTCCATCTCGACCGCGAGCGCATCGGGCAATGCGGCACGCAGCAGATCGACGGACGTCGCGCTGGCGACGAACTGGTCGCCGCTGATGATCAGGCCGCTGTGCACCGTCGGCACCGCCTCCGTCAGAAAGCGCTGCGACAGCGCCGCGCCCTCTTCTTCGACGAAGCGATCGCACGCGTTGACCAACGCGGCCGTCAACGGCGCGTCGGCGGCAAAGCGCGAGATGCCGAGCAGCGGCACTTCGAAGCGCGGAAAAAGCGGCGACGCATCCAGATCGTGCTGCATCAACGTTTCGGCCACGACGATATCGCCGATTCGCACCGTCGGCCCGACACCGCCCGCAACGCCCGTGAACACCACCGCCTCGACATCGAACGCGTGTATCAGCGCGCTCACGGTCGCCGCCGCCGCGACCTTGCCGACGCGCCCCAGCGTCACGACGCACGGCGCGCCGTGCACCGTGCCGATGTGATAGTCGCGCTTGCCGTGCGTGATCGTTTCAACTGCACCCTCTGCGCGCATCGCCGCGACGAGATCGCCGAGTTCCTCGGGCAGCGCCGCCATCACGCCGAGTGGACGGCGCGGAATCGTCGCTTCGGACGGGAGCGCGCTCATTCGACCGCCTGCAGTTTCGCGACGGCCAGCGCGAGCCATTTCTCGCCGTGGCGCTTGAACTTCACCTGCGCTTTGGCATCGGCGCCGCCGCCTTCGAGTGCGGTGACCGTGCCTTCGCCGAACTTCGTGTGGAATACCTGCTGGCCGACGCGGAAACCCGTGTCCGCCGCGCGCTGCTCGTTCGCAAACGCGGGCAAAGGCGCGCTCGCCACCGTCGACGCGCCGCCGCCATAACCCTGCTGACGGTCCGGCCGCGAGAACCAGTCGCGGCCCCAGCCCGCGTTATCGGAACGGCCGCCCCAGCGCGCGCCCGCTTCGACTTTCGGCGTGAGCCACTTGAGCGTTTCCTGCGGCAATTCGTCGAAGAAGCGCGAGCGGATGTTGTAGCGCGTCTGGCCGTGCAGCATCCGGCTCTGCGCGAACGACAGGTACAGCCGCTCCTTCGCACGCGTGATCGCGACATACATCAGGCGGCGCTCTTCTTCGAGGCCGTCCGTTTCCATCGCGCTATTCTCGTGCGGGAACAGCCCTTCTTCGAGGCCGGTGATGAACACCGCCGTGAATTCGAGACCCTTCGCCGCGTGCACCGTCATCAGTTGCACGGCCTCCTGGCCGGCTTGCGCCTGGTTGTCACCCGCTTCGAGCGACGCATGCGACAGGAAGCCCGCGAGCGGCGTCATCGTGTCGGGGTTTTGCGCGGGATCGGCGGGATTCTCGGCGTCGAGCACGTCGACGCCAGAATCGTCGGTCGCGACGACGAGTTCGGGCGCCGCCGTCGCGCCCGGGCGCAGCGGAATCGAGCGTGCGGGCGTGTCGAGGCCGTAGCCTTCTTCACTGACGAAAGCCGTCGCCGCGTTCACCAGTTCTTGCAAGTTCTCGAGCCGGTCCTGACCTTCACGCTCGTTCTGATAGAACTCGGACAGGCCGCTTGCGCGCACCACGTATTCGACCGTTTCAGGCAGACTCATCTGCGCCGTTTCCGCGCGCATCTTCGCGATCAGGTTCGCGAACCCGCCGAGGCTCGTGCCCGCCTTGCCCGTCACGTACGGAATCGCCACCGCCATCGACGTGTTGTACGAACGCGCCGCGTCCGCCAGTTGTTCGATCGAGCGTGCGCCGATGCCGCGCGTCGGGAAATTGACGACGCGCGCGAATGCCGTGTCGTCGTTCGGATTGTCGATCAGGCGCAGATACGCGAGCGCGTGCTTCACTTCCTGGCGCTCGAAGAACCGCAAACCGCCATACACGCGATACGGAATGCCCGCATTCACGAGCGTATGTTCGATCGTCCGCGACTGCGCGTTGCTCCGGTACAGCACGGCGACCTCGCTGCGCGACGCGCCCGTGCTGATCAGCGCGCGAATCTCTTCGACGATCCAGCCCGCTTCCTGCGAATCCGTCGCTGCCTCGTAGACGCGCACCGGCTCGCCGTGGCCCGCGTCGGTGCGCAGGTTCTTGCCCAGGCGCCGCGAATTGTTCGCGATCAGATGATTCGCGGCATCGAGAATATGGCCGTGCGAGCGATAGTTCTGCTCCAGCTTGATCAGATTCCGAACCTTGAACTCCTGCTCGAAGTCGCGCATGTTGCCGACGTTCGCGCCGCGAAACGCGTAGATGGACTGGTCGTCGTCGCCGACCGCGAAGATCGCGTTGTGCTCGCCCGCCAGCAGCTTGAGCCACGCGTATTGCAGCTTGTTCGTGTCCTGGAACTCGTCGACCAGAATATGACGGAAGCGCGCCTGGTAATGCGCGCGCAGCGGCGGGTTGTACGACAGCAGTTCGTAGCAGCGCAACAGCAGTTCCGGAAAATCGACGACGCCTTCGCGCTGGCATTGCTGGTCGTACGCTTCATACAGTTCGACGAACTTGCGGTTGAAGTTGTCGGACGCGTCGACGTCTTTCGCCCGCAGCCCCTGCTCCTTCGCGTTGTTGATGAAGTACTGCAGGTTCTTCGCCGGATATTTCTCGTCGTCGATATTCAGGCCCTTCATCAGGCGCTTGATCGCGGAAAGCTGGTCCGCCGTATCGAGAATCTGGAACGTCTGCGGCAGACCGGCGTCGCGGAAATGCGCGCGCAGCATCCGGTTGCACAGGCCGTGGAACGTGCCGATCCACATGCCGCGCGTGTCGATGGGAAGCAGCGCCGACAGGCGCGACATCATTTCGCGCGCGGCCTTGTTCGTGAAGGTGACGCCGAGAATGGTCGGCGGAGATGCGAGACCCTGCTGGATCAGCCACGCGATCCGCGTGATCAGCACGCGCGTCTTGCCGCTGCCTGCGCCCGCCAGAATGAGCGCCGGTTCGTTCGGCAGCGTGACGGCGGCGTGTTGTTCGGGGTTCAGGTTCGCGAGCAGTTCGGGCATGGATGACGAGAAGAGACTACGGTTGCGGCGGGTGGTCCGTCATTATAAGACCGCGGGACAGCGCTGCCCGTCGCGTGATTTCCGCCCCCGATTCCATAGCCGCTCGCGCCCGTGATGCACAGGCGCGCAGGCAAGCGCGGCCCGCCGCTGCCGCATCCCTTTATAATTCAAGGTTTCAGGCATCTTTCCACGCATTTTCCGGCAGATTTTGACGATGACGACAAGCGACAGCACGCTGGCCAAGAGTTTCGAGCCGCAGACGATCGAGTCCCAATGGGGCCCCGAATGGGAAAAACGCGGCTACGCCGCTCCGACCATGGAGCCGGGCCGCAAGAATTTCTCGATCCAGTTGCCGCCGCCCAACGTCACGGGCACGCTGCACATGGGCCACGCGTTCAACCAGACGATCATGGACGGCCTCACGCGCTACCACCGGATGCTCGGCGAAAACACGCTGTGGGTGCCCGGCACGGACCACGCGGGCATCGCGACGCAGATCGTCGTCGAGCGTCAGCTGGACGCGCAGGGCGTGTCGCGCCATGACCTCGGCCGCGAAAAGTTCGTCGAGCGCGTGTGGGAATGGAAGCAGCAGTCCGGTTCGACGATCACGGGCCAGGTGCGCCGTCTGGGCGCGTCGATCGACTGGTCGCGCGAATACTTCACGATGGACGACAAGATGTCGGCCGCCGTGCGCGACGTGTTCGTGCGCCTGTATGAACAGGGCCTGATCTACCGTGGCAAGCGCCTCGTCAACTGGGACCCGGTGCTGCTCACAGCCGTGTCCGATCTCGAAGTGGTCAGCGAGGAAGAAAACGGCCACCTGTGGCACATCCAGTACCCGCTCGCGGACGGCTCGGGCCATCTGACGGTGGCCACGACGCGCCCTGAAACCATGCTCGGCGACGTCGCCGCGATGGTTCACCCGGAAGACGAGCGCTACGCGCATCTGATCGGCAAGACCGTCAAGCTGCCGCTCACGGACCGCGAAATCCCCATCATCGCCGACGACTACGTGGACCGCGAATTCGGCACGGGCGTCGTGAAGGTCACGCCCGCGCACGATTTCAACGACTATCAGGTCGGCCAGCGCCACAAGCTGCCGCAGATCGAAATCCTCACGCTCGACGCGAAGATCAACGACAACGCGCCCGAAAAGTATCGCGGTCTGGACCGCTTCGAAGCGCGCAAGCAGGTGGTCGCGGATCTGGAAGCGCTCGGGCTGCTCGAATCCGTCAAGCCGCACAAGCTCATGGTGCCGCGCGGCGACCGCACGAACGTCGTCATCGAACCGATGCTCACGGACCAATGGTTCGTCGCCATGACCAAGCCCGCGCCGGAAGGCACCTTCAATCCGGGCAAGTCGATCACGGAAACATCGCTCGATGTGGTGCGCAACGGCCAGATCAAGTTCGTGCCGGAAAACTGGACGACCACTTATTACCAGTGGCTCGAAAACATCCAGGACTGGTGCATCTCGCGTCAATTGTGGTGGGGCCACCAGATTCCCGCGTGGTACGGCGATAACGGCGAAATCTTCGTCGCGAAGACGGAAGAGGAAGCCCGCGCCAAGGCAGACGCTGAAGGCTACAAAGGCTCGCTCAAGCGCGACGAAGACGTGCTCGACACGTGGTTCTCGTCGGCGCTCGTGCCGTTCTCGTCGCTCGGCTGGCCTGCAGAGACGCCCGAACTGAAGGCGTTCCTGCCGTCGTCGGTGCTGGTGACGGGCTTCGACATCATCTTCTTCTGGGTCGCGCGCATGGTCATGATGACCACGCACTTCACCGGCAAGGTGCCGTTCGACACCGTCTACGTGCACGGTCTGGTGCGCGATGCCGAAGGCCAGAAGATGTCGAAGAGCAAGGGCAATACGCTCGACCCGATCGATATCGTCGACGGCATCGACCTCGATGCGCTCGTCGCAAAGCGCACCACGGGCCTGATGAATCCGAAGCAGGCGGCGTCGATCGAAAAGAAGACGCGCAAGGAGTTCCCCGACGGCATTCCCGCGTTCGGCACGGATGCGTTGCGCTTCACGATGGCGTCGATGGCGACGCTCGGCCGCAACGTCAACTTCGACCTCGCGCGCTGCGAAGGCTATCGCAACTTCTGCAACAAGCTGTGGAACGCGACGCGCTTCGTGCTGATGAACTGCGAAGGCCACGACTGCGGCTTCTCGAAGCCGGGCGCGTGCCAACCGGGCGATTGCGGCCCCGGCGGCTACACGGACTTCTCGCAGGCCGATCGCTGGATCGTGTCGCTGCTTCAGCGCGTCGAAGCCGACGTCGAAAAGGCATTTGCCGACTATCGTTTCGACAATGTGGCAAACGCCCTATACAAGTTCGTGTGGGACGAATACTGTGACTGGTATCTCGAACTGGCGAAGGTGCAGATCCAGACGGGCACGCCCGAGCAGCAGCGCGCCACGCGCCGCACGCTGTTGCGTGTGCTCGAAACGGTGCTGCGTCTCGCGCACCCGGTGATTCCTTTCATTACGGAAGCGTTGTGGCAAAAGGTGGCGCCGCTCGCGGCGAAGTACCCGGAAGGCAAGGCAGAAGGCGAGGCGTCGATCATGACGCAGCCCTACCCGATCGCCGAGCCGGGCAAGATCGACGAATCGGCCGAACAATGGGCCGCCGATCTGAAAGCCGTGATCGACGCGTGCCGGAACCTGCGCGGCGAGATGAACCTGTCGCCGGCGACGAAGGTGCCGCTGCTGGTGACGGGCAACGCGGAGCGCCTGGCGTCGTTCGCGCCTTACGCGCAGGCGTTGGCGCGTTTGTCCGAAGTGCAGATCATCGCCGACGAAGCGACGCTGGATGCGCAAGCACATGGCGCGCCGATTGCTATCGTAGGAACGGACAAGCTTGTGCTGAAGGTGGAAATCGACGTTGCCGCAGAGCGCGAGCGCCTGTCAAAAGAGATTGCGAGACTGAGCGCAGAAGTTTCGAAATGTAACGCCAAGCTGCAGAACGAGAGTTTTGTTGCAAAAGCACCGCCGGCGGTCGTTGAGCAGGAGCAGAAAAGGCTGGCAGAATACCAGACCACGATTGGCAAGCTGACGGCACAACTGTCGCGTTTGCCTGCCTGATTGACGCTGCATGCGCGCCGAGCCACCGGCGCCGGCGCGCATCCCAAACCAGAGGACGCAGGGTACACACATGCTAAAAGTTACAAAGGCGGTCTTTCCGGTCGCGGGTCTCGGCACCCGCTTCCTCCCTGCCACCAAGGCCAGCCCGAAGGAGATGCTGCCTATCGTCGACAAGCCGCTGATCCAGTACGCGGTCGAGGAAGCGATGGCGGCCGGCATCACCGAGATGATCTTCGTGACGGGTCGCAGCAAGCGGGCGATCGAGGACCATTTCGACAAGTCCTACGAAATCGAGGCGGAACTGGAAGCGCGCGGCAAGGCGAAGCTGCTGGAGCTGGTGCGCAGCATCAAGCCGAGCCATGTGGACTGTTTCTATGTGCGTCAGCCGGAGGCGCTCGGTCTGGGCCACGCTGTGCTGTGCGCTGAGAAGCTGGTGGGCGACAATCCGTTCGCCGTGATCCTCGCGGATGATTTGCTGTATGGCAAACCGCCCGTGATGCAGCAGATGATCGAGGTGTTCGATCACTATCACAGCTCGGTGATCGGGGTTGAAGAGATTCCGGCGTCGGAGACGAGTTCGTATGGGATCGTCGATGGCAAGGAGTGGGAAGACGCCATCATCAAGATGTCAGGCATCGTGGAGAAGCCGGCGCCTGAGGTTGCGCCTTCTAACCTTGGCGTGGTTGGGCGCTATGTGTTGAAGCCCCGCATTTTCGATCATATTCGCGCGTTGAAGCCGGGCGCCGGCGGCGAATTGCAGCTGACGGATGCGATTCAGTCGTTGCTCGCTGATGAGCAGGTGCTCGCTTATAAGTACCACGGGACGCGGTTTGATTGCGGTAGCAAGTTGGGGTACCTGAAGGCTACTGTTGAGTTTGCGCTTCGGCATCCGGAAGTGGCTGCGGATTTTGAGGAGTATTTGCGGACTCGGTCGCCGGTGTTGGAAGGTTGAGGTTTTTGTCTGCGACGGCTGGTTGGTTTGCTTGTTCTTGAGCTGGCATCCGCGTTATGACTCTGCGCTGGCATCCGCGCATTGCCTTCGTGCTTCAAGCGTCGCCCCTGTGCGGGGCGGCACCTACTTTTCTTTGCCGCCGCAAAGAAAAGTAGGCAAAAGAAAGCGGCTCACACCGCCAACATTTCTTCCTGCCTGAGGGACCCCAACCGGTCCCTTACTTCACGCGGCAACTTCTCGATTCAAGTTCGTTGCCAGCGCTCTTCCAGTACGCCTCACCCGCTTCACGCTCCCGCGTTTCAGCATGCCTTGACAGATAGTCCACCGCCACCCAGGTGGCAAACTGTGTGTCTGCCCAAGTGCTCCACACGCCTCACTTCGGACCGATAGCGCACGCGCCCCCCCCCCCGTAAGAGCGCCAAGTTATACGACGCGACAACCTACACACAGTTAGCCACCTAGGCTGCAGAAACCATTCGCTGCCGCTAGCACGTGTGCGGGTGTTTGAAGTGGGTGAGGCGCTCATTCAGCGCGTTGGCAACGAGCACCGACCAGGGCACTGTCACGTGAAGCGTGGGGACGTTGGGGGCCCGTGGATAAGAACACGGGCTGGCGGTGTTAGCCGCTTTCTTTTGCCTACTTTTCTTTGCGGCGGCAAAGAAAAGTAGGTGCCGCCCCGCACAGGGGCAACGCTTGAAGCACGAAGGCATAACGCGGATGCCAGCGCAAAGGCCAATACACCACACGGCAACGCCTGAAGCAGAGCGACAAATCGCGGATGCCAGCAAAAAACCAAACGCGCCGCAGGCAAAAACTTCACCGTCTCCGCATTAAAAACACAAAAACCTTATCCGACGTAGTCGTCACCTCAACAATCTCATTCCCAGTCTGCTTAGAAAACGCAGCAAAATCCCGCTGCGAGCCGGGATCCGTCGCCAGCACTTTGAGAATCTGACCACTTTCCATATCAGCCAGCGCCTTCTTGGCGCGCAGAATGGGCAGCGGACAGTTCAGACCGCGCGCATCCACTTCCTTATGAATCTGAATTTCCATCGACGTTGCCCTTCGTGAGCCGGCGCTCGTGCTGGATTTACGGCGCTCATGCAGAAGGGTCAAATTCTAACGCAAGCGCTCAACCCACGCCCAAGCCGCAACAGCCCGGGCGTGCGTGCCGCTACAGATCAACAGAACGTCCACTCGCCAGCGACTCACGCAACGCGTACCCAACGCGAGTCGCCTCCATCGCGTCCGCCAACGTCGCCCCGCTCTGCTTGCCTTGCCGCACAGCCGCGACGAACGCCTGCGCCTCGCACAAAAACGCATCCTCGAAACGGTCGAAGAAGGTCGGCGTGCACTCGTTGCGAATCCCGCTCGCGTCAGCGATTTCGACACGGTTCGCGCGCGGATTGCGCCCAACATACAGCGCGCCCGCCGTGCCGATCACCTCGCTGCCCGTATCGTTGCCGTGCGCCAGCGTGCGCGACGCGTAAAACATCGCCATGCGCCCGCCTTCGAACTCGCAGATCGCGACGCCATTGTCGACGTCGCCGAATTCACGCAGCCCTTCGTGCAACGCGATCACGCCGCTCGCATAGACGCGCGTCGCCTTCGGCATGCCGAGCAGCCATCGCGCGACGTCGATGTCATGCACCGTGCAGTCAAGAAATATCCCGCCCGACGTCGGCGCAAAGCGCACGAAAAAACCTTCGGGATCGTTCTGGTCGCAAGTCTGCGAGCGCACCATGAACGGCCGGCCAATCGCGCCCGCCTCGATTTTCTCGAACGCGCTGCGATAGCTCGGATCGAAACGGCGCATGAAGCCAATGGTCGCCTGCAACTGGGGATGACGCTGCGCCTCCGCGATCACCCGCTCGCACTCGGCCAGATCGAGCGACAGCGGCTTCTCGCAGAACACATGCTTGCCCGCGCGCAACGCATCGATGATCTGCTGCGCGTGCAACGCGGACGGCGTCACGAGCCACACCGCATCCACGTCGCGGTCTTCGTGCAGCGCGTGATAGTCGTCGTAAAGACGCGGCGCCGGCAACGTGGCGCGCGCCCACGCGCGTTCCTCTTCGACGGGACTGCACGCGGCCACCAGCGCCGCGCCCGACACGCGATACGCGAGATTCTCCGCATGCCGCTTGCCGAGCCGCCCCAGCCCAACCACGCCTATCCGCAGCGGGCCGCTCATTACAGTGCCTCGTTGAGCTTGACGGCACGCCCTTCGCGCCACGAACGCGTCGCCGCTTCGGCGAGTTCGAGCGCCTTCAGGCCGTCGGCGACCGTCGTGCGCACCGGCTTGCCTTGCGTGACAGCCTCGAAGAAATGCGCGATTTCGAGCGCATACGCGGCACGATAGCGTTCGAGAAAGAAATGCTCGGGCACGTCGCTCGATACAGCCGTCTTCGAATATGCAGTGACTTCCGTCGGACGCACATTGCCCGCCTGCAGCATGCCCTCGCTGCCGAGCAGTTCGAAGCGCTGGTCGTAGCCATACGCAGCGCGCCGCGACGTGTTGATCTGGCACAGACGCCCGCGCTTCGTGCGGATCGTCACTGCCGTGCAATCGATATCGCCCGCATCGGCGATCGCGGGATCGGTCAGGCAACTGCCCGTCGCGTGCAGCGTGTCCGCTTCGTCATCGAGAATCCAGCGGAAAATGTCGAAGTCGTGAATCAGCATGTCCTTGAAGATGCCGCCCGAGTGCTTGATGTACTCGACAGGCGGCGCGCCCGGATCGCGGCTCGTCACGACGAGCATTTCCGGCGTGCCGATCTCGCCCGCGTCGATGCGCGCCTTCAGCGCGGCGAAGGTCGGATCGAAGCGTCGCTGAAAGCCGATCATGCAGACGATGCCCGCTTTCGCGACCGCATCGGCGCACGCGCGCGCACGTTCCAGCGTCAGATCGACAGGCTTCTCGCAGAACACATGCTTCTTCTGCGCCGCCGATTGCAGGATCAGATCGGCGTGCGTGTCGGTGCTCGAACAGATCACGGTCGCGCCCACCGACGCATCGCCCATCGCGCCGTCGATATCCGCAACCTGCGCGCCGTATTGCGCCGCGAGCGCAGCCGCTGCATCGCGGTTCACATCGACCACGTACTTGAGCCGGACGCCCGGCTGCCGCGCAAGATTGGACGCATGGATCTTGCCGATGCGCCCTGCGCCGAACACCGCTACGTCGATTGTCTTGCCTGCCACATCAGTCATCGTATCCTCCAGTGTCTGTCGACTCTTCTACGTTCAATTCCAGCTTGTACGCGAGCGCGATGAACAGCGCCTGGCACAGGCAGATCGTGCTGGTCAGCGAGCGGAATGCAAACGCGCTGCCCTCTTTCACATACAACTGCGTGCTCGCATAGCGCGCGAGCGGCGACAGCTGACTATCCGTAATGACGAGCGTCTTTGCCTGATGGTGATGCGCGACGCGCAGGCAATGCTGCGTCTCTTTACCGTAAGGCGCGAAGCTGATCGCGATCACGACGTCGCCCTTCTTCACGCTGCGAATCTGCTCGCGATACATCCCGCCGAAACCCGACACGAGATGCACGCGCTTGGGCGTGTGCTGCAACGCGTAGACGATGTAGCTCGCCACGGGGAACGAGCGCCGCACGCCGATCACATAGATGTTGTCGGCGTGCTGCAGCATCTTCACGGCGGCGTCGAACTGCGCGTCGTCGAGCGAGCCTTCCAGTTCGTCGAGACCATCGCGGCATGCCGCCACGAATTCGCGCGCGACGCTGCCGCCCGACAGCCGCCCCGGCTTCTCGTCGATCAGCTTGCGAATGCGCTGCTGATAACTCTGCGACGACGCGCCTTGCGTCGTGTAAGCCTGGCGGAACACGGCCTGAAGGTCGGAAAAACCCGAAAAGCCGAAACGCTGCGCGAAGCGCACCACAGCCGACGGATGCACGCCGCAACTCGTCGCAATGTCGCTGGTGCGATCCACCATCACGCTCGATCGATGCTGCTCCAGATACGTCGCCACGCTCTTCAACTGACGCGGCAACGATTCGTAGTTTTCCGCGATGCGCTGCATCAATTCTTCGACGCTCGGCAACTCTTCTGTGCTGTCTTCCGCCATGGTCTTTACCTCTGTGCTTCTGGGTGCTTTTTTGCAGTGCAAAATCCCGTCCCGTAAGGCTGACAGGGAATGACAATGCACTGTCCCGACGTTGCGGAGTATAGGCACAACCGAAAGCAAATGGAATGGATTTTCCATTTTTCTTTGACATGAAATTTTCATTGCAAGTCTCGAAAAGTTGGCCTAATCTTGGTCCTGAGCGATGACGCAACACCGAGCCGGCATCACCTCGCAAAGCGTCATACGCTCCCCTCAAATACGAACAGACAAAGGTGGAGACAATGAGACTTTGCAATGGCAAGGCTTCGTTCAAAGTTCTGGCAGCAGCATTAACCCTGGCCGCAGGCATCGGTGCCATGACGGCGGCATCGACGGCACAAGCAGCAGACGCGAAGTTCGTGCTCATCAGCCACGCGCCGGATTCGGACTCGTGGTGGAACACGATCAAGAATGCGATCAAGCAGGCCGACGAGGATTTCAACGTCGCAACCGACTACCGCAACCCGCCGAACGGCGATCTCGCCGACATGTCACGCCTGATCGAACAGGCCGCGGCGCGCAACTACGACGGCGTGATCGTCACCATTGCCGACTTCGACGTGCTGAAGAGCTCGCTCGGCAAGGTCACGGGCAAGAAGATTCCCCTCGTCACGATCAACTCCGGTACGGAAGAACAGAGCGCGCAGCTCGGCGCGATCATGCATATCGGCCAGCCCGAATACGTGGCAGGCAAGGCGGCAGGCGAAAAGGCCAAGGCCGCGGGCGTGAAGTCGTTCCTGTGCGTGAACCACTTCGCAACCAACGCCGTTTCGTTCGAACGCTGCCGCGGCTTTGCCGACGCGCTCGGCGTGAACTACAAGACCTCGACGATCGATTCGGGCCAGGACCCGACGGAAATCCAGTCGAAGGTGAGCGCCTACCTGCGCAACCATCCGAACACGGGCGCGGTTCTGACACTCGGCCCGACGCCCGCCGCGGCCACCATCAAGGCGGTGCAGCAGATGGGCCTCGCGGGCAAGATCTACTTCGCCACGTTCGACTTCTCGGATGACATCGCGAAGGGCATCCAGGACGGCACGATCAATTTCGCAATCGATCAGCAGCCGTATCTGCAAGGCTACATCGCCGTCGCCGTGCTGGCGATCGTGAAGAAGGATCACACGACCGATCCGACGAAGATCCGGCAAATCCTGCAAGCGAATCCGAAGTTCAAGGAACGCCTGCAGACCTACGGCCTCGAGCCGTCGTATGGGCCGAAGAACATCCGTTCCGGTCCGGGCTTCATCACGAAGGCGAATATCGACAAGGTCATCAAGTACGCGGGCCAGTACCGCTAAGGGCCTTTCCTCTAGCCAGTCATACGCGGTACCGGGCGCGCCAGCACAGCGCGACCCCGGCGGCCCTTTGCCGCCATCGTCGGGCGACCCGACCGCGTCGTTTAACGGCTTTCTGCGCCTCTCGCCACTCATCCGAGTGAAACGCACAGCAAAGCCATGGGACCCGAGTAAGCGCTGAAGCGCCAACTCGGGCTGACTCGCCAAGGGAACAGAGTAAGCGCTAAAGCGCTAACTCTGTTCGACCTGGCATGGGACCCGAGTAAGCGCTGAAGCGCCAACTCGGGTCGACAAGGAGACATCATGGGCGTAGCCGGCAAACACTATCCAACGCATGGTCACGACGCACCGGGCAGCGATGCGCCGGGCGCCGATGCGCAATCCGCTGCACCGGCATTGCCCGGCGACGAGCGCGTCCGCAAGGAATCGTTCTTCGGGCATCTGCTGAACCGGCCGGAATTTGCCGCGATCTCCGGCACCGTGCTCGTGTTCCTCGTGTTCGCCCTGTCGGCCGGCAACTCGGGGATGTTCAATCTCGACGGCGTGATGAACTGGTCGCAGGTCTCCGCCTATCTCGGCATTCTCGCCGTCGGCGCGTGCCTGTTGATGATCGCGGGCGAGTTCGATCTGTCGATCGGTTCGATGATCGGCTTCGCGGGCATGATGGTCGCCATTCCATCCGTCTACTTCCACTGGCCGATCTGGGCCGCGATCATCTTCGCGTTCGCCGGATCGATGGCGCTCGGCGCACTGAACGGCTATCTGGTGATGCGCACGCGCCTGCCGTCGTTCATCGTGACGCTCGCGTTCCTGTTCATCCTGCGCGGCCTGACGCTCGCGCTGTCGATCATGGTCGCGGACCGCACCATCATCTCCGGCGTCGGCGATCTCGCGCAGTCCGACGCCATCACCAACTTCCTGTTCCATGGCGTAGCGTTCCATGGACTCTTCACGAGCCTCGCGCATATGGGCGTCGGCTCGCTGCTCGAAAACGGCCAGCCGCTCGTGCCGGGCATTCCGAAAGTGGTGCTGTGGTGGTTCGCGCTTGCGGCAGTCGGTGCGTTCGTCCTCGCGAAGACGCGTTATGGCAACTGGGTGCTGGCTGTCGGCGGCGATGCGAACGCTGCGAAGAACGTCGGTGTGCCGGTGCGCCGCGTGAAGATTTCCCTGTTCGTGCTGACCGCGTTCTGCTCGTGCCTGTTCGCCGTGCTGCAAGTGTGCGACATCGGTTCCGCTGCTGCCGACCGTGGCCTGCAAAAGGAATTCGAGGCGATCATCGCCGCGGTGATCGGCGGCACGCTGCTGACGGGCGGCTATGGATCGGTGGTGGGCGCGTGCTTCGGCGCGCTGATCTTCGGCGTCGTGCAGATCGGCATCACCTATACGAATGTCAGTTCGGACTGGTTCCGCGTGTTCCTCGGCGTCATGCTGCTGATCGCGGTGCTGTTCAACCACTATGTGCGCCGTCGCGTTGCGCAATCGTAATCGGGAGACGACCATGTCCGACACTCTCAAGCAAGACGACTTCATCCTGTCGCTCGAAAACGTCAGCAAGTTTTTCGGCAAGGTAATCGCGCTATCAGGCGTCACGCTGCGCCTGCGGCGCGGCGAAGTGCACTGCCTGCTGGGCGACAACGGCGCGGGGAAATCGACGCTCATCAAGACGCTCGCGGGCGTGCATCAGCCCTCGGCCGGCGACTACCTCGTGGACGGCAAGAAAGTGCTGTTCGAATCGCCGAGCGATGCGCTCGATATGGGCATCGCGACCGTGTATCAGGATCTCGCGCTGGTGCCGCTGCTTTCTGTCGCGCGCAACTTCTTCATGGGACGCGAGCCGCAGAAAAAGCTCTTCGGCCTCGTCAACGTGATGGACCTGGAAACGAGCGCGAGCATCGCCCGCGAGAAGCTCGCCGAAATGGGCATCAACGTGCGCGACCCGCATCAACCGATCGGCACGATGTCGGGCGGCGAACGGCAGTGTCTCGCGATTGCGCGTGCGATTCACTTCGGCGCCCGCGTGCTGATTCTCGACGAACCGACGGCCGCGCTCGGCGTGAAGCAGAGCTTCAACGTGCTGAAGCTGATTCACAAGGCGCGCGCGAAGGGTATCTCGGTGATCTTCATCACGCACAACGTGCATCACGCGTATCCGATCGGCGATTCGTTCACGCTGCTCAACCGCGGCAAGTCGATGGGTACGTACACAAAAGAAACCATTACGAAGGACGAAGTGCTCGACATGATGGCGGGCGGCGCCGAAATGCAGAAGATGATCGGCGAACTCGAAGGCGCGACGATTTAAGCAACTGTCGACCAGAGTTGGCGCTTTAGCGCCTTACTCTGGGTCCCATGCAAAGCCTTCGCACTCATCTGCTGCCAGCACACTCAGGACACACTCATGGCTCTTACCAGTAAGCCCACGACTCAGAACGCGAGCCGCTTCGCGGCGGGCCGCAGCCGCGACATCATCTGTCTAGGCCGGCTTGCCGTCGATCTGTACGCGCAGCAAGTCGGCTCCCGCCTCGAAGACGTCGCGAGCTTCGCGAAGTATCTGGGCGGCTCGTCGGCGAACATCGCATTCGGCTGCGCGCGGCTCGGCCTGAACGCATCGATGCTCGCACGCGTCGGCAACGACCACATGGGCCGCTTCCTCACTGAGACGCTAACGAAGGAAGGCTGCGACGTCAGCCACGTACGTGTCGATCAGGAACGGCTCACCGCACTCGTATTGCTCGGCCTGAAAGACCGCGACACGTTCCCGCTGATTTTCTATCGCGAGAACTGCGCGGACATGGCCGTCGACGAAGCGGATTTCGACGAGGCCTACATTGCGTCGTCGAAAGCGCTGCTGATTACGGGCACGCACTTCTCGACGGAACAGGTGAACCGCACCAGCCGCCGCGCGCTCGAATACGCGCGCAACAACGACGTGCGCACGGTGCTCGACATCGACTATCGCCCCGTACTGTGGGGACTCACAGGCAAGGCCGATGGCGAAACGCGCTTCGTTGCGAACGAAAGCGTCAGCGCGCACATTCAAGGCATCCTGCCCCTCTTCGATCTCGTGATCGGCACCGAAGAAGAGTTCCGGATCGCGGGCGGCAAGGACTCTCTGATCGAATGCCTCAGGGAAGTACGCAAGGTGACGCCCGCGACGCTCGTCGTGAAGCGCGGGCCGCTCGGCTGCCAGATCATCGACGGCGACGTGCCCGCTTCGATCGACGATGCGCCAATTCAAGGCGGCGTCGAAGTCGAAGTGCTGAACGTGCTTGGCGCGGGCGATGCGTTCGCTTCCGGCTTCCTGTCGGGCTGGCTGCGCGATGAGCCGCTCGACGCCTGCGCACGCGCCGCGAATGCGAGCGGTGCGCTGGTCGTATCGCGCCACGGCTGCGCGCCCGCCATGCCGACACCCGCCGAATTGGACTACTTCCTGAGCGAAGCGAAAGCCGACCCGGCACGCATGCGCCGACCCGATCGTGACGCGACGCTTGCGCGTCTGCATCGCGTGACGCCCGCGCGCAAGACCTATGACGAAGTGCTCGGCTTCGCCTTCGATCACCGCAACCAGTTCTTCGAACTCGCGCAGCAGACAGGCGCGGACCTGTCGCGCATTTCGAAGCTGAAGAGTTTGTTCGTCGAAGCCGTCGCGCAAACGGAACAGGCACTCGGCCTGCAAGGCAAGACGGCGGTGCTGATCGACGATCGCTACGGCCAGGACGCGCTCAACGCAGCGACGGGCCGCAACTGGTGGATCGGCCGACCCGTCGAATTGCCGGGTTCCGTGCCGCTCGTCTTCGATCACGGACGCTCGATCGGCACGACGCTCGCCAGCTGGCCGCGCGAGCATGTGGTGAAGTGCCTCGTGCAGTTTCATCCCGACGAGCCGATCGAACAGCGCATCGAACAGGAAGCGCAGTTGCGCGCGCTCTACGATGCCGTGCAGGAGTCGGGCCACGAACTGCTGCTCGAGGTGATTCCGCCGAAGAGCTTGCCCGGCGGACCGGACATTGTGCATCGCGCGTTGAAGCGCATCTACAACATCGGCATCTATCCGGAGTGGTGGAAGCTCGAACCGATGGATGCGTCGCAGTGGCAAGCCGTCGATGCGCTGATCGAGGAACGCGATCCGTACTGCCGCGGCGTCGTGCTGCTCGGCTTGTCGGCGCCTGTCGAGCAGATGATCGAAGGCTTCCGCGCGGCCGCGCAATCGAAGACCTGCAAGGGCTTCACGGTTGGCCGCACGATTCATTACGAGGCGAGCCAGGCATGGCTCGCAGGACAGATCGACGACGACGAAGTGATCGCCCGCGTGCGCCGCACGTTCGAAACGCTGATCCGCTCGTGGCGCGAAAGCCGTGGCACAGCGCATGCGGCGGGTTCGCATACCATCCGTCAGGAGCAGGCAGCATGAATCAACGTGCGTTGCATCACGATGTGACGACCTCGCCTGAAACGGCCGCGCAGGTATCGGCTGACGGCACGATCCGTCTGACGGCCGCGCAGGCTGTGGTCCGCTATCTCGCCGCGCAACGCGTCGAGACGGAAGACGGCACGGGCACCGAGCCGCTGTTCGGCGGCGTGTTCGCGATCTTCGGGCATGGCAACGTCGCGGGCCTCGGCGAGGCGCTCTATCAGTATCGACATGAACTGCCGACTTATCGCGCGCACAACGAACAGGCGATGGCGCACAGCGCGATCGCCTTCGCGAAAGCGCACTTCCGACGGCGGATGATGGCCGTCACGACCTCGATCGGTCCGGGCGCGACGAACCTCGTCACGGCGGCGGCGCTTGCGCATGTGAACCGCTTGCCCGTGTTGCTGCTGCCCGGCGACGTTTTCGTGTCGCGCGCGCCGGACCCGGTGTTGCAGCAGGTCGAAGACTTCCACGACGGCGGCATTTCCGCCAATGATGCGTTCAAGCCCGTGTCGCGCTACTTCGATCGCATCGTGCATCCCGCGCAGTTGCTCAACGCCTTGCCGCGCGCGATTCGCGTGCTGACGGATGCCGCGCTGTGCGGACCCGTTACGCTGGCGATGCCGCAAGACGTACAGGCCACCGCGTACGACTACCCCGCCGATTTCTTCGCGCCGCGTGTGGTGAAGTTGCATGCGCCCGCGCCCATTGAGCATGAACTCGATGAAGCGCTAGCGATTCTGCGCAACGCGAAGCAACCGATGATCGTCGCCGGCGGCGGCGTGCTCTATGGCCACGCAACGGATGCATTGAAAGCGTTCGCAACGCGCTACGGCATTCCTGTTGCGGAAACGCAGGCGGGCAAGAGCGCGCTCGCGTGGGACGACCCGTTGAATCTCGGCTCGCTCGGCGTAACGGGATCGCCCGGCGCAAACGAGATCGCGCACGACGCCGATTGCGTGCTCGCTGTCGGCACGCGTCTGCAGGACTTCACGACGGGCTCGAACACGCTCTTCACGCACGCGAAGGTGATCGGCATCAACGCGAATGCATTCGACGCCATCAAGCATCGCGGCTGTATCGTGCAGGCCGATTCGCGGCTTGCGCTCGAAGCTTTGTCGTCGCGACTGGAAAGCTGGCAAGCGGATGCGGCATGGACATCACACGCGAAGCAGCGTGCGAACGAATGGCGCGACATCGTGCAGAAGCTCACGCATGCGCCACAAGGTGTGGAAGGCAAAAGCGTCCTCCCCTACGACGCCGACGTGATCGGCGCGGTGCAGCGCTCGAGCGAACACTCGACGACGGACGACATCGTCGTCTGCGCAGCGGGCACGCTGCCCGCCGAACTGCACAAGCTGTGGCGCGCCGGACGTCCGGGCGCGTACCACGTCGAATACGGCTATTCGTGCATGGGCTACGAGATCGCTGGGGGTCTTGGCGCAAAGCTCGCGTGTCCCGAGCGCGAAGTGATCGTGATGGTCGGCGACGGCAGCTATCTGATGATGAACAGCGAGATCGCTACATCTGTGATGCTGGGCGCGAAGCTGATCGTCGTCGTGCTCGACAATCGCGGCTATGGCTGCATCAACCGCTTGCAGCAGGCCTGCGGCGGCGCGCCGTTCAACAACATGTTCGACGACTGCGTGCAAGGCGCGCCTGGCGCACCGAACATCGACTTCGCCGCGCACGCGCGCGCGATGGGTGCGCAAGCGGAGCACGTTGCGAACGTGCAGGAACTCGAAGCGGCGATGCAGCGCGCTCGCGCCGCGGACCGCACGTACGTGATTTCCATCGACACCGACGCCGCGCGCACCACGGACGAAGGCGGCTGGTGGTGGGAAGTCGCCGTGCCGGAAGTGTCGCAGCGCGAAGGCGTCCGCAAGGCACGCGCCGATTACGAAGCGCATATCAGCGCGCGTGGCAAAGACAATGAGTGAGGAAGCGCACATGAGCCAGTTCGAAGTACGTATCGGCATCAATCCGCTGTCGTGGATGAACGACGATCTGCCGTCGCTCGGCGGCGAGACGCCGCTCGACGTCGCGCTCACGGAAGGACGCGAAATCGGCTATCAGGGGTTCGAGCTTGGGAACAAGTTTCCACGCGAGCCTGAGGCGTTGAAGGCGTTGTTCAAACAGTATGATTTGTCGCTCGTGTCCGGATGGTATTCGGGGCGGCTCGCGGATTTCAGCCGCAGCATCGAGGACGAGTGCAAGGCCGCCGATTCTCATCTGGAGTTGCTCGCGAAGAACGGCGCGACGGTGATGGTCTACGGCGAGGTGCACAACACGATCCAGGGCTCGCCGTTGCCGTTGTATCAACGGCCGCGCTTTTTCACCGATGAGCAATGGAACACGTACGCAAAGCGCCTGAATGAATTCGCACGCTATACGTTGAGCAAGGGCGTGCGCGTTGCGTATCACCATCACATGGGCGCGTATGTCGAAACTGCCGCCGACGTCGATCGTCTGATGGCGTTGACTACCGACGACGTCGGCCTGCTGTTCGATGCGGGACACATTACGTTTGCGGGCGGCGACGCGCTTGCGGTGCTCAACCGGCATGTCGGCCGTGTGTGTCACGTGCATTGCAAGGACGTGCGCCCTGCCGTGATGAAGCTCGCACGCAATCGCAACTGGAGCTTTCTCGATGCGGTGATTGCGGGCGCGTTCACGGTGCCGGGCGACGGCGCCGTCGATTTTTCCGCGATCATCGATACGTTGAAGCGTCACGGTTATCGCGGCTGGCTTGTCGTCGAGGCGGAGCAGGACCCGGCTGTCGCGCCGTCGTATGCTTATGCGCAGAAGGGTTATCGCACGCTGCGCACGCTCGTCGATGCGCCGCTCGATGTCGCACAGGAGGCAGCATGAGTTTGCTTGTCAAGGCACAGCGCGAGGGCCAGACGATCGCGCGCGTGACGCCTGAAACGGCGGGCTGGAAGTATGTTGGTTTCGCCGCTTACCGGATGGAACCGGACGAGATCGTGCATGTGCTGGAAGCGTCGCGTGAGGTGTGTATTGTCGTGATGGCGGGTGCCGTCGATATCGAAACGGATGCGCAGACGTGGACGGGACTTGGTTCGCGGGACAGCGTGTTTGAGGACAGCGCGCCTGTTGCGGTTTATTTGCCGCCTGGTGTGCGGGCTATTGTTCGTGCTAACCGGCGGGCGGAGGTGGGTGTGGCCAGTGCGCCTGCCAAGGGCGAATATCCTGCGCGGTTGATCGAGTCTTCGCAGATGAAGCGGTCCGTGCGGGGTAAGGGCGCGAATACGCGGTATGTGTGCGATATTCTTCCGCAGACTGAGACTGCTGAGTCGCTGCTTGTGGTTGAGGTGCGGACGCCGAGTGGACATTCGTCCAGCTATCCGCCGCATAAGCACGATACTAATAATATTCCTGCGGAAAGCTTTCTTGAAGAGACTTATTACCATCGGCTTAGTCCGCCGCAAGGGTTTGCTTTTCAACGCGTGTATACCGATGAGCGGGATATCGATGAGTCTCTCGCGGTTGAGGATCACGATGTCGTGATGGTGCCGCGTGGGTATCATCCTGTCGTTGTGCCTTATGGCTATGACTCTTATTATCTTAATGTCATGGCTGGGCCTACCCGTACCTGGCATTTCAAGAATGATCCGCGGCATGAGTGGATTATTGAGCGGGATGCTAAGGGTTAGGTTTTGGTCTGCGACGCTGTTCGGTGTTTTGGCCTTTTCGCTGGCATCCGCGCTATGTCTTCGTGCTTCACGCGTCGCCCCTGTGCGGGGCGGCACCTACTTTTCTTTGCCGCCGCAAAGAAAAGTAGGCAAAAGAAAGCGGCTCACACCGCCAGCATTTCTTCTTGCCTGAGGGCCCCCAACCGGTCCCACGCTTCACACGGCAACGTCTCTGTTGGCGCTCGTTGCCAACGCTTCGAATGAACGCCTCACCCACTTCAAATACCCGCGTACAAGCTAGCGGCAGCGAATGGTTTCTGCCGCCCAGGTGGCAAACTGTGTGTAGGTTGTCGCGACGTATAGCTTGGCGCTCTTACACGGTGGAACGCGTGAGCTATCGGTCTGGAGTGAGGCGTGTGCGGTGCTACGGCCTACACACAGTTTGCCACCTGGGCGGCGGTGGAATATCTGGCACGGCATGCGGCGACGCGGGCGCGCGAAGCAGGTGAGGCGCATCGCAAGAGCGTTGGCAACTAACATGAGTCACGTGGTTGCCGTTTGAAGTGTGGGACCGGTTGGGGGCCCTCAGGCAAATACAAGAACTGGCGGTGTTAGCCGCTTTCTTTTGCCTACTTTTCTTTGCGGCGGCAAAGAAAAGTAGGTGCCGCCCCGCACAGGGGCAACGCTTGAAGCACGAAGGCATAGCGCGGATGCCAGCGAAAACACAAGCAAACCAAACCACCCGCGCCGCGAACGCTCAACCCCGGTTGCCAGCGCAAAAGCAAAAAACCCAACCACATCGCGGATGCCAGCGAAAACCAAAGCAAATCTGAGTGTCTTTGTCCACGCGCTGCCGACAAGATTTCTGGAGGACGCTCACCAACCGCGAGCGCGTTTGAACCGTTTCGAACAGTCAGCAGCAAACGCCCGCCGCAAGGCGCTTTGCGCAATGACGGCCGTGCAAGTCAAACAGAGAACAAAAGTGATGCGATGCGAAATCACCCCACTCCAAGCCATTCGCGCGCCACGTCGGGCCGCGCCCGGAACGATTCCAGCGATCCGTCGAACACGATCTCGCCATGTCCCATCACGGCGATACGGCTAGTAATCCGGTCTGCGATCACGAGCCGCTGTTCGATCAGCAGCATCGCGACGCCGCGCTCGCGCAGCAGTTTCAATGCCGCTGCAAGCTGCACGACGACCTGACCCGCGAGTCCTTCAGTCGGCTCGTCGATCACGATGAGATCAGGGTCGCCGAGCAACGCGCGCGCCACCGAAAGCATCTGCTGCTCGCCGCCCGACAACGCGCCCGCCTTCGTTCGCGCACGTTCGCGCAGCACGGGAAAGAGCGTACGCGCGTCGTCGAGTGTGAAGCGCGCAGCGCGTCTGCCGTTGCGCGGCTTGAGGCCCAGTTGCAGGTTTTCCTGCACCGTCAGTGTCGGAAATACATCGCGCTGTTCGGGCACATAGCCAATGCCGAACCGTGCAATCTCGAACGCGCGCCGGCCTTCCAGCGGCTGTCCGGCGAAACGGATCACGCCTTGCGTGCGTACGAAACCCATGATCGCCTTCGCCAGCGTCGAGCGGCCCGAGCCGTTGCGGCCCGCGAGCGCGACGGCTTCGCCCGCTTCGATATGCAGGTCCACGCCATGCAGCGCCTGGCTTGCGCCGTACCACGCGCGCAGATCGCGAATTTCGAGCAATGGGTTCATCGCGCGGCTCCCTGTGCGGCGTCGCCGCGATCGTCGATATCGCCCAGGTACGCCGCGCGCACGGCGGGATCGGCGCGAATCGCGTCCGGCGTGCCCGTCGCGATCACCTCGCCTTGCACGAGCACGCTGATGCGATCCGCGAGACCAAACACGACGTCCATGTCGTGCTCGACCATCAGCAGCGTGCGGCCCGCCGTCGCTGCGCGGATCAGTTCGACGGCGCGCGCCGCCTCGGCGCGGTTCATGCCCGCCGTCGGCTCGTCGAGCAGCAGCGTATGCGCGCCGCTCGCCAGCGCCAGTCCTAGATCGAGCGCGCGTTGGTCGGCGTAACTCAGCGTGCCCGCGATCACGTCGCGACGTTCGCCCAGACCGACGGCGTCCAACACTTGCTCGGCGTGCTCGTCGCCCTCGCGCGTCGCGGTGAAGCGCTGCCACCAGCGCATGCGGTCGCGATTCGCGATCTGCGCTGCGCAACGCAGGTTGTCGAATACGCTGAGCTTCGCGAAGAAACTCGTCGTCTGAAAACTGCGCGCGAGTCCGCGACGGCAAATCGCCGCAGGCGCAAGACGCGTGATGTCCGCGCCATACAGTTCGATGCGGCCCGCGCTCGGCCGCGCCGCGCCCGCGATCAGATTGAAGAGCGTCGATTTGCCCGCACCGTTCGGACCGATCAGCGCGTGACGTTCGTGCGGCTCGACCATGAGATCGACGCCGCGCAGGATGCGCGTTGCGCCAAAGCGCTTGTCGAGACGTCGCACGGCGATGGCGGGAATCATTCGCTGACCTCCGCGCGCGTTTCGTCGTTGAGCTTTCCGTCCATGCGCGCCGCCACGCGCATCGTCAGCCAGCCGATCGCGGCGAGGCACAGCACGGCCACCGTGAGCCACAAAGGAGCGATCGTCGTGACGAGACTCCTGCGCTCTTCCGTGCCGAAGCGTTGCGCGTACGCCCATTGCACGAACAGCACGACGGCAAGCGAACACGCGCAAGCGCTCGCCATCCGGCAAGCAAACCACGGCAGGCAGACGCGCCAGCCATCGCGTGCAATGCGTGCGGTTTGACGCCGCATCCATCCCGCGATGCCATCGGGCGCGCACACCACCACGACCACGAAGAACAGCCCGAGATACAGGAGCCACGCGCGCGTCGCGCCCGCCACGACGACGCTGAAAAACGTCAGCACGACGGCACCCGCCACCGGCCCAAAAAACGCCCCGCTTCCGCCGATCACCGTCGCGATCAGCACCGAGCCCGAGCGCAGCATGCCGACGCTTTCCGTCGATATCAGTTCGACATTGATCAACCCGAGCGTCCCCGCAATGCCCGCAAAAAACGACGACCACACGACGACCTCATAACGCACGCGGCGCGGAAAGCAACCGATAGCCGCCGCGCGAACCGGGTTGTCACGCACGGCATTCGCGAGCCGCATGAACGGCGTGCGCGACAGCAGGTACATCGCGATCACAGCGAGCGCGCACCACAACGCGATCAGCGCGTAGGCTTCGCGCGCAGGCCCGAACGTCAGGCCCGGCACCGCGATACCCGCCGTGCGGTCGATCGCGACACCCGCTTCGCCGCCGAACCAGTCGGGCAAGGTCCAGGCCGCCGCCGCGACGAGTTCGCCGATGCCGAGCGTGATCATCGCGAACGCGGTGCCCGCGCGACGCGTCGCAACGAGGCCATACAGCGCACCGAACAGCGCACCACCGATGCCGCCCATCAACGGCAGCAGCGGCAACGGCACGCCGACGCGATTGAACAGCTGCGCGGCGATCAGCGCGCCGATGCCCGACGAAGCCGCATGCCCGAACGACAGCAGCCCCGCGCCGCCGAGCAGCAGGTTGTACGACAGCGCGAACACGATCATCGCGGCGGTCTGCGCGAGCCAGGCGACGAGCCAGCTTTGCGTCGATATGCACGGCGGCAGGATGAGCAGCGCCGCGAGCGCGGCCCACGGCAGCGCCGCGCGCCATGTTGGCCTACGCGGCGAAGCGGGCTGCGCGTCGTGCGACTGGTTCACGTCACGCATCGTCGTCGCGTTGTCCGAAGAAGCCGCGCGAGCGCACGGCGAGCATGGCGACGAGCAGCAGATACGGCACGAGCGGCGCGAGTTGCGCGAGCGTCAACGCGCTCCACGCAGCGGGCAATGCGTTGTCGAAGTCGCCGAACAGCTCGCCGAGCGGAATATCGGTTGCGACCGCGAACGTCTGCACGCAGCCGATCACGAGCGACGCCACCAGCGCGCCGCCGAGCGACCCGAGCCCGCCGATCACAACCACGACGAACACGATCGATCCCACCGATTCGGCCATCGCCGGTTCGAGCACGAACAGCGGCGCGCCGATCACGCCCGCCAGCGCGGCGAGCGCCGTGCCCGCCGCGAACACGCCGGTGAAGACGCGCGGCACGTCGTGACCGAGCGCTTCGACGGCTTGCGGATGCGTGAGCGCCGCGCGCACGATCAGCCCCGCTTTCGACACACGCAGCACCGCGTGCAACACAACGAGCATCGCAATAGCGACGGCCATCATGAACGCGCGATAGCGCGAGAACGCGACGCCGTACACATCGAGCAGCGGACCATCGAGTGCTTTCGGCACGGCGGCGCTCAGCGCCTGCAAGCCCCAGACGAGCTTGACGCCCTCGCCGATCAGATACGCCGCGCCGAACGTCAGCAGCAACTCCGCCAGATGTCCGTGCGGCCGCACACGCCGCAGCAGCCATCGTTCGAGCGCCGCGCCCATCAGCCCGACGACGAACGGCGCGACGATGAGCGCCCACCAGAAGCCCATGCGCGCCGCGACGGAAAAGCCGACATACGCACCGAGCATGTAGAAGCTCGCGTGCGCGAAGTTCAGCACGCCGAGCATGCTGAAAATCAGCGTCAATCCCGCCGACAGCATGAACAGCAGCAAGCCGTAGCTCACGCCATTCAGCGCATCGATGACGAACGACTGCACGCGTCAGCCCGCTTGCGCGTCTTGCACGCCTTCCACGACGAGCAGCGGTTCGAGCGCCGCGCGCAGCCTGTCGGGCAATGTAACAGGACGCCGCGTTTCGCGATCCACGTACACGTGCACGAAATGCCCTTGCGCGGCGGGCTCGGCGTCGCCTTCCCTGAAAAGCCCTACTTCGTAACGCACGCTCGACGTGCCGAGCCGCACGACACGCAAGCCTGCATCGATGCGATCCGGAAACACGATCGGCGCGAAGTAGTTGCACTGCGTCTCGACGACGAGGCCGATCGTCGTGCCGTGCTCGATATCGAGCACGCCGCTGCGGATCAGATACTCGTTCACGACGGTATCGAAGTAGCTGTAATAGACGACGTTGTTCACGTGCCCGTACACGTCGTTATCCATCCAGCGCGTGGCGATAGACAGGAAGTGCGGGTAAGCCGTGCGCGGCGCGGGAGCGGGCTTGTTCATGTCGTGTGCGGTTGAATGGAAGAACGGCGCTTACATCGACTCGATCAGCATCCGCCGATAATCGTCGGCCGTCGCTTCGCGCGGATTCGTCTTGTGGCAATGATCGGCGAGCGCGCCCTTGATGACCTTGTCGAACGCACTTTCGTCGACGCCCATTTGCTTCAGGCCCGTCGGCAGTCCGAGGCGCGCGGTCATGTCGTGCAACGCTGCCGCAAGATCGGCATGGTCCGGCAGATTCATCACGCGACGCATGCGCGCGTAACGGCGATTCTCGACGACAGACGGCGCGCTTTCGTTGAAGCGCAGCACGGCGGGCAGCACGACGGCGTTCAGCGTGCCGTGATGCAGCGACGTGCGACCGTTTACCGACACGCCGCCGAGCGGATGCGACAGCGAATGCACACAGCCGAGTCCTTTCTGGAACGCCATGGCGCCCTGCATCGACGCGCTCATCATGTGCAGGCGCGCGTCGCGGTTCTGGCCGTCGCGCGTTGCGAGTTCGATGTTCGCCCAGGCGCGCTCCAGGCCGTCGAGCGCGATGCCGTCGGCGGGCGGATTGAACGACGGCGCGAGAAACGTTTCGATGCAGTGCGCGATCGCGTCCATGCCCGTCGCGGCCGTCAGCGCGGGCGGCAGGCCGAGCGTGAGGCCCGGATCGCAGATAGCCGCCTTCGGCAGCAGATGCCACGAATGAAAGCCGAGCTTGCGGCCGTCGTTCAGAATCACGATCGCGCCGCGCGCCACTTCGCTGCCCGTGCCCGCCGTGGTCGGAATCGCGATCAGCGGCGCGGCCTTGTCGGTGATTTTGGCGCTGCCGCCTTCGATCGTCGCGTAATCCGTCATCGTGCCCGCATGCGTCGCCATGATCGCGACGCCCTTGGCCAGATCGATCGACGAGCCGCCGCCTATCGCCACGAGCCCGTCGCAGCCCTCTTCCCGATAGCGCTGCGCGGCCGCCATCACCATCGCTTCCGTGGGGTTCGATGGCGTGTCGTCGAAGATGGGCACGCCGGGCAGCTTCAACGCGTCGATCGCCTGCTGCGCGACGCCCGCCGCCATCACGCCCTTGTCCGTCACCACGAGCGGCCGCCGGATGCCCGAGCGCTCGCACTCCGCAGGCAACTGCGCGAGCGCGTCGTAGCCGAGATGAATGTGCGTCAGATAGTAGATGTAGGCCATGGCGATGCGTCTCCGTTGTTATCGAGGATTCCGTGCTCGCACCGTCGAAACGGCGAGAGCGGCTGACTGCGACCATCACGGCAACGGTTGCGCGTTGCCGTTTTAATGTTCCGTTATTGACCCGGTCTCTCGATGAACTCGACCGGCAAGCCGCATCGGCGCATCCAGTCGCCAGGCGCGTGACTCACGCGGCGCACAGCTCACGAACCTCGGCGACGAAGCGCTCGACCGTTTCGGGCTGCGTATCCCACGCGCACATCAACCGGCAGCCGCCCGCGCCGATGAACTCGTAGAACTTCCAGCCACGCGTGCGCATCGCCTTCGCGACATGCGGCGGCAATTGCGCGAACACCGCGTTCGATTCCGTCGGGAACATGATGCTCACGCCCGGAATTTCCGCGAGGCGCGACTCCATCAGTTGCGCCATGGCATTTGCGTGGCGCGCATTGCGCAGCCAGACGTCATTGTCGAGCAGGCCGAGCCAGGGCGCGGAGATGAAACGCATCTTCGACGCAAGCTGTCCCGCCTGCTTCAGCCGATACGCGAAGTCGTCAGCGAGCGAGCGATCGAAGAACACGACCGCCTCGCCGACGGGCAAGCCGTTCTTCGTGCCGCCGAAGCACAGCACGTCGACGCCCGCGCGCCACGTGATTTCCGACGGATGCACGTCGAGCGCTGCGACGGCGTTTGCAAAGCGCGCGCCGTCCATGTGCACCTTCAGATGACGGCGCTTCGCGATCGCTGCAATCGCGCGGATTTCCTCGACGCTGTACACGGTGCCCACTTCCGTCGATTGCGTGAGCGTCACGACCTTGGGCTTCGGATAGTGGATGTCGGCGCGACGCGTGACGACGGCTTCGATTGCATCGGGCGTGAGCTTGCCGGCGACGCCCGGCGCCGTCAGCAGCTTCGAACCGTTCGAGAAGAACTCGGGGCCGCCGCATTCGTCCGTTTCGATGTGCGCGAGTTCGTGGCAGATCACCGAATGGTAGGACTGGCACAGCGACGCCAGCGCCAGCGAGTTCGCCGCCGTGCCGTTGAAGACGAAGAACACTTCGCAGTCGGTCTGGAACAGGTTGCGCAGGCGGTCGCAGACTTGCTGCGTCCACGAGTCGTCGCCGTAGGCCGGTTCGTGGCCGCTGTTGTTGGCGGCGATCAGCGCTTCGAGCGCCTCGGGGCAGATGCCGGCGTAGTTGTCCGACGCAAAATGTTGCATGGCAGGCGGCGCACCCGGCGATGAGCGCGCAATGATGACTGGAAAGCGGACATTTTAGTGCGGCGGGTGCTGAATTTGTTTCTGGCGGGTTTGATCGGGCGCGAACGGGCGCCTGGTGAGGATTGGAGGCCGTGCGTGCGAGAGTCCGCTGCACAGCCAGTGGGCGTGAGAGGTGCCCGCGGTTGTTCGGTCGTCGTGGTGCTCGCGGGCGTTGTTCGTCCGCGCCATCCGGCGGCGTCTGGGTGGCGTGCCGGGCTTTTGCTCAGGCGCGAAACGACGGGCGCAGCACCGTCACCACGACGAGACCCACGGCGCCGGCGAGCAGCGCGAGCGCCGCCAGCCACAACGCCAGCGTGAACGAACCGGTGTGCGCGGCGATCGGCGCGGCGACGAGCGGACCCACGATCTGCCCAAGGCCGTAGGCCGCCGTCGCGTAGCCCATGAGTCCGGCCGCGTTGTCGCCGTGCAGCCGGCGCGCCTCGCGCATCGCGAACAGGGTGATAGCCGTGAACGGCAAGCCAATCAGCGCGCTGCCAAGCGCGAAGCCGCCTGCCGTCGGCGACACGATGCCCGCGAGGATGCCAAGCGCCTGCAGCACGTAGCAGCCGGCCAGCAGCGTGCGGTTGTCCCAGTGCGACGGCAGACGCGCGCCCACCAGCGCGCCAACGACCAACGCGCCGCCGAACATCGGCCAGAACAGATCAGGCCACGGCGAATCCACGGGCAGCGCAGCGCGGGCGATCACGGGCAAAAACGTCGCGGTGATGATGTAGCCGAAACCGGGCACGCCGTAGAGAACGATCAGCCAGAAGGCATCCGCGCGATGCGGATGCACGCGATGCCGATGCGCGTCAGTCTGCGTCGACGCGTTTTTGCCCGCCGCTGCCGTTGCGCTCGCCTTTGCCTTGGATGCCGGCTCGAACGTGCGCCACACGAGCACCGTCAGCACGGCCGAGACGAGCCCAAACCCGATCCAGCCCGCCGACGCTCCATATCCGCCCGCCGCACTGACCAGCAGGCCCGTCGCCGCGATGCCGAGGCCCGGACCGGTGTAGATCACACCGCCCCACTCGTTCGCGCCCAGTTCGGCGAGCCGCCGCAAGCCCCATTGCGAGGCGAACACGAAGGTCCACGCGCTAATCGCCCCCGCGATGAAACGCACCACGGCCCAAACCCAAAACTGATGCGTGACGCCCATCGCGAGCACGAGCAGCACAGTCGAGGCGAGGCCCGTCTTCACCACGCGTGCCGCGTCCATACGCAGCGCCACGCAGGCAATCGCGCCAAGGAAATAACCCGCGTAATTGAGCGACGCGAGCCAGCCGCCATGTCTGATATCGAGCGCGCCGCCGTGGAGCATCAGCGGCAACAGCGGCGTAAAGGCAAAGCGGCCGACGCCAAGCGCGACGGCAAGCGCCGCCATGCAGGCGAGCGCGGCGCGACGTGCGGCATTGGGTGAAGCGTGGTTTGTCTGGAGGGTGCGGGTGGCGAAATCGTTCATCGATGTCATGGCGGTGGTCTGCCGTCCCGAGATTGGACGGCACAGCGGTCTGCTTCTTCCACACCATCGTAGCTTGACCCTTCAATCTCATAAAATGAATAATACGGATAGATTTAATCTCACGGAGAGATTGATGGATCTTGCCGCCCTTACGATCTTTCGCGCCGTCGTGCGCGAAAACGGCGTGACGCGCGCCGCGGCGAAGCTCAATCGCGTGCAATCGAACGTGACCACGCGTATCAAGCAGCTCGAAGAGCAACTGGGCACCGAACTGTTCGTTCGCGACGGACGGCGGCTCGTGCTGACGCCCGCGGGCGAGACGCTGCTGCCCTATGCCGAACGGCTGCTCGCGCTCGCCGACGAAGCGCGCCACGCGGTCAAGGACGCCCGTCCGAGCGGACGACTGCGGCTGGGCACGATGGAGAGCGTCGCCGCGACCCGCTTGCCCGGACTGCTCGCGCAGTATCACCAGACGTGGCCCGACGTCGCGCTCGAACTGGAGACGGGGACGACGGGCAAGCTGATTGATCGCGTGCGCGAATTCGAGGTGGACGCGGCAATCGTCGCGACGCCGCTCGATCCCGGCTGGATCGGCGATCTGTTCGAGGTCGTGCCCGTGTTTCGCGAAGAACTGGTGATGGTGTCGCCGCGCGGTCATCCGCCCATCCATCATGCGAGCGATATTTCGCTTTCGACGTTGATCGCGTTCGAGGTGGGTTGCGCGTATCGCGTGCATGTCGAAAAGTGGTACATGGAGCACGGCGTCCGGCCCGCACGGGTGCTGGAGCTCGGCTCGTATCACGCGATCGTCGCGTGCGTGGCGGCGGGCGCGGGCGTGGCTTTTGCGCCGCGCTCGGTGCTGGCGCTGCTGCCCGAATCGGACGATATTGCCGTGCATCCGCTCGCGGAGCTCGGCAGCATCGAGACGCTACTAGTCTGGCGACGCGGTCACTTCTCGTCGGCATTGAATGCGTTGCGCGGGATGCTGGTGGCAAGCGGGAACGTGCAGGAGAAGCCGGAGGACGAGGTGGCTGCCTGAGCGCCTGACAGAAGATGTTTGGCTAACCTGAAAGCACAAAATCAAAAAGCCGTGAGTCTCATCGACTCGCGGCTTTTTGCTGATGCGAATGCTACGTAGCGCGGAGGCTCAGAGCTGCGCTTCGACCCAGCCCTTCACGCCAGCCAGCGCAGCCGGCAGATTGGCCGGCTCGGTACCGCCCGCCTGCGCCATGTCCGGACGGCCGCCGCCCTTGCCGCCGACCTGCTGCGCGACGAAGTTGACCAGCTCGCCTGCCTTGACCTTCTTGCTCGCCTCGGCCGTGACGCCCGCGATCAGGCTGACCTTGCCGCCTTCGACGGACGCCAGTACGATCGCCGCGCTCTTGAGCTTGTCCTTGAGCTTGTCGACGGTTTCGCGCAGCGTCTTGACGTCCGCGCCTTCCAGTGTCGCCGCCAGCACCTGCACGCCGGCAACCTCGATGGCCTGGCCGGCCAGTTCATCGCCCTGGCTCGACGCGAGCTTCGACTTCAGCGCGCCCAGTTCCTTTTCCAGCGACTTCACCTGGTCCTGAACCATCGAGATACGCTGCGTCAGTTCCGACGGCTGCGCCTTCAGCGCCGCGGCCGCCGCGTTGATGCGCGCATCGAGTTCCTGAACGTAACGCACCGCGTTGTCGCCCGTGATCGCTTCGACACGGCGAATGCCTGCCGCGACGCCGCCTTCCATCACGATCTTGAAGAAGCCGATGTCGCCCGTACGATGCACGTGCGTGCCGCCGCACAACTCGCGCGAGAAGCCCAGATCGAGCACGCGCACTTCGTCGCCGTACTTCTCGCCGAACAGCGCCATTGCGCCGCCCTTCACCGCTTCGTCATACGGCATCACCTGCACGATGCCCGGCGCGTTCGCCAGCACTTCGGCATTGACGATGGCTTCGACGCGGCGGATTTGATCGTCCGTCATCGGCGCGTTGTGCGCGAAGTCGAAACGGGTCTTGTCGGCGTCGACGAGCGAGCCCTTCTGCTGCACGTGGCCGCCCAGCACTTCGCGCAACGCCTTGTGCATCAAATGCGTGGCCGAGTGGTTGCGGGCCGTGCGCGCGCGGCGGATCGCGTCGATCTCCGCCTTCACGACGTCGCCGACCTTCAGCGTGCCCTGCTCCAGCGTGCCGTGATGGCCCACGACGTCCGCCTGCACCTTCAGCGTATCGGCGACGGCGAAGCGCACGCTCGCGTTCGCGAGCACGCCCTGATCGCCGACCTGGCCGCCCGACTCCGCGTAGAACGGCGTGTGATCCAGCACGACGACAGCCTGCTGGCCCTTCGTCACTTCGTTGACGGACGCACCGTCGACATACAGCGCCGTGACCTTCGCGTCGTCGAAGACGATTTCCTCGTAGCCGTGGAACGTGGTCTTGGCGCCCGAGTATTCGAGGCCCTGCGCCATCTTGAACTTGCCGGCTGCGCGAGCCTGTTCGCGCTGACGAGCCATTGCTTCGTCGAATGCCGGCTCGTCGACCGTCACTTCGCGCTCGCGGCACACGTCCGCCGTCAGATCGAGCGGGAAGCCATAGGTGTCGTGCAGCTTGAACGCGACTTCACCGTCGAGCGTCTTGCCGCCCTTCGATTCCAGATCGGCCAGCGCGCTTTCGAGGATCGACATGCCGTGCTCGATGGTCTCGAAGAAGCGCTCTTCTTCCTGGCGCAGCACGTCCGTGACGCGCTGCTCGGCGTCTTTCAACTCGGGATACGCGCCGCCCATTTGCGCGACGAGATCAGTCACCATCTTGTGGAAGAACGAACCCTTACGGCCCAACTTGTAGCCGTGACGGATCGCGCGGCGCACGATACGGCGCAGCACGTAGCCGCGGCCTTCGTTGCCGGGGATCACGCCGTCGACGATCAGGAACGAGCACGCGCGGATGTGATCGGCGATCACCTTCAGCGAGTTGTTCGACAGATCTTCGACGCCTGTTTCACGCCCGGCTGCCTTGATCAGCGCCTGGAACAGGTCAATCTCGTAGTTGCTGTGCACGTGCTGCAGCACAGCCGCGATACGCTCCAGCCCCATGCCCGTGTCCACGCACTGCTTGGGCAGCGGCGTCATGTTGCCCTGCGCGTCGCGGCTGAATTGCATGAACACGAGATTCCAGATCTCGATGTAACGGTCGCCGTCTTCTTCAGGCGATCCCGGCGGGCCGCCCCACACGTCCGGGCCGTGGTCGTAGAAGATTTCCGAGCACGGACCGCACGGGCCAACGTCGGCCATCTGCCAGAAATTGTCCGATGCGTAGCGCGCGCCCTTGTTGTCGCCGATGCGGATGATGCGCTCGGCCGGCACGCCGACTTCCTTCTCCCAGATGTTGAAGGCTTCGTCGTCTTCCTGGTAGACGGTGACCCAGAGCTTTTCCTTCGGCAGCTGATAGACGCCCGTCAGCAGTTCCCACGCGTAGTGGATCGCGTCACGCTTGAAATAGTCGCCAAACGAGAAGTTGCCGAGCATTTCGAAGAACGTGTGGTGACGCGCGGTGTAGCCGACGTTTTCCAGGTCGTTGTGCTTGCCGCCCGCGCGCACGCTGCGCTGCGACGTCGTAGCCCGCGAGTACGGACGCGATTCGGCGCCGAGAAACACGTCTTTGAACTGCACCATGCCCGAATTGGTGAAGAGCAGCGTCGGGTCGTTGCCGGGCACGAGGCTCGACGAACGGACGATCGTATGGCCCTTCGATTCGAAGAACTTGAGGAATTTCTCGCGGATTTCGGCGGCTTTCATAGCGTGCTTTGGGGACGGTCCTGGCTTGAGCCGACGGCTGCGGAAGACTGACCGGCCGTCGCAATAGATAGTTTCCTGAACGGTCGATTATACGGGATCGGCGCTGTCGCGCGGCGCCGTGGCGCGGGCTGCGCGCGGCATTGGCCATCCGGCCAGTTTCCCCTCTCAAAAACGCCGAAAGCGCGACCTGTCATTCTTCCTATGCCGTCAGGCAGAGTACGTCGGGCGCGGCCGATCGCTTAAGATGCACCACATCGATTCAATCGGGCAGCGCCCTGCGGCGCGCGCCTCATCACATTGCACATTGGAGACGTAGACAGAACATGGGTGCACTCAGTCATATCCGCGTGCTGGACCTTACCCGCGTGCTTGCCGGTCCGTGGTGCGCACAGACGCTAGCCGATTTCGGTGCCGACGTGATCAAGGTCGAGCGGCCGGGCGCCGGCGACGACACGCGCCACTGGGGGCCGCCGTACCTGAAGACGCCGGAGGGCGCGGACACGCGCGAAGCCGCCTATTACCTCGCGGCGAACCGCAACAAGCGCTCGGTGACCGTCGATATCGCCACGCCCGAAGGGCAGCAGATCGTCCGCGAGCTGGCTGCGCAAAGCGACGTCGTGCTGGAGAACTACAAGGTCGGCCAGTTGAAGAAGTACGGGCTCGACTATGAGTCGCTGAAGGCGGTGAAGGCCGACATCGTCTACTGCTCGGTGACGGGCTTCGGGCAGACAGGGCCGTATGCGCAGCGCGCAGGGTATGACTTCATCGTGCAGGGTATCGGCGGGTTTATGAGCATCACGGGCGAGCGCGACGGCCAGCCAGGCGGCGGTCCGCAGAAAGCGGGCGTAGCGATCGCGGACCTGATGACGGGCATGTATTCGACCGTCGCCGTGCTGACGGCGCTCGCGCACCGCGACCGCACGGGCGAAGGCCAGTACATCGACATGGCGCTGCTCGACGTGCAGGTCGCGATGCTCGCCAACATGAACTCGAACTTCCTCGCAAGCGGCAAGCCGCCCGCGCGCTGGGGCAATGCGCATCCGAACATCGTTCCCTATCAGACCTTCCAGACCAGCGACAGCTGGATCATCGTCGCGGTGGGCAACGACGGACAGTTCCGCAAGTTCGTCGAAGCGGGCAAGCGCGCGGGTCTGGCCGACGACGACCGCTTCGCGACCAATCCCGAGCGCGTGCGAAATCGCGAGACGCTCGTGCCGATCCTCGCGGAGATGGTCCGCACGCGAAGCAAGCACGAATGGATCGATGCTCTCGAAGCGGCGGGCGTGCCCTGCGGCCCGATCAACGATCTGGAAGAGGTGTTCGAGAACGAGCAGGTGGTCGCGCGTGGCATGGAGCTTCAATTGCCGCATCCGTCGGGCGGCACGGTGAAGCTGGTGCGCAATCCCATCCGCATGAGCGCGACGCCGCCCGAGGCACAGGCGCATCCGCCGACGCTCGGCGAGCATACGGAAGCGGTCCTGCGCGATGTGCTCGGATACGACGATGCACGCATCGACGCGCTGCGGGGCCGGTCGGTGATCTGACGTGAGGTCGGGAGGCGGCGTGCTGCGGTTGGCATGCTGCCGTTCGCGTGCTGCGGTTGGCTTGCTTCGGTTGGCGGGGCCGCAGTTGGTTTGCTTCTGTTTGCTTCCTGCCGCTGGCGCACTGCAGTTGAAGGCGTTCCGGCGAACGGCGGCTCCGCCATACGCCGACTCCTGCATACGCCGGCTCCAGTGTGCGGCGGCAGAACCAGGCGCGCGGCGCGCCTGTCGTCCGGCACCCTACCCTCAGTGCCTGAATCGCGCCGCCCCGCCCGCGACTCACGCCATCGAACCCAGCCAGCGCTGCCCTTCGTCCCAGTCGCCGAGGCCGCTGTCGGCGTTGATATGGCCGCGCGGGCCGATGCTCTCCCAGCGGCTGCCCCATGCCGCCGCGCAAGCCTGCGAGAACGGCACGCCGCCGTACGGATCGTCGGTGCTCGCGACGACGATCGACGGGAAAGGCAACTTGCTCATCGGCACGGCGTCGAAGCCGGCCGCATCGGCGGGAAATCCGGGGCCGGCCGGATCGGGCACCGCGACGAGCAGCGCGCCCGCGACCTTCGCAAGCGCATCCTGCGAAGCATGGCGCGCCGCCCAGGACGCGACCGTCAGGCAACCGAGGCTGTGTGCCGCGAGCAGAACAGGCGCTTTCGCCCCAGCGATTGCGGCATCGAGCGTCTCGCACCACTCATCGCAAACGGGATGATCCCAGTCCCGCATCGGCACGCGCGAAAAGCCCGGATAACGCGCTTCCCAGCGGGTCTGCCAATGCCCGACGCCCGAGTTCATGTAACCCGGCAATACGATCACGCTTTGCTGCTCCAACGCCATACTTTTCCCCGTTTGTTTTCAGTGGTCGAAGTGCGGCATCGCGCCGCCAGCGCTATTGAATCACACGGCCCACGCCAACGCCGCGCGGATCGGCAGCCGGTTGCGGGGTCGTGCCGTCGATGCGGATCATCTGCACGTCGCCGTTGAACGTCTGACCCTGCAGCGTGTAGCCGCGCGTCGTCAACTGTTCGGCCAGCTCGCCGTCGATGGGATGATAGGGCTCGAAGTAGATCGTCCTCTGCGGCAGCAACTGATGGTGAAAGCGCATCGCGGCGAGCGCGTCGGCGGGCGACATGTTGAAGTCGTACAGGTTCGTCATCACCTGGAAGATCGACGTGAAGATGCGCGAGCCGCCCGGTGTGCCGATCACGAGCGACACCTTGCCGTCCTTCGTCAGGATGGTCGGCGCCATCGATGACAATGGCCGGCGCCCCGGCGCGATCGTGTTGACGTCGCCGCTCGTCACGCCGAACTGGTTCGCCACGCCGGCTTTCATCTCGAAGTCGTCCATCGCGTCGTTCAGTACGAACCCGCCGCCGTCGACGACCACACCCGAGCCGAACGGCCCGTTCAGCGTGTACGTGTTCGACACAGCGTTGCCCCACTTGTCGACCACCGAGAAGTGCGTCGTCTGGGACTTTTCCGGCAGCGAGTCGCCGAGGCCCGGCTTGACGGGCGAGGCGCCCGGCACTTCGTCGGGCGTGATGTCCTCGACGCGCTTTGCGAGGTAGGCGTCGTCGATCAGCTTGTCGACGGGCACGCGGTACGAATCGGGGTCGCCCATGTACTGCTGGCGGTCAGCGAACGCGCGGTCCTCGATCTGCGCGACCAGATGAATGTACGGCTCGGAATTGAGCGCCACGCCGTCGAACTGCGGTTTCAGATCCGCCTTCATCTTCAGCAGCTGGATCAGTCCGATGCCGCCCGAGCTGGGCGGCGGCGCCGTGACGATCTGATAGCCGTTCCAGCTCGCCGTCACAGGCTGTCGCCACACGGCCTTGTACTGCAGCAGATCCGATTTCGTTAGCAGGCCATGCCCGTACATCTGCCGCGCGATCAGATCGGCCGTCTGCCCTTCGTAGAACTCGCGGCCGCCGTCCGATGCGATCCGCGTCAAGGTCTGCGCAAGTTCGGGCTGGCGGAACGTGTTGCCCGCTTTCAGGTTCGTGAAGTACGCATCGAAATTGGTCTTGCCGCCGAAGCTCTGCGACGCGCCGTCGCGGCGCTTCTGCAGCCACGGCTCAACGGGGAAGCCGTCCGTCGCGTATTTGATGGCGGGCGCGAGCACCTGCTTCCACTTGAGCTTGCCGAAGCGCTTCTGCGCTTCCCACATGCCGTCGACGGTGCCCGGCACGGCCACCGCGCGATGTCCGACAAGGCTCATGCCCTTGATCACATTGCCCTTGTCGTCGAGATACATGTCGCGCGTCGCGCTCTGCGGCGCTTTCTCGCGGTAGTCGAGAAAGTACGGCTTGCCGTCCATGACCAGCGTCATGAACCCTCCGCCGCCGATGTTGCCCGCATCCGGGTATGTGACGGCGAGCGTGAAGGCAATCGCGACGGCTGCATCGACGGCATTGCCGCCTGCCGCGAAAATCTGCTGCGCGGCGTCGGCGGCGTAGCGGTCGGGCGTCGCGACGGCCGCCGCGTCGAGTACGGGCTTGGGCTGGGCCGTCTTCGCGTCGACAGCGGGCGACGCAACCAGGCTGGCGATCAGTGCGCCCGTCAGCGCGAGCGTCGTGGCAAAGCGCGCAAACGTGCCTTGAGCAACGACGCGGCCGGCACTGGAACAGAAATCGGCGTGGGCGCCCGCATGGGATTCGGCATGCAACGCGGCGCCGGAAAGCGCGCGAGGCGCGCGCAACATCGGAAGGGACATCCGAGGAACTCCGGGATAGATGGACCTGCCCGCGCGTGCCCAGCGGCATGGGGCGGCCGGCTCGCAGCAAGGACAGGTCGCGTGAAGCGGCGAGACGGGCATCGGATGCCCGAGCCCACGACAGAATAACGGAAACGCAGCGCCTGCCGAAAAACGGCGCGACGGGCGCAGCCGACAACGAAAGCGCCGCTCAGAGGCGCGGGACAAGGCTCATGCTCGCCGCGAAGCGCAACGGCAAACCGCCACAATCACCCGCGACGGCGCGGGCTGGCGCAAGGCCGGCGTGGGGCATGGCGCGCGACGCATGCTAAGCGTCCGCACCATTCTGAGCCAAAGCAATTTACCTCCTGTTACAGCGCCGATTGCGCCCCGGAAATCCATCGATTTCCGCTGTTTTCGGCTGCGCGCCGCATCGCGCAAGCCTAAAGACTGTCGCCGGATGTGTCGTCAGGTAGAATTGACAGACTAACGGACGCATATAGTGTCCAGGACCGACTTTCTCCTTCTCGCATGAACAACGATCGCAAAGACGCCGAGCGCAACGAAGCGCCCGTTTCCAATTTCATCCGCAACATCATCGACGACGATAACCGCTCCGGAAAGTGGGGCCAGCGGGTGGAAACGCGCTTCCCGCCGGAACCGAACGGCTATCTGCACATCGGCCACGCGAAGAGCATCTGCCTGAACTTCGGCATTGCGCAGAGCTACGGCGGCGTCTGTCATCTGCGCTTCGACGACACGAACCCCGAAAAGGAAAGCTTCGAATACGTCGACTCGATCGTCGACGCGGTGAAGTGGCTCGGCTTCGAGTGGAACATCGAAAGCAAAGAGCATCTCTACTTCGCGAGCGACTACTACGACAAGCTCTATGAATTCGCCGAGCTGCTGATCACGCGCGGCAAGGCGTATGTCGACAGTCAAACGGCGGAAGAAATGCGCGCGACCCGCGGCTCCGCAACGGAAGTCGGCACGCCGTCGCCGTTCCGCGAACGTAGCGTCGAAGAAAACCTCGACCTGTTCCGCCGCATGAAGGCGGGCGAGTTCAAGGAAGGCGAGCACGTGCTGCGCGCGAAGATCGACATGTCGTCGCCGAACTTCAACATGCGCGACCCGGTGATCTATCGCATCCGCTTCGCCCACCATTACCGGACGGGCGACACGTGGTGCGTGTACCCGATGTACGACTACACGCACTGCATCTCGGACGCGCTCGAAAACATCACGCATTCGCTGTGCACGCTCGAGTTCGAAGACCACCGGCCACTGTACGACTGGATTCTCGACGAACTCGCCGAGGCCGGCATCTTCACGCGCCCGCTGCCGCAGCAGATCGAGTTTTCGCGCCTGAACCTCACGTACGCGATCACCAGCAAGCGCAAGCTGCTGCAACTGGTCAACGAAAACCACGTGGACGGTTGGGACGATCCGCGCATGCCGACCATCGTCGGCGTGCGCCGCCGCGGCTTTACGCCGGACAGCATCAAGCTGTTCTGCGAGCGCATCGGCATCACGAAGGTCGATTCGTGGATCGACATGAGCGTGTTCGAAGGCGCGCTGCGCGACGATCTCGACGACAAGGCGCCGCGCGCGACCTGTGTGCTCGATCCGCTGAAGCTCGTGATCGACAACTATCCCGAAGGTCAAACGGAAGCGTGCAGCGCGCCCGTCCACCCGCATCACCCGGATCGCGGCGTGCGCACGTTCCCGTTCTCGCGTGAACTGTGGATCGAGCGCGAAGACTTCATGGAAGCCGCGCCGAAGGGCTATTTCCGTCTGTTCCCGGGCAACAAGGTGCGTCTGAAGTACGGCTACGTGGTCGAATGCACGGGCTTCGACAAGGACGAGAACGGCAAGGTAACCGCCGTTCACTGCAACTACTTCGAAGACAGCCGCTCCGGCACGGAAGGCGCGAACAACTACAAGGTGAAAGGCACGATCCACTGGATCAGCGCGACCCAGGCCGTGCCCGTCGAAGTGCGCGTCTACGATCGCCTCTTCAAGGAAGCACAGCCCGACGCGGGCGGCCGCGATTTCCTCGAGGCGCTCAATCCGGATTCGAAGCGCATCATGCACGCCTACGTCGAGCCGGGCCTGGGCGAAGTCGAGCCCGAAGCGCGCTATCAGTTCGAGCGCCACGGCTACTTCGTCGCTGACCGGTATGACACGAAACCGGGCAAACCCGTATTCAACCGGATCGTCAGTCTGCGCGACAGTTGGGGAAAGCCGGCGTAAGCTGATTGTCTGGTTGAGTCTCCGCGGCATGCGGCGCATTCGGCGCGCATGCCGCCGTGTCCCGCGACGGACATCGCCAGGCGACAGCGCGACGATGCAGCCGGAGTGATTGCTGCCGGCTCAGGGGGAACGATGAAGGTTGCAATCAAATACAAGCTGGTGGCGATCGCGGCCGCGGCGCTGGCGGCGTTTATGTCGCTAACTGTGCCCGCCCATGCCGAAGAGCTGACGGGTACGCTCAAGAAGGTTCACGACGACGGCTTGATTACGCTCGGCGTGCGCGAAGCGTCGATCCCCTTCTCCTATTCCACCGGCGACCAGACGGTCGGCTATTCACAATCGATCGCGCTCGCCATCGTCGAAGAAATCAGGAAGACGCTCGCGATGCCGAACCTCAAGGTGCGCGAAGTCACGATCACATCGGCGAACCGCTTCCTGATGCTGGTCAACAACCAGATCGATCTTGAGTGCGGTTCGACCACCCATACGCGCGAGCGCGAAAATGTCGCCGCGTTTTCGAACAGCTTCTTCCAGTACGCGGTGCGGATGATCGCGCGCAAGAACGCCGGCATCAACGACTTCGCGGACCTCGCCGGCAAGCCCGTCGTCACGACGGCGGGCACGTCGGACGAACGGCTCGTGCGGCAGTTGAACAGCGAGAAGCAGTTGAACATGCGTATTGCGAGCGCGAAGGACCACTCCGATGCGTTTGCAGCCGTGAAGGCGGATCGCGCGGTCGCGTTCGTGATGGACGAACCGATTCTGTACGGTTTTCGCGCCACCGACCCGCGCCCCGACGACTTCATCGTGACGGGCACGCCGCTCGGCTACGAGACCTATGCGTGCATGTTCCGCAAGGGCGACGCGCCGTTTCGCGAGCTGGTGAACCGTGTGATCACGAAGATGCAGACATCGGGCGAGGCCGAACGTCTCTACAACGTCTGGTTCACGCAGCCGATTCCGCCGCATGGGATCAACCTGAACTACCCGCTGTCGGCGGAAATGCGCACGATGTTCGCGCATCCGAACGACAAGGCGCTCGATTGAAGCTCATTTGAAAAGCGTGCGCTATGCCGCGTCCAGCACGCGGTGCAGCTCGGCGAGCGATAGCGTGGTCTGAAAGAGCCGCGTGAGGCTGCGGCTCGCGTAATGCTCGACGTCATCGGGCGCGGCCCAGCGGAATGCGTCCATCTCGGGAATCATCGTGCCGTCGGAGCGGCGCGGAAACATCGACGTGCACGTGCAGCGGGTGAGATCGAGTTCGTCGGCCAAGGCGCGCGCGGCGAACAGATGCAGATCCTTGTCCCGCCGATACACGAACAGGCCAAGGTCTTTCAACCGCGCCGCGTCCACGGCGATACCCGTTTCCTCTTCCATCTCGCGCAGCGCCGTCACATGCGGCGCTTCGCCTTCCTCGCCCTGCCCTTTGGGAATATCCCAGTGGCTGGTTTCCGTCGCGTGCGCGAGCAGCACCCGCCCATCCGGGTCGAGCAACACGACGCCGCAAGAGATCGTGCGCGTGCTCAATGCTTCTTCTGCATCACCCAGTTGCCCGTGCCCTGACGGCAGAACTGCGGGTTCAGATTCATCGACTGGCCTTTGGCGCTCAACACGACGTGGATCTGACGGCACGTCCGGTCGCCCGACTTCGATGTGGCATCAGGCGTCAGTTGCGCCTCGATCCTCGTGCTATTGCGCAAACCCTCGTTGTTCCAGGTGGCGGATTCGCCGTCCTGCTTCTTGTCGAGCGCCTCGAACGCGGCCTTTCTGAGCGAGTCGTTGTCGGCCTGCTTCATGTACGCGATCGGCGTGTCGTTCAGGAAGTTGAGATTGGTGGCATGCGCGCCGATTGCGCCAGCGAGCAACAGCCCGCCCACTGAGAGTTGAAACGCGGCTCGGGTTCGCATCGACATGAAGTTCTCCGCAGAAGTCGGGTTCGGGCAAGCGTGGCGCGGCCATGTAGCGGCCCGCGATCTGGACCTCAAAAGCATAGCACGCCGCCTACATGCACAGCTCGCGAGACCACCATCTTTGAGATAACGCCGCCGCGCCTGAGGCCCACCGGCAGCCCGCTCAGGAGAATTTTAGGATACGTCCCATAGGCCCTCAGGCACGCAATCCATAACATGAGTCGAATCAAATTCACCCGCACTTCAAACGCTTTGCGCGTTGCGACTCTTGCTCATGGACCTCTCGTTCGCTCTCCAGTTTTTCGCCGCGATGCTGACGCTGATCTGCGTCGTTCTTGGCTCGATCGTCATGCGCGTCGATCCCGCGCCGATGCCGACCATCGTGCGTATCCACGGCCTGCGCCGCAGCCGGTGGCCGTGCGCGCTGACGCGAGCCGGCCTCGTGTGCCTGCTCGTGTCGTTCGTGCTGTTGATCGCCGGCTGTTATTTGCTGCTGACGATGTGAGCGTCAGCATGTTGCTGAGGCGCTTCGGGCTGGTATCCGTCCGTCAGCGTCTTAAGGAACGCGACCACATCCTTGATCTCTGATTCATCCAGCGCAGGCTTGTCACCCGGCTTGCGATCGAATGGCGGGTCGGTATTCAGATTTGCCCAATACTTCTTCGGCAAATCGTCGAACTTCTGCACTTTTCCCTTTACGACCGGATAGAACTTCTCCGGATTCGTATCGCGTTCCGCATAGAAGCGGACGACCTCTTCGAGCGAGTGATAAATCCCATTGTGGAAGAACGTCTTGCGCAGCGCGACGTTGCGCAGCGTCGGCGTACGGAAAATTCCGCAATACTCGTCTTGGCCCTTCAGATCCGTCCGTTCCGGGCCGCACGCGCCCAGATCGTAGAAATGCGGATCGTGGTTCACGGCCAGCGTGCGATTACGTGGCACGCCGAGCGCGATCAGACCGAAGTCAGAGAACGCGGGCGCCGAGCCGTCGAGCGCGCGCTGGCTGATGTGGCAGCTCGCGCAGTTGCCTTTGGTCTCGTCGTTGAAGAGCTGCAGGCCGTGCAGCTCGGCCTTCGTCAGTTGCGCCTTGCCCGCGAGGAAGGCGTCGTACTTGCTCGTGTACGGGTAGAACACTTCCGGCGTCTCCTCGAACACTTCGAGCGCCTGCAGCACGGCCTTGAACGTCGCGTCGTCGCTATCGAACACGCGCTCGCCGAACGCGTCGCGGAACTGGTTCGCGTACGGCGCGGCCTTCACGGCCGCCGCCACTTTCTGCGGCGTGCTGCCCATCTCGAACGACGACGTCAGCGGCATGCGCGCCTGATCGTGCGCGCTGTTCACGCGGCCGTCCCACATCAGGCCGCCCGTCGGACCTGCGTCGACGCTCTCGTCGCCCTCGTCGTCCGAATCGTGATAGTGCTCGGTGAAGGACGGCACCTTCTGCAGATACTTGATGTCGGGCGCGGCGCGCATGCCCTGCTGGCGCATGTCCTGGCCGCCCAGTTGCACGGAGAGCGCGTTAGGCGGTCCGAAGGCGTGCTGCGGGCTGTGGCACGACGCGCAGGCGAGCTTACCTGAACCCGACAGCGACGGATCGAAGAAGAGCTGCTTGCCGACGGCCGTCATCTTCTTGACGGACTCGTACACCTGGGCACGCGTCTGACCACCAGCGGGCATCGCCGCTGCGCCATCGGCGGACACCTTTTGCATCTGCGCGCCGCTCACTGACGGTTGCACCGATTGCGCCGCCGCTACCGCGTGAGCGCCATCGCTCTGCGCGCTGCCCGCATCGCAAGCCGCCAGCATCATCGAAACCGAAACACCCAGCGCGCCGAGCCATCCCGCGCGCCACGCCTGTCTTGTCCGAAGCCCCGCCACATCGCGCCACATATCTTTCTTACCTGCTCGTGTTGATCGACTGCGCGAGGTTATTTCACCGACATGTCGCCTAAATGACATATACCCGACGACATATTAAAAACCACAAGCAAATCGGAACCTCTATGTAAGAAATTAATCGTTCTGTCAAAAAGCCTTGCGACACTCTCGCCGCCGGTCATCCCGATGCGGATTCACCGCCGGTCCCCAACGCGAGAGAGATAAATCATGAACAAGAAACTGATCTGCGCGACGCCTATTGCGATCGCCGCAGCGATCGGGCTGTACGCATGTGGTGGCAATTCGAATTCGAAGCCGACGTTGTCTTCCGTGAAGAACGTCGTGGTCATCTACGCGGAAAACCGCAGCTTCGACAACCTCTATGGCAACTTCCCGGGCGCCAACGGCCTGCAGAACGTGACGGCGACGAGCGCGCGCCAGCTCGACCGCGACGGCTCCGTGCTGGCGACGCTGCCGCCCGTCTGGAAGGGCCTCACGGCAGCGGGCGTGACGCCCGTCATCACGCAGGCGATGACGGTCAATCTGCCGAACTCGCCGTTCGCCATCGACGATCCGGCTGGCTTCAACGCGCCGCTCAGCGCGACGACGCGCGACCTGTATCACCGCTTCTACGAGAACCAGATGCAGATCCACGGCGGCAAGAACGACATGTTCGCCGCGTGGGCCGATTCGGGTGGTCTCGTGATGGGCCACTACACGCCGAACGCCGACAAGCTGCCGCTCTACAAGATCGCGCAGCAATTCACGCTGGCCGACAATTTCTTCATGGGCGCGTTCGGCGGCTCGTTCCTGAATCACCAGTGGCTGGCCTGCGCGTGTACGCCGTTCTATGCGAACGCCGACACGAGCGTCGCGAAGGCGTCGATCTCCGCGGTCGAGCCGGACGGTGTCTCGCTGACGCTCAAGTCGACGTCGGCGCCATCGGCGCTGACCGACGTGCCGACCTTCGTCAACTCGGGCAACCTCACGCCTGACTTCTACGCCATCAACACGATGCAGCCGCCGTATCAGCCGAGCGGCAACAAGCCGGCTGCGGGCGGCGACGCGAACCTCGCCGATCCGACGGTCGCAACGACGCTGCCGGCGCAGACGAACCAGCACATCGGCGATCTGCTCAACAACGCGGGCGTGACGTGGGCGTGGTACAGCGGCGCATGGGGCAACGCGATCTCGGCGGTGCAGAACAACACGGCGAACGTGATCTACGGCGCGAACCTCAGCTCGCCGAACTTCCAGCCGCACCACCAGCCGTTCAACTACTTCGCCGACCTGGCGCCGGGCACCGACAACCGCGCGAAGCACCTGCTCGACGGCGGCCTGAACGGCTCGGAGTTCATCAAGGCAATCGACGCCGGCGCGCTGCCGCAAGTCGCGTTCTACAAGCCGCAAGGCAACCTGAACGAGCACGCGGGTTATACGGACGTGTCGCAGGGCGATCAGCACATTGCGGATGTGATCTCGCATCTGCAGAAGAGCCCGCAGTGGAACAACATGGTCGTCGTCATCACGTACGACGAGAACGGCGGCTTCTGGGATCACGTCGCGCCGCCGAAGGGTGACCGCTGGGGCCCGGGTACGCGGATTCCCGCGATCATCGTGTCGCCGTATGCGAAGAAGGGTTTTGTCGATCATACGCAGTACGACACGACGTCGATCCTGCGCCTCATCACTCATCGCTTCAATCTGCCGAACCTGCCGGGCCTCGCGTCGCGCGACAGCGCGCTCATCGCGAACGGCGGCCAGGCGATGGGCGATCTGACGAACGCGCTCGACATCAACAAGTAAGCACGCAGCAACGCAGGCAGGCGGGCCCGTCGCCCGTCATCGACAAACCACGGGCAAGCAACAGTCGCGCATTCATCCACGTTCGATGCGCAACGCTTCAGGGCAGCTTCGGCTGCCCTTTTTTATCTGCGTGTGATGCGGTGAGGATGGGAGAAAGATGGAGGCCGTGCGCAGCACGCGCAGGCGGACAGGCAGGCAGACTGGATGGCCCCCCCACGAGGAATCGAACCTCGATTTCAGGTTTAGAAGACCCGTGTTCTATCCGTTGAACTATGGGGAGGCGAAACCGGAATTTTAACCTGGCTAGACCTGACCGAGACTGGCGTCAGGCGCCGGTGTAAGCACGCCACACATGCCGTGGCGCTCAAACAGAAAGGCCCGGCAGCAACGCCGGGCCCGCGATTATAACCGATCGAACCGCGCGATCAGGCCGGCTGCGGATGCGTCATGAACCAGCCGAGAAACACCACGCCCGCAATCACGCAGTACACGCCGAACGACGCAAGACGGCCGCGTCCTTCGAAATAGCGCATCAGGAAACGCACGCTCAGGTACGCGGCGATCGCCGTCAGCACGCCGCCCAGCAGCGCGTCGGCGAGCAGACCGGGCGCGTGGAAGAGCTTCGGCAGTTCGAGGATGCCCGCCGCGAAGATGATCGGCGTGCCGAGCAGGAACGAGAATTCGGCGGCCTTCTCGGAGGTCAGGCCCGCGCCGTTGCCGGCGATCATCGTCAGGCCGCTGCGCGAGAAACCGGGAATCAGCGCGCCGATCTGCGCGAGGCCGACCAGAAATGCCTGCCTGAACGTCAGCTTCTCCGGCGCACGGTGCACGCGCGCACGCTGCAGACGGTCGCCGAGCCACAGCAGGATGCCGTTGACGATCAGCGCAATCGCGACGATGCGCAGATCGTGGAACACGCGCTCGAGGCGCTTTTCGAGCACGAGACCCACCAGACCGGCCGGAATCGTCCCGATGATGAGCGCCCACATCATATGACCATCGTCATTGCGGCGGCCCGACAGCGACGCGAAAAAGCCGCCTATGAGCGCAATCCAGCGCGTACGGAAGTACCACAGCAGCGCGAACGCGGTACCCAGATGCAGCGCGACGAGGAACGGCAGCAGTTGCGGTGCATGCTTGTCGATATGCATGCCGAAGAGAGCGGGAACGAGCAGCGTGTGACCAAGACTGCTCACCGGAAACAGTTCCGTGACGCCCTGCAGCACGCTCAAAAAGATCAAAAACGACAGGCTCACGCGTCGGTCCTTTTGAAAAGTGGGGAGGATGGACAGCATGCCGGAGCATGGCGTCCGGCATCTGAAGGCGGGTCGATTATGCCTGGGCGACCGGGGTGCGCCAAGGACAAAAATTCGCTTTTAACAGAATCTTGCCGCGTTGCAACAAGATCGAAAGGCTGATTACGGTGATGAAAGCAAAAAGGCCCGCCTGGAAGGCGGGCCTGCGTGCGGAGGCTGCGTGGACCGTCGGTACATGCCGACGGCTCAACGTGGATTCTCGTCGCCCCGTGTCAGCGTGTAAATTTATAAAAGAAATAAATCGTACTGCCCGTAAACATGCCGAACAGTGCCACGCTCATTGCCATTGCGAGATCCATCGCCCCTCCTGAAAACCGAGTGATCGGATCCGGCCGGAGCCGGTCTTCGTACACATTATTGATTGCGCCGACTGTGCGCCAACACCCGCAATTTCCCGAGAAGGGTTTCCCCGTAGCACAAAGGGGCGCAAAATCGGCGTCGCTGCGCTTTTCGCGCCACAATCGTGCACGCCGATCCCTTCCTAACCGCTTTCTATCGTCATTGCCATGCCTCAATTCCAGCAACAGGACATCATCGAGATCGCACGCGACGGCTCCTTGCTGCGCGTCGCGCCGCAGGCGGGCGGCCGCCTGCTGTCGTGGGACATCGACGGCCAGTCGGTGATCTTCTGGCCCGAGCACGCGGACTGGAGCCAGCCCGCGCACGTGCGCGGCGGCAATCCGCTGCTGTTTCCGTTTCTCGGCCGCCATTTCGTCGACGGCCAGATCGGCCGCTGGAAGGACGCGCAAGGCACCGTGCGCGATCTGCCCATGCACGGCTTCGCGCGCGACCTGCCGTTCGAGGCCACGGTCGACGAAGCCGCCCGCTCGCTCAGCATGACGCTGACCGACAGCGACGCGACGCGCGCCGGCTATCCGTTCAGCTTCCGCTTCGAGGCGAAATACACGCTCGTCGACGCACACACGCTCGACGTCGACTTCATCACGACCAACACGGGCACGGCGGGCAGCGAGCCGCTGCCCTACTACGCGGGCCATCATTTCTACTTCACGCTGCCGCACGCGGAACGCGGCGAGACGGTGCTCGAATTGCCGCGCACGGTGCGCCGCCACCAGTTGCCGGACGGCGCCATCAGCGCGGGCGAAGCGGGCAAGCCGGACTATCGTCTGAACGATCCGGGCATCCTGGATCGATTCCATTGCCTCGACGGCGCGCCGGATCACCTCGTGCGGATGGTCGCGCTCGGCCTGAACCGCAGCATCACGATCGATCTGCAACGTCCCAACTCGGTGCCGTGGTACGCCGTCACGACGTGGACGGAAAGACCCGAATCGGACTTCTTCTGCGTCGAGCCGTGGCTGGGCCTGCCCGACGCGATCCATAACGGCCTGGGCCTACGCTGGCTCGAAGGGGGCGACACCGAAACGGCGTCGCTGCGTATCACCGTCGGCACGCTGCCCTGAGCGCCGCGCATCGCGCGCGGCACAATCGTCGCGCGTCGCCTGGAGCCGAAAACGGGCGCTGCATTGCAAAACCGTTAGAATCTGGCGTTTTGCATCTGCCACGTGATCGGGATCGGCGCGCGGCGGCGTCTTGCGAGGTCCAATGTTGACAACAAAAATCAGACGGCTCGTCTGCGCGGCCATGGTCGCAGCACTGGCCGCATGCGGCTCGGCACCCGTGGGTCCGGGCTACTATCGCGTCGAACGGGGCGACACGCTGTACAAGATCGCGCGCAGCAATCGCACGTCGGTCGAGAGCCTGACGCGCTGGAACAAACTGTCGAACCCCGATTCGCTCGAGGTTGGCCAGGTGCTGCGCGTCGCGCCGCCGCCCGGCACGGCGACGGCCAGCACGGGTTCGGCGCGCAGCAGCACCTCGGGCAGCGCCTCGGCGGGCACATCGGCGAGCGCTTCGTCTGCGTCGCGCAGTGCGGCCGCGGATACGCCTGCGGCGCCCGCGTCGTCGATCTCGCTGATCTGGCCGGCGACGGGCAACGTGGTGCGCGGCTTCGACGGCAACAATTCGAAGGGCATCGATATCGCCAACGCTGCGGGCACACCCGTGTTCGCAGCGGCGGGCGGCACCGTCGTCTATGCGAGCAACGGCCTGCGCGGCTACGGCAACCTGCTGATCATCAAGCACAACGCCGACTATCTGACCGCGTACGCGCACAACCGCTCGCTGCTTGTGAAGGAAGGCGAGACGGTGCAGCAAGGCCAGAAGATCGCCGAGATGGGCGACTCCGACAACGACCGCGTGATGCTGCACTTCGAGCTGCGTTACGCCGGCCGTTCGATCGATCCGGCGCGCTCGCTCCCGCCGCGCTGAGGCGCTGTCCCGCCGCATCGCGACAGGAACCCGCGGGAACCCGATGGGCCGTGCGCGGCTCCATCACAGAGGCAGGCGGGCACGCTCCGTGCCCCGTCTGTCGACACCGCGTTCATCCGCGCAACGACACACAGAGGACACTCCGATGAAAAACGCCCTTGCGGCAGTCCGTGCGACGGCGACGAGCCTCGCGATCGTCTCTCTGGCGAGCCTTGCAGGCTGCGCCAGTTCCGGTTCGACGACGCTCACCTATCTGCCCAATGGCGAGACGGGCTTCGCGATCAACTGCAGCGGCAGCGATGCGAGCCAGAACTGGGGCGAATGCTACAAGCGCGCGGGCGAGGCATGTGGCGCCTATGGCTACGACGTGGTCTCGAAAGATGTCGACACGGGCGGCACGGCAGGCGGCACGCTTGGCGGCGTGCTCGGCGCCAACGTGAAAAACCGCTCGATGGTGATCCGCTGCAAGCAGTAGCCGGCACTCGCGCGTCGTCCGGTTTTTATTGCGTGAGGACAAAAAAATGCCCGGCACGAGGCCGGGCAAACGGGGGTTCGGCGCATATCGGCAAAGGACCGGTTCACCATGCGCCGAGACGAAATCTAGCAACGCCCCTATACCCACGCAATCGATTAATTGTGCAAATAGTGTGAGTCGGCGCACGGTTTCAAGACGAACTGAATGGCGCACCCATCAATTTGCAAGCCGAATCAACGCGCCATTTCGCATTCAATACGCGCTCGGCGCAATAGCGCGCCGCCCCGAAACCCACGGCTGACGGGCGTTTCGGAAGATCGTGAAAGTATTGCGCGTGAATTGTTCTGCACTGCGATATTCGTCGATTTCACGCATTTCGCTTCGCTTCCCGCAATAGCGGGACTTGGTGCGCCAACGCACCCTTCCGTTGCGATTCCTGCAGTGAATTCATCAGATTTAACGAATTAGCGAACTTCCGTTTAACGTATTCATATGCTGGCGGACACGGCGATTAAAGCGCGTGACGTGAAGGCATTTACCGGCGTATTCGCACCGCAAGGCATTGGCGAGCGAAGTCGCGAGGTGTCGCCTATGGTTTGGTTTATAGTTACGCCCGCCCGTGCCGGCGCACGCCGCCGACACGCCCCCACGCACGAATGCCATGCTGCCTGCTAACACCATGACCTCCCCCGACACCCCACAAAGCCCGCTCTACGAGAAACTGCTCGGTGAAACCGCGAAGATCGGCTGGACGGAACTCGAACGCTTCTTTGCGCGCGGCATGCTGCTGCGCGTCGCGCGTGATCTCGACCTGGTGAGCGTTGCCGAAGCGATCGCCAACGACGATGCGCCGCAGGTCACACAGTGGCTGTCGGCGGGACTGGTCGAGCGCGTGCAGGCGGAGACGGCTGCCGACTTCGCCGCGCGGGACCCCGAACTGTGGGCCGTCGTCGTATCCCCGTGGGTCTGCGTGCAGGAGCGCGGTTGAGCAATAGCGCGGACGATAGCGTCGCGCCGGACGCTCCACACGTGAGCGCCGATGCCGTGCCCACGCGCTGGCATCGGCGCGTGCTGACGCTCGCGTTTCCCATCGTCCTCGCGAACCTGACGCAGCCGATACTCGGCGCCGTCGACACCGCCGTCGCCGGGCATCTCGACAGCGCGTCGTATCTCGGCGGCGTGGCGCTCGGCGGTCTATTCTTCAATTTCGTGTTCTGGGGCTTCGGCTTTCTGCGCATGGGCACGACGGGGCTCGTTGCGCAATCGTTCGGCGCGAACGATCAGGCCGGCCTGCGCATGAACATCGTGCGTGCGATGTTGCTCGCGTTCGCGATCGGCGCACTCATCCTGGCACTGCAGGTTCCGCTGATCGATTTTGCGGTACGCGCGATCGGCGGCAGCGACGACGTGCAGCGGCACGCGCGCGCGTACTGTCACGCGCGTATCTGGGCCGCGCCACTCGCGCTCGGCAACTATGTCGTACTAGGCTGGCTGCTCGGTACGCAGCGCGTGCGCGTTGCGCTTGCCACGCAAGTGTTCATCAACACGGCGAACATCGTCGCCGTGCTGCTGTATGTGTATGCGTTCGACTGGGGCGTGGCGGGCATCGGCGCCGCCACGGCGACGGCCGATGCGCTCGGCTTCGTGTTCGGCGCCATGCTACTCTGGCAGATGCGTCCGCGCGGGCTGCCCGCGCTCGAGCGCGCCGCGCTGTTCGATCCCGTCGCCCTCAGGCGCATGGTGACCATCAACCGCGACATCTTCGTGCGGACCATGTGCCTGCTCGGCGCGTTCGGCTGGTTCGCGCATCTCGGCGCGAAACAGGGCGACGCGACGCTGGCCGCGAACGCGCTGCTTCTCAACTTCCAGACATTCATGGGCTATGGGCTCGACGGCTTCGCGCATGCGGCTGAAGCGCTCGTCGGCGCGGCCATCGGCGCGCGCGACCGCGACGCGTTCCGCCAGGCCGTCAAGGTGACGCTGCTGTGGTCGGCGCTCGGCGCGCTGGTGTTCTCGCTCGTCTACTGGACGGCGGGCGCGTGGATCATCGAGCGGCTCACGGATCAGACCGTGGTGCGGGCAGCGGCGGAAGCCTTCCTGCCGTGGACCGTGCTGTCGCCGATCGTATCCGTGTGGGGCTTTCTGCTCGATGGCGTGTTCATCGGTGCGACGCGCACGCGCGATCTGATGACGTCGATGGTCGTGTCGCTCAGCGTGTTTTTTGCGGCTTCGTGGGCGCTCGCCGGCCCGCACGGCAATCACGGACTGTGGGCGGCGCTGATGATCTTCATGGCCGCGCGCGGCCTCACGCTTCTTCGCCTGTTACCGCGTCTTGCACGCGATGTCGGGTCGGAACTGTTGGGGAGCCGCGCGTAAGCGCACGCCCACGCCGTACGCTTATTTCGGCGCGGCGGGTGCGTCGATCATCGAAGGCGGACGGGTGTCGGTCGGCACGCCGTGGTAGTCCGCCGGGTCTTTCGGCGGCACGTGATGGTGAACGGTCGGATCGTCGGCACACGCAGACAGGGCGAACAGCGAAAACAGCGATGCAGCCAGCAGGAAGCGCTTCATAAACTTTTCGGACAAGGTGTGAGCATCGACGGATGACGTCGCGGGCCACGAGTCTAACCGCAAAGCGCAATGCGCGCCGCCGAACCTGGATATCCACCGCATTGCGCGATCTTGCAGCGCCTGTTCTACTATGTACACAGGGTCGTTTTCGTCGAAGGAGGCCGCCATGGATGCCGAATCGATCGCAGGTCTGGTTGGACTCGCCATAGGGTTGCTGGTGCTTGCCGTGCTGTCGGTGTTCGAGTCGCGCACCTATCGGCGCGAGCATCATGGCGAAGGCATGATGCATCACTGGCTTGCCGAGCATCACGTCCTGGACAGAATGCGCCGCAGACACTGAAGCCGGATGCGCCGCGCCTGCGGCGCTATCCTTTGTGACCGCCTGAATTTTCGTCCGACTCGCGCGCCGGTTTGATCTCGATGCGCGACGTCTTCATTTGCGCGTCCGGATTCCCGGGCACGCATCCTCTCCTGCGCCGTTTCCCGCGTCGTCCCTGCTCCACGGCACCGCCTCATGTCGGGCACATTGCTTGCTCATCTGTAAGGCATAGAGCACGCATTCCGCGCGCTCGACACTCCGGCCGCTAACGCGCGCACGGTCGCTGCCTGTAAGCGCCTACGCGGTCTCCATTTGTGGCCCGGCCATATAAGGAGAGATAACATGACCCTCGGAACCATTCTGCTGATCGTGGTGATCCTGCTTTTGATCGGCGCCCTTCCAAGCTGGCCGTACAGCCGCGAATGGGGTTATCGCCCGACCGGGCTCGTCGGGATTGTGCTGATCGTGGTGATTGTGTTGCTGCTGATGGGCCACTTATAACTTTTGTGCCGCGAGGGTTTGACTTGCGGGCCTCAATGCAGATAGAATCGCTGGCTCGCGTCGGAGCGTAGCGCAGCCTGGTAGCGCATCTGATTTGGGATCAGAGGGTCGTAGGTTCGAATCCTATCGCTCCGACCATAGAAACAAGCACTTAGCCCAGTCCTCGTGACTGGGCTTTTTGTTTTTTCGATCTACGTGTAACCGCTGTGTGGCCACATCTCGTCGACTCGCGCCCGACCACGGTCCCGGCAATCAGCCGACCGGGCGATAGTGCAATTCTTGCGGCACTGGTTCTTTGGCAGGGATGAGTGCGGTCACCCTCATTATGATGAAACTTGCGCTTTACCTCGCCTGATTCATAGGGCAGTTTGAGGGCTGCGCCGTGCAGCTTATGGGGTCCTCGGCTAGGCAATTTCGATTTAAGGAAAAGACGACGCTGATTCCGCGGCAGCTCGGCCATTCCTCGCGAGCAAGTGACGCCGCAACCCTCGATCGAGGAACGGCTATGCGCAGAATCGCTCGATTCATCATCTACTGTTTCAGCAGCTTCCTCTGGGCTCTGCAAATCAGTGTAAACTCATTTTTAGGCAACCCCGAGCCTGTCGGCCCACTGGGTTCCGGTGCTGCAAGCACTGCAGCAGCGATGTGTCTCTGTATCATCTGCTACATCCCGACTCAGGCGGAACGCTCCGACTTCGCGCGCGATTTATTTCTAAGTCGGAAGTGGAAGGAAGTACGGGGATGGAGCTTTGCGCTGTTGATCGTCAGCGTGGCATGGTGGACATGGATTATGTTCTCGACCGCATATCACGTGCGGCTACATCCCTACAACGACCTGATCGACTGGTTCTGGAGAAGCGACTGGAATCGAACGTTGTATCTGACCATATCCGTCGTCATGTACGTTCTCTCCGTGGTGCTCTCGGAGTTGAAGGAATGGGTGTTTGAACAATGAACACAACCATATATGCCGTACAGGTTATTTTGCTGGTTGTCTTGCCGGTAGGAGGATACCTGTTGGCCCGCTGGATCAAGGGACGATGGGAGCAACAGCATAGGGGCACCGACGGTAAACCTGTCCCGGGCACGGAAGGTAAGCCCGTCGCCATGCGCGACTGATTACGGAGAGAGGAAAAACCCGCGACACTTATCCTGGTGTCGCGGGTTTTTGCTTTTTGCGCCGCCGATTTCACGCGAATATCCTGCTAGCGCCGCATACACTCCCGAAACACGCGCGCATTCATTAAAACCAGAGCAGCAGAACTCGCCCCGCGCTGTCCATACTTGTCGAAACCCACCTGCCACCAGAAAAACGGAGACACCGCCATGAACCTGATCCTCTGGCGTCACGCTGAGGCCGAAGACACCGCCTCGACCGATCTCGCCCGCCAGCTGACGCCGCGAGGCCGCAAGCAGGCGCAGGCGTCCGCAAAATGGCTGCGCGCGCGTCTTCCCGACGACGCCGTGATCCTCGCCAGCCCCGCCGCGCGCACCGTGCAGACGGCCGAATCGTTGACGGATCAATATCGCGTGGTACGCGAGATTGCGCCGGACGCGAGCGTCGAAGCCGTTCTTACGGCCGCCGGCTGGCCCGACGGCATTGCGCCGACGGTCGTGATCGTCGGCCATCAGCCGACGCTCGGCCATGTCATCGCGCGTCTGCTCGCCGATAGCGGCGCGAGCTGGTCGGTCAAGAAATCGGCGGTATGGTGGATCGAGAGCCGCTTGCGCAGCAACGGCGAACAGGCCACGTTGCGCGCAGCGATCAGCCCCGATCTCATCTGATCCACGCCGCATCGCCGGGCAAGGCGAGGCAAGGATTGCAGGCGCTGCGAAAGCGTCTTGCTTACGACACGTCATCGAATCGTCACGACGTTGCCACGTGAGCGTCACCCGCCGTTACTACATTGGCGTCGAAGCGAATTTCACATTTTCGACCAGGAACGCCACATGCGAGAACTGCCGACGCCTACCCTGCCCTTCGCATCGATCCTCGAGCCGCGTCGCCGTTTGCCGCGCTCGGAAGAAACGGTAACCGCCCAGCATCGTCTGCAAGTGTCGTGGGCGCGCACCGACGAGGAGCTTCGCGAAGCGCAGCGTCTGCGTTACCGCGTCTTCGCCGAGGAAATGGGCGCGCGCCTGTCCGGCCCTGCCGGCCTCGACGTCGATGCGTTCGACGCTTACTGCGACCACCTGATTGTTCGCGATCTCGACACGCTCAAGGTGGTCGGCACGTATCGCGTGCTGCCGCCGCACCAGGCGGCGCGTATCGGCCGGTTGTATGCCGAGAGCGAGTTCGACGTGTCTCGGCTTACGCATCTGCGCTCGAAGATGGTCGAGGTGGGGCGTTCGTGTGTGCATGCTGACTATCGCAGCGGATCGGTGATCATGTCGTTGTGGGCCGGTCTTGGCTCTTATATGCAGCACAACGGGTATGAGACCATGCTCGGCTGCGCGAGCGTCGCGATGGCTGATGGCGGCCACTACGCGGCCAACCTGTATGCGTCGCTGCAGGACGATGCGCTGACCACGCCCGAGTACCGCGCGTTTCCGCATACGCCGCTGCCCGTCGATGAGCTGAAGACTGGCGCGAAGGTCGCGCCGCCGCCGCTTATTAAGGGTTATCTGCGGCTTGGTGCGAAGATTTGCGGCGCGCCGGCGTGGGATCCTGATTTCAACACCGCCGACTATCTGACGTTGTTCCGGCTCTCTGAAATCAATGCGCGGTATGCGCGGCACTTTCTTGGGGATGCGTTGCCAAGGTAAGTGATTTTTTGGGTTTGCTCGTCGGGGTCGTGGTTTAGGGTTTGCCTTTGCGGGGCAGGCGGTGCCGTTTGGTGTTGTTGGCTTTGCGGCGCGGGCGTTGCCGTTTGGTGTTTCTGCCTTTGCGTTGGCATCCGCGTGTTGCCTTCGCCCTTCAAGCGTCGCCCCTGTGCGGGGCGGCACCTACTTTTCTTTGCCGCCGCAAAGAAAAGTAGGCAAAAGAAAGCGGCTCACACCGCCAGCCCGTGTTCTTATCCACGGGCCCCCAACGTCCCCATGCTTCACACGGCAGTGCCCTGGTTAGTGCGCGTTGCCAACGCTTCGAATGAACGCCTCACCCGCTTCGGATACCCGTGCACGGGCTAACGGCAGCGAATGGTATGTGCCGCCCAGGTGGGAAACTGTGTGTAGGTTGTCGCGTCGTATAGGGTAGCGCTCTTACGGGTGGGACGTGTGCGCTATCGGTCTGGAGTGAGGTGCGTGCAGTACTACGGCCTACACACAGTTTGCCACCTGGGCGGCAGTGGATTATCTGGCGCGGCATGTGGCGACGCGGGCGCGTGAAGCGGGTGAGGCGTCAATTCAGAGCGTTGGCAACGAACATGAGTCACGTGATTGCCGTGTGCAGCGTGGGACCGGTTGGGGGCCCTCAGGCAAGAAGAAATGTTGGCGGTGTTAGCCGCTTTCTTTTGCCTACTTTTCTTTGCGGCGGCAAAGAAAAGTAGGTGCCGCCCCGCACAGGGGCGACGCTTGAAGCACGAAGACATAGCGCGGATGCCAACGCAAAGGCAGAAACACCAAACGGCAACGCTTGCGAAGGCAAAGGCAAAGGCAAAGGCAAAGGCAAAGACAAAGACAAACCACAAATGCCAGCGCAAAGCCAAAAACACCACCCCCGCGTCGCAGACAAAAACCTCAATCCTCCGTGTACACCACGCGATACGGCGTCCGAATCTTCTCCCACTCAGCCGCCTCCTGAATGAGGCTATAGTCCGTCAGCGGGTTATTCGAAACCCATGAATGAGGCAGTCGCACTTCATACCCGCCATTCGCCTCAGCGACAGTAATCTCGGGCAACCCAGCATCCGCACGCCGCCGGCAAAACAGCGCCGCAAGCCGCAGACAGAACAGCAAATCCCACTCGATATCCCGCGTCTGCGCAAGCTTGCCGAGCTTACCGGCATGACCCACGACAAGCGCCGCAAGCCGCGCCTGATCGGTACGCGAAAACCCCGGCATATCCGCATTGCTCGCGATATAAGCCGAATGCTTGTGATACGCGCTGTGCGAAATCGACAGCCCGATCTCATGCAGCGCAGCCGCCCACCCGAGGAACATGCGGTTCTCTTCGCGCACTTCTGCATCAGGTTCTTCGAACTGGTCATAGAACCGCACCGCGAGTTCGCCGATACGGGCCGCCTGCTCGCGATCCACGCCATAGCGCCGCATAAAGCCTTCAACCGTGACCGTACGCATGTCCTCATGCTGCGAACGCCCCAGCAGGTCATACAGAACGCCAAGCCGCAGCGCGCCGTCCGTCGTATCGACGTATTCGACGCCGAGTTCATCGAACACGGCAATCATGATCGACAGGCCGCCCGCCAGCACGGGCACACGGTCCGGCTTCAGCGCCACGAGCTTGAGCCGGTTGACGTTCTCCGCCTTGATCAGCGCACGCTTCAAACGCTCGAGGCCGCCGCGCGAAATGCCATGCGTGATGCCGGGATCATTGAAGCCGTTCGCTTCCACCAGTTCGGCCAGCGCGCGCGCCGTGCCCGACGAACCGATGCCCTGGTCCCAACCCTCGGCCCGGTAGTCGGCCGAAATGATCTGGATCTCGCGCGATGCCGCGAGCTCAGCCTGGCGCATCGTGTATTCGTCGACATTGCCCGCCGGAAAGAACTGGCGGCTGTGACTCACGCAGCCGATGTACAGACTTTCCATTCGAATCGGCGTGTAGTGCGAGCCAATGATGAATTCCGTCGAGCCACCGCCGATATCAACGACAAGCCGCTTGCCCGCGCTCGCCGGGACCGAATGCGCAGCGCCGGCATAGATCAGGCGCGCTTCTTCGCGGCCCGCGATCACTTCAATGGGAAAGCCGAGCGCCGCTTCCGCTTCGCCGAGAAATTCCTGTGCATTCTTCGCGACGCGCAGCGTGTTGGTGGCGACCGCGCGCACATGATCGGGATGGAAATCGCGCAGACGTTCGCCGAAACGTTTCAGCGCATCCCACCCCCGTTCCTGCGAAGCACGGTCGAGCATTTTTTCGCGCGACAGGCCTGCGCCCAGGCGCACGGGTTCGCGCAGCGCGTCGACCTGATAGATCTGGCTGCCCGCCTCGGTTTCCTCGACGCGGCCCACGATCAGACGGAAGCTGTTCGAGCCGAGATCGACGGCGGCAAGGAGTGGCGGAGTATTGACCATCGGGTGTGAGAACCTCATGCGCGCGGGGAAAGCACCCATCCGGGGAGCCTTCGTTGGCGCGTTGTTTGAAAGCGCCATTTTAAGCGTAGTCGTCATTACGCTGTCACCTCCGCCATTGTCGAGCGATATCGTCACACATGGCTGCGTCATATTTACGACACGACGCGGCAAAAGCGTAAAATCATGACAAAAGTCATTTCATGCAACTGTCATCATACTGTGAGAATTTCCGAGCGTCCCTTCGAGTCACCTTCCGACATTTCATTCTCACCACCGATGTCCAACCGCTATCCTCTTCTGAACCGCGAGCTGGGCATTCTGGGGTTCAACGAACGCGTGCTCGCACAGGCCGCTGACCCTGCTGTTCCTCTACTCGAACGCTTGCGCTTCATCTGCATCACCAGCAGCAATCTCGACGAATTCTTCGAAGTCCGCATGGCCGGTCTTCAGGAACAGATGCGCGACAATCCAGGCGCGCTATCGCCCGATGGCATGTCGCTGCAGCATTGCTACGATCTCGTTGTCGAACGTGCGCAGAAGCTCGTGCATCGACAGTACACGATGCTGCAGGACACCGTGCTGCCCGCGCTCGAAGACGAAGGCATTTATTTTCACGGCATGGAAGCCTGGAACGAAGCGCAGACGCAATGGGCGCGCGACTACTTCGTCAATGAACTGCTGCCCGTCCTGACGCCGATCGGTCTCGACCCCGCGCATCCGTTTCCGCGCGTACTGAACAAGAGCCTGAACTTCGTCGTCGAACTCGAAGGCAAGGATGCATTCGGCCGTCAGGCCGTGATGGGCATCGTGCAGGCGCCGCGCGCGCTGCCGCGTCTCGTGCGCATGCCGCAGGAACTGTCCGGCTATCCGCATGGCTTCGTGCTGCTCAGTTCGCTGCTGCAACAGTTTGTCGGTGAGCTGTTTCCGAATCTCGCCGTGCGCAGCTGCAACCAGTTCCGCATCACGCGCAACAGCGAGCTGTTCGTCGATGAAGACGAAATCACGAACCTGCGCGTCGCGCTGCAGGGCGAACTGCCCGCGCGGCATCTCGGCAATGCGGTGCGGCTCGAGATGTCGGCGGGAACGCCTGCGCATCTGATGCGCCGCCTGCTCGACGAAAGCGGTCTGTCGCAGAAGGACTGCTACTTCGTCGATGGCCCGGTGAACCTCGTGCGGCTGATGCAGTTGCCCGAGATGGTCGACCGGCCCGATCTGAAGTTCGTCCCGCACATTCCCGCGACGCCGCCGCAGATCGCCAACAGCGCGAGCCTGTTCGACGTGATCGATCAGGGCGACGTGCTGCTGCATCATCCGTACGAGAGTTTTCAGCCGGTCCTCGAATTGCTGCTGCAGGCCGCGAAGGACCCGAACGTCGTCGCGATCAAGCAGACCATTTATCGCACGGGCACCGATTCGCCGCTGATGGACGCGCTGATGCAGGCTGCGCGCAACGGCAAGGAAGTGACCGTCGTCGTCGAGCTGCTCGCGCGCTTCGACGAAGAGACGAACATCAACTGGGCGTCGCAACTGGAAGCCGTCGGCGCGCATGTCGTGTACGGCGTGGTCGGCCACAAGTGCCACGCGAAGATGATGCTGATCGTGCGGCGCGTGTCGGAAGGCGGCAAATCGATCCTGAAGCGCTATGCGCACCTGGGCACGGGCAACTATCATCCGCGCACGGCGCGCCTGTATACCGACTTCGGGCTGATGACGGCCGACCAGAAGATCTGCGAAGACGTGCACCACGTGTTCCAGCAATTGACGGGGATCGGCGGTGAATTGCCGTTGCACGAGTTGTGGCAGTCGCCGTTCACGTTGCATCCGCGGCTCGTCGACGCGATTCGTGCGGAGGCCGAGCATGCGCGTGCAGGCAAGCGAGCGCGGATCGTCGCGAAGATGAATGCTCTGCTCGAACCGACCGTTATAGCGGAACTGTACGAGGCGTCGCAGGCTGGCGTGAAGATCGATCTGATCGTACGTGGCGTGTGCGCGTTGCAGCCGGGCGTCGAAGGGCTGTCGGAGAACATTACTGTGCGCTCGATCGTCGGGCGGTTCCTCGAACATCACCGTATCTTCTATTTCCATGACAACGGGCGCGAGCAGGTTTATCTGTCGAGCGCGGACTGGATGGATCGCAATTTCTTCCGCCGCGTCGAAGTCGCGTTTCCGATCAACAACCGGCGGTTGAAGCGCCGGGTGATTGCTGAGGGGCTGTCGGCGTTTCTCGGCGACAACCAGGCCGCGTGGCTAATGCAAAGCGATGGGCACTATCGGCGGCGCAGGCCGGGGAAATCGTCGCGCAATGCGCAGATGAGCTTGCTGACGAAGTTCTGCTCCTAATTTCCCCTCTTCCGAATACAGACACCCCAGACGTCGGTGACGACGCTGGGGTGTTTTTTTTGGGGAATTCCCGTTGCGCTTCCTCAATAAATCAGACAAATACAGCGCGTCCGGCAAATCCCAGGATACCCGCCTCATCAAATTAAGAGTTGTCTCATTAAAGCCCAGTCTCATCTCAAATAAATTTAGAGACATCGAAACGAACTCGCTTCTGGTTCGCGGAATTCCCCGAAAACCGACGAGCATTCGACATCCACGGCTATCGAGATAGCAGCAGATTCATGCACGCATGTGCGGCATCGCTTTGTTCGCGAATCTCAAAATGATAGATCGTTATCCTAAATTTATCTGCTGACGAGTTTTCCATGAACAAGACTTACCGAAATGTTTGGTGCGCAAAGACGGGTACGTTTATCGCCGCAGCCGAAACCGCCAGGGCCAAGGGCAAATCGGCCCGCAGCGGCATGCGTGCGCTGACCTGCGCAACGCTGCTGACGCTCGGCGGCGTGGCGGGTGCGGCGCACGCAGGCGCGCTGGACGGTGGCTCGACGCTCGGCGGAATCGCTGCTGACATCGCGTACGGCAGCGGCGCTCAAACGACGAACGCAGCAGGCGGCAAAGCGGCTGTGGCGATTGGCCAGAACGCTTCGGCAAACAATCTCTCCGGCGCAACGCCGAACGTTGACGGAACGGTCGCCGTTGGTGACTCCGCCAAGGCAACGGATGGCGGCGTTGCCGTAGGCGGGGCGAGCTATGCAGGCTCGATGTCGACGGCGGTAGGCGCCGGCGCGACGGCGGCGACGGCCAATTCGGTGGCGCTGGGCGCAAACTCGGTGGCGAACTCGACCACGCTCGGTACGGCTGGCTTTGCGCCCGTCGGCGGCACGGCAATCTCGGCAGCGACGGCGGCGGGCGAAGTGTCGATTGGCCAAGCGGGCGCCGAGCGTCGGATCACGAACGTGGCTGCGGGTCTGAATCCGACCGATGCTGTGAACCTGAGCCAGCTGATGTCGGTAGATGCGAAGGTCAACAACATCACCAACGGTGGCGCTGGCATCAAATACTTCCACACAAACTCGGCGGCGCCGGACTCGATGGCGTCGGGAAATGGTTCGGTCGCAGTCGGACCGGCCGCATCGGCGTCGAATGGAAATACCATTGCGATCGGAAGCGGTGCGACGGCAAGCGGCGGCAGTTCGCAAGCATTCGGACTAAATGCGCAATCTTCCGGTTCATTGTCAACAGCAATTGGCCCTGGTGCAAACGCCATGGGCCTGTATGCAACTGCTCTCGGCTACAACACGAGCGCTGTGCAACAAAACACGTTCGCTATGGGATCAAAGTCGACCGCCTCCGCTTCCGACGCCATCGCGATCGGCACCCAGTCGATATCTGACGCGAACTCAGACGCCGCGATATCGGTTGGGCGATTGAGCCGGTCTTTGAATGCCCCAAATGCTCTGGCGATTGGCAACCAAGCCATGGCAGCGGCTGCCAACGTGGTCGCTCTAGGCTTTAACGCGACCGCAACGGCATCCAACTCGGTAGCACTGGGCGCTAATTCGACCACGACGGCGAATCTGACTAGCACGGGATACAACCCCGGTTCAGGCTCGCTATCGGGTACGGCATCAACGGCCAACGGCGAAGTCTCCGTGGGCTCGACGGGTACGGAACGCCGTCTCACAAACGTGGCCGCCGGTTCGGCAGCTACCGATGCCGTGAACGTGAGCCAGTTGCAATCCGAGAATGCAAAGGTTAATGCACAAGGCGCAGCCACGGCAGCAGCGTTGGGCGGCGGCTCGACCTACAACTCGACAACGGGTGCGATCACGAACCCGACGTATGTAGTGGGTGGAAGCACCATCAACAACGTGGCTGGCGCGATCAGCAACATCGACGCACGCACCACGCAAAACGCGAACGACATCACCAACATCGACGCACGCACCACGCAGAACTCGAGCGATATCACCGACCTGACCACGGCCATCAACAACGGCGAATTAGGCCTCGTTCAGCAAGACGCAACGACCCGCAACATTTCGGTCGCGAAGACCACCGACGGCACGATCGTCGATTTCACCGGCACAGCGGGCGCGCGCAAGCTGACGGGCGTACACGCTGGCGACGTGAGCGCATCGAGCGCCGATGCCATCAACGGCTCGCAGCTTTACAGCCTGGCGAACTCGACGGCGAGTGCGATCGGCGGCGGCTCGACGGTCAATAGCGACGGCTCGATCTCGGCACCGAGCTACGTGATCGGCGGCACGACTATGAACAGCATCGCTGGCGCGATCACCAACATCGATGCGCGCACCACGCAGAACTCGAACGACATCACCACCATTGATGCGCGCACCACGCAAATCGTCGGCGACGTCACTAATCTCGACGCCCGCACGACGCAAATGTCGAGCGATATCACGAACCTGACCACGGCGATCAACAGCGGCGAACTCGGCCTCGCCCAACAGGACGATACGACGCGCAACATCACCGTCGCGAAGGCCACGGACGGCACGATCGTCGATTTCACCGGCACAGCGGGCGCGCGCAAGCTGACGGGCGTGCTCGCTGGCAACGTGAACGCGTCGAGCGTCGATGCCGTCAACGGCTCGCAGCTTTACAGCGTCGCGAATTCGACGGCCAGCGCGATCGGCGGCGGCTCGACGGTCAACAGCGACGGCTCGATCTCGGCACCCAGCTACGTGATCGGCGGCAAAACGGTCAACAGCATCGGCGGCGCAGTCACCAATATCGATGCGCGTACCACGCAACTGGCGAACGATGTCACCAACCTGACGACGTCGATCAACAACGGCGGACTCGGCCTCGTCCAACAGGACGCGACCACCCGCAACATCACGGTCGCCAAAGCAACCGACGGCACGATCGTCGACTTCACCGGCACAGCGGGCGCGCGCAAGCTGACGGGCGTACACGCTGGCGACGTGAGCGCATCGAGCGCCGATGCCATCAACGGCTCGCAGCTTTACAGCCTGGCGAACTCGACGGCGAGTGCGATCGGCGGCGGCTCGACGGTCAATAGCGACGGCTCGATCTCGGCACCGAGCTACGTGATCGGCGGCACGACGATGAACAGCATCGCTGGCGCGATCACCAATATCGACGCCCGCACCACGCAGAACGCGTCGGACATCAGCAGCATCAACACCGCGTTGAGCGACATCACCGGCGGCGGAATGGGCATCAAGTACTTCCACACGAACTCGATGCTGGCGGACTCGCAGGCGACGGGTAGCGAATCGGTGGCGATCGGCGGCGCTGCCGTGGCAACGGCCGCCAACTCGGTCGCGCTCGGCTCGAACTCGGTTGCGAACCGCGCGAACTCGGTTTCCGTGGGTTCGGCAGGCGCCGAACGGCAGATCACGAACGTGGCGGCAGGTACGGCCGACACGGACGCCGTCAACGTCGCACAACTGAAGGCAACGGGTCTCGTCGGCACGGACGGCACGTCGAAAGCGGCTGTCACCTACGACAGCAACGCAGACGGTTCCGTCAGCTACAGCAGCGTGACGATGGGAAGCGGCATCGCGGGCGGCACGACGATCCACAACGTGGCAGCCGGTACGGTCGACACCGACGCCGTGAACGTCGCGCAGATGAACTCGGCGCTCGCCAACGTCACCAACATCGCGATGAACTCATCGGCGGGCAACCCGATGTTCGCTGCAAGCGGAGACCGGAGCGCAGAGGCGGCAAGCGCCAACGGCCAGCATGCAACGGCGATGGGTGCGAATGCGAAGGCGTCGGCGGACAACTCGGTCGCGCTGGGTGCGAACTCGGTCGCGGACCGCGCGAATACTGTTTCAGTGGGTTCGAAGGGTAACGAGCGTCAGATCGCCAACGTCGCGGCCGGAACGCAGGGCACGGATGCCGTGAATGTCGACCAGATGAACGATGCGGTCGCCAGCGCGACGGGCAATCTGCCGGCAGGCATGAGCGCCAAGGACTACACCGACCAGCGGTTCAACTCGATGCAGAACACTGTCAACCAGGTCGCGAAAAACTCATACGCGGGTGTGGCCGCCGCGATGGCCATGCCGAACATGACGCCTTCGCAGCCAGGCAACACGGTTGTCGCCGCAGGTGCCGGCTCGTACAAGAGCGGCGCGGCGCTGGGTGTCGGCGCGACCTACCGCTCGCGTAACAGCAAGTGGCTGGTCAATGGCGCGGTGTCGGTGACGTCGACGGGGGACGCAGGTGTTCGCGCTCAGGTTGGGTACGAGTTCTAATCCGAATGCGTCGGATGAGCGCTGGCGGGTTCAGGCGCTGATGTTCCAGTAGTACGAAGCCCGGTTTGCTGGTGACAGTGAGCTGGGCTTTTTTGTTGGTGGGCACGGTTTTTTGTCTGCGACGCTGTTTGGTTTTTTTTTTGGATTTTCGCTGGCATCCGCGTTTTTTTAGCGTGCTTCAAGCGTCGCCCCTGTGCGGGGCGGCACCTACTTTTCTTTGCCGCCGCAAAGAAAAGTAGGCAAAAGAAAGCGGCTAACACCGCCAACATTTCTTCCTGCCTGAGGGCCCCCAACGGGTCTTACACTTCACACGGCAACCACGTGACCCATGCTTGTTGCCAACGCTTTGAGTGTGCGCCTCACCCGCTTCACGCGCCCGCGTCGCAGCATGCCGTGCCAGATATTCCACCGCCGCCCAGGTGGCAAACTGTGTGTAGGCCATAGCACTACACACGCGTCACTTCGGACCGATAGTACACGCGTCCCACCCTGTAAGAGCGCCAGGCTATACGACGCGACAACCTACACACAGTTTGCCACCTGGGCGGCACATACCATTCGCTGCCGCTAGTCCGTGTGCGGGTATTTGAAGCGGGTGAGGCGCTCATTCGGAGCGTTGGCAACGAACGTGAACAGGGACGTTGCCGTGTGCAGCGTAGGACCGGTTGGGGGCCCTCAGGCAAACACTAGAACTGGCGGTGTTAGCCGCTTTCTTTTGCCTACTTTTCTTTGCGGCGGCAAAGAAAAGTAGGTGCCGCCCCGCACAGGGGCGACGCGTGAAGCACGAAGGCAAAGCGCGGATGCCAACGAAAAAACCAAATCGACCCAAAGCGTCGAAGACAACACAAAAAAACCAAACCACTTACGCCGCAGTCGACTGCAACCTGGCCGTCCGTGCGGTCGGAAACCGCACAGTGAACGTACTCCCCCGCCCTTCCTCACTCTTAACCTCGAGCTGCGCATCATGCCGCTGCAGCACATGCTTGACGATAGCAAGCCCAAGCCCGGTACCACCCGTATCCCGCGACCGACTCCGATCAACGCGATAAAACCGCTCAGTCAACCGCGGAATATCCGCAGCAGGAATCCCGAGCCCGCTATCGGTCACACAGAACGTGGCCTGCCCGCCTTGAGCATGCCAGCTCACACTAATCGACCCGCCGTCAGGCGTATACCGAATCGCATTCGTAACGAGATTGCCAAACGCGCTGAGGATCTCCGTCTCGACGCCCGTCACAGTAAGCGCCTCGTCGGCGTCGAACGTAATCCGATGGCGTCCGCCAGAAAGACTCTGCGCATCGTCCTGCAAATGCCGCACCACCGCGCGCATATCGACCATCTGGCTGCTCGGCGGTTTGTTATCGCCTTCGAGCGTCGCGAGCACGAGCAGATCACTGACGATATGCTGCATCCGCTGCGCCTGCTGCATCATCAGATCCAGATACCGCACGCGTTCGCTCTCGTCGAGCGGCAACTCGCGCATCGTCTCGAGAAAACCGGACAGCACGGTCAACGGCGTCTTAAGTTCGTGCGATACATTCGCGACAAAGTCGCGGCGCATCGCGTCCGTGCGTTCCAGCTCCGTGATGTCCTGCGACAGCACCAGCTTGCGGTTCTCGCCGTACGGAAACACCTGCACGGAAATCACGTTCTGCCGCTTGTCGCCCATCCCGCGCATGATCAGCATCTCTTCATAGTGATGCGAATTCAGGTAACGGACGAAGTCGGGATGACGCACGAGATGCGTGATGTGCTGGCGCAGATCGCGTTTCGCATCGAGGCCGAAGTGCTCTTCGGAGATCGCGTTGCACCACTCGATCTGATCGTGATCGTCGAGCATCGCAACGCCGTTCGGCGACGCCTGGATCGCCTGAATGAAACGCGAGTGCTGCTGCTCGACCTGGCGCACCTGCGCGTGCCAGCGCTTCGCGAGCTTGTGCAGCCGGTAGTAGATTTCGCCCCAGATGCCTGGCGCGCTCGGCACTTCGCCATACACAGGCGCGTCGAGCAAACGCCACAGGCGCTGCTTGTGAAACGTGCTGAAAATGCCTTGCGCGAGCAGCGCGAGCACGGCAAGCGTCAACGCCGCCTTGGTGCTGACGAAAACACCGACTGCCGCGCATAGCACAGCGAGGAGCACAAGCGATACCAGGGAGCGCGCCCAGATGATGTTCATGTGTTCCTGCAACCTCGAAGACGAATCTGAAGACTACAGAGACAACAAAGCGCGCTGCGTTGACATGCCGCAGCGCGCTTCGTGTTTTTCGATCAGTTTACCTTATGCGCTCTTGGCCAGGCGATACCCACTGCCCCGCACCGTCTCGATCATCGCATCACAGCCGGCCGGCTTGAGCGCGGCGCGCAGACGCTTGATGTGCACGTCGACCGTGCGCTCTTCGACGAACACATGGTCGCCCCACACCTGATCGAGCAGCTGAGTGCGGCTGTGGACACGCTCCGGGTGCGTCATGAAGAAGTGCAGCAGACGGAATTCCGTCGGACCCAGATCGAGCTTGATCTCGTTGCCTTCCGCATGAGCCGCGACGCGATGCGTAGCCGGGTCGAGCTTCAGCCCGTTGATCGCGACGACGTCTTCCGTCAACTGCGGCGCGCGGCGGCGCAGCACCGCCTTGATGCGCGCCATCAGTTCCTTCGGCGAGAACGGCTTCGTCACGTAATCGTCGGCGCCGATCTCGAGGCCGAGCACCTTGTCCTGCTCGTCGCCGCGCGCCGTCAGCATGATGATGGGAATGTGCTTGGTGCGCTCGTTGTTGCGCAGGTCGCGCGCGAACGCAATACCCGATTTGCCCGGCAGCATCCAGTCGAGCAGCACGAGATCGGGAAGCACATCGCTGATCAGGTTCTGCGCCTGTTCGGCGTTGTACGCACGAATCGGACAATGGCCCGCGTGTTGCAAGTTGACCGAGATCAGCTCGGAAATAGCGGGTTCATCTTCGATAACGAGAATACTGCTGGGCATCTGCGCCTCTTGATAAACGGTATGCGATGAAAACGGTTTGCGTGAGCGGATAGACGCATCCGCTCACAGATCAACTCAGCATCAGCTGAGCGCCTCGCGTTCGAGCGCGTCGCGGCCCATGTGGCGCACGTCCGTGCCCTTCACCACGTAGATGATGAACTCGGCGATGTTCTTCGAGTGGTCGCCGATCCGCTCGATCGCCTTCGCGATGAACAGAAAGTCGAGCCCGACGGAGATCAGGCGCGGATCTTCCGTCATGTACGAAATCAGCTTGCGCACGAACGCGCGGAATTCCTCGTCGATCGCCTTGTCGTCGCGCACGATCTGCGCGGCCGCCACGGTGTCGAGGCGCGCGAACGCATCGAGCGCGCGGCGCAGGATGCTCACGGCCATATCGCCCGACAGCTTGATCTCGGCGATGTTGATCGTGCGCGATGCGCCGTCTTCCGACAGGCGCTTGGTGCGCTTGGCGATCTTCTCGGCTTCGTCGCCGGCGCGCTCGAGGTTCGTGATGGTCTTCGAGATCGCCATCACGAGGCGCAGGTCACGCGCCGTCGGCTGACGCCGCGCGATGATGTTGCTGCACTCTTCGTCGATCTCGACTTCCATCTGGTTCAGACGTTCTTCTGCGGCGATCACCTGATCGGCGATACCAGTGTCGAATTCGTTCAGCGCGTTCATCGCGGCGACGATCTGCGCCTCGACGAGGCCGCCCATTTCGAGCACCTTCGAAGACACGGCGTTCAGATCGGCGTCGAACTGGCTGGACAGGTGTTTGTCGGACATGTCGTACTCCCTAAGCTCGTGCGCTCAGCGCTTAGCCGAAACGGCCCGTGATGTAGTCTTCCGTTTCCTTGCGGACCGGCTTGATGAAGATCTTCTCGGTGTCGCCGAACTCGATCAGCTCACCCAGGTACATATAGGCAGTGTAGTCCGAACAACGCGCCGCCTGCTGCATGTTGTGCGTGACGATCACCACCGTATAGTCGCTCTTCAGTTCGGCGATCAGCTCTTCGATGCGCCCCGTCGAAATCGGGTCGAGCGCCGAGCACGGCTCGTCGAGCAACAGCACTTCCGGACGGATCGCAATGCCGCGCGCGATGCACAGACGCTGCTGCTGGCCGCCCGACAGACCGTAGCCGCTCTGGCCGAGCTTGTCCTTCACTTCATTCCACAGGGCCGCCTTGGTCAGGGCCCACTCGACGCGGTCGTCCATCTCCGAGCGCGACAGCGTTTCGAACATCTTCACGCCGAAAGCGATGTTGTCGTAGATCGACATCGGGAACGGCGTCGGCTTCTGGAACACCATGCCGATGCGCGCGCGCAGCAGCGAAATGTCGCGCTTCGTCGTGAGCAGGTTTTCGCCGTCCATCAGGATTTCGCCTTCGGCGCGTTGCTCCGGATAAAGCGCATACATCTTGTTGAACGTGCGCAGCAGCGTCGACTTGCCGCAACCCGACGGACCGATGAACGCGGTCACCTTGCCTTCGGGAATCTGCAGGTTGATGTTCTTCAGCGCGTGATACTTGCTGTAGAAGAAGTTCAGGTTGTTGACTTCGATCTTCGGGCGCGAGGGCGCTGCCGCTTGACCGCTCTGTGCCGGGTCGAAACCGGCGGGTGCCGCCGGGCGTTCGACGGGATTCAGGTGACTTTCTGCCATGTTCATCGGATCGCTCCGCCCTTACTTGTTCGAAAAGATCGTACGCGCGAGGATGTTGAGTCCCAACACTCCGAGCGTGATCAGGAAGACGCCAGCCCACGCGAGCGATTGCCACTGCGCAAACGGGCTCATCGCGAACTTGAAGATCGTGACCGGCAGGTTCGCAACCGGTTGATTCATGTCCAGCGTGAAGAATTGATTGGACAGCGCCGTGAAGAGCAGCGGTGCCGTTTCACCGGCGATACGCGCGATGGCCAGCAACACGCCCGTCACGATACCCGCCACCGACGCCTTCAGCGTGATCGACAGCACCATCTTCCACTTCGGCGTGCCGAGCGCGAAAGCCGCTTCACGCAGCGCGTTCGGCACGAGCTTCAGCATGTTCTCCGTGGTGCGGATCACGATGGGAACCTGCAGCAGCGCCAGCGAGATCACGCCTGCCCAGCCGCTGAAGTGGCCCATCTTGGCAACCACGAGCGCATACACGAACAGACCGACGACGATCGACGGCGCCGACAGCAGAATGTCGTTGATGAAGCGCGTGATGCTCGCGAGCCAGCCCTTCTGGCCGTACTCGGCGAGATACACACCCGCCATGATGCCGATCGGCGTGCCGACGAACGTGGCAATCACGACCAGCATCAGGCTGCCGACGATCGCGTTCGCGAGGCCGCCGCCGTCCGTGTTCGGTGGCGGCGTCGACTGCGTGAACAGTTCGATGGACAGGCCACCGATGCCAAGGCGCAGCGTCGTGTAGAGGATCCACACGAGCCACAGGAGGCCGAATGCCATTGCCGCGAGCGACATCGTCAGCGCGATCGCATTGGTGACTTTCCGGCGCTTTTGCAGCCGGGTGCGCATCGCTTCGAGCGCGACGCTGTCGTTGCTGCCCGGCATGTTCAACGAGGACTGGCTCATTTCGCGCCCTCCCCTTTCTCGAGGCGAAGCAGCATGATCTTCGAAATCGCCAGCACGATAAAGGTAATCACAAAAAGGATCAGGCCGAGTTCCATCAACGCGGCCGTATGCAGGCCGGGCGCGGCTTCCGCGAACTCGTTCGCGAGCGCCGACGTGATGCTGTTACCCGGCGAGAACAGCGACACGTTGTCGAGCAGATTCGTATTGCCGATCACAAACGTGACGGCCATCGTCTCGCCGAGCGCGCGGCCGAGGCCAAGCATCACGCCGCCGATCACACCCGTCTTCGTGAAAGGAAGCACGATCTTCCACATCACTTCCCAGGTCGTGCAGCCGATGCCGTATGCCGATTCCTTCAGCAGCACGGGCGTAACTTCGAACACGTCGCGCATCACGGAGGCGATGTACGGAATGATCATGATCGCGAGAATCACGCCCGCGCACAGAATGCCGATACCGATGGGCGCACCCTTGAACAGCGCGCCGATGATCGGCATGCCGCCAAGCAGCTTGCCGAGCGGCTTTTCGAAATACTCAGCGAAGATCGGCGCGAACACGAGCAGGCCCCACATGCCGTAGACGATCGACGGAATCGCGGCGAGCAGCTCGATCGCGATGCCGAGCGGCCGGCGCAGCCAGGCGGGCGATAGTTCGGTCAGAAAGAGCGCGATGCCGAAGCTCACGGGCACCGCGATGATGAGTGCAATGATCGACGTCGCAATCGTGCCGTAGATGGGCACCAGCGCGCCAAACTGCTCGGAAGGTGGATCCCAGTCGGCCGTCCACAGGAAGGCGAGGCCGAATTTCTGGATCGTCGGCAACGAGGCGACGAGCAACGACACGATAATGCCGCCGAGCAGCAGTAGCGTGACGATGGCGGAAAGCCGCGAAATGCCGCCGAAAATGACGTCGCCCGCGCGGCTGGGCGCTTTCTGCGTCGTACTACCGGGCGGAGTCGACCGGGCGCCGTCAGAAGTGAGAGGGAGGTCGGACATGGGAGCTGATAAACCTGTTTCCGGTTGCCGCATGGCGTATGCCAGACGGCCAGAACGATGGCCGCCGGGCTTCATCGAAGCCGGGCGGCCGGCCGCGCGCATCATCCAGATATCATGCGCGCGGTGCTTGCTGCTGTTGCCTGCTGTTGCTGCAAGTCGAGGATTACTCGGCGAGCGCCTTGCCCGATGCGTCCTTGACCTTTGCCTTCCACTGCGTCTTGATTTCCGACACGACCGATTCCGGCAGCGTGATGTAGTCCAGATCGTTCGCAGCCTGGCTGCCGTTCTTGAATGCCCAGTCGAAGAACTTCAGCGTTTCCGCGCCTTGCGGGCCCTTTTCCTGCGTCGTGTGCAGCAGCACGAACGTCGCGCCGACGATCGGCCATGCGTTCTTGCCCGGCTCGTTCGTCAGGATCTGGTAGAACGACTTCGACCAGTCAGCGCCGGCTGCCGCTGCCTTGAACGTTTCCGTCTTCGGCTCGACCACCGTGCCTGCCGAGTTCTTCAGGTCGACGTAGGTCATGTGGTTTTGCTTCGCGTATGCCCACTCCACATAGCCGATCGCGCCCGGCAGACGCTGCACGAATGCCGCGACGCCGTCGTTGCCCTTGCCGCCCGTGCCCGTCGGCCAGTTGACCGTCGAACCTTCACCGATCTTCGACTTCCACTCGGGGTTGACCTTCGACAGGTAGTTCGTCCAGATGAAGCTCGTGCCCGAGCCGTCAGCGCGGCGGACCACGGCGATGTCGGTATCCGGCAGCTTGACCTTCGGGTTCAGCGCGGCGATTTCCGGGTCGTTCCACTTCTTGACCTTGCCGAGGTAGATGTCGCCGAGCACTTCGCCCGACAGCGTGATTTCACCAGCCTTCACGCCCGGCACGTTGATAACGGGCACCACGCCGCCGACCACCGTCGGGAACTGGAACAGGCCTTCCTTCGCGAGTTCGTCGTCCTTCAGCGGAGCGTCCGAGCCTGCGAAGTCAACCGTCTTCGCGACGATCTGCTTGACGCCGCCCGACGAGCCGATGCCCTGATAGTTGACCTTGCCGCCGCCCGTCTTCTGGTAAGCATCTGCCCACTTCGTGTAGATCGGTGCTGCAAAGGTGCTGCCCGCGCCAGTGATATCGGCGGCTTGCGCTGCGATCGCGAAGAGAGCGCCAGCCATGCCAGCGAACGCGGTTTGCATCAGTTTCATGTTTTCTCCGTGGTTATGAGCGTGTGCAACGACACCGCGAAGAATAGTGGCCTATTGTGACAGTCACATGACTAATCGTGAACTTCGTGTGACAGTTCTATTACGGCCGTGAAAGGCGCTATGTCAGGGTTTCTACTGCGGAAGCAGATGTGCTTTGGATAGGCGGTTTTACGCTCGAAATCGGCCCGTCGCGAACGTTTGCGGGCTCGGGCGCTTAATCAGACGGTTGCGTGAAAAAAAGGGCGGCATAGAGCCGCCCTTCTCGTCGAAACGCTTCAGTCGCGACTCAGGTCGTCGCTTGCTTCACGACGTCCGCGATCGTTTCCGCATGATGCACGGCGTCCTTTTCTTGCGCGGCCTCGACCATCACGCGCAGGACGGGCTCAGTGCCCGACGCGCGGATCAGTACGCGCCCGCTGCCGTCGAGCGCGCCTTCCGCCTCACTGATCGCGCGGCGGATCGCGTCGCTGCCCTTCCAGTCCGCGCCCGGCTGCATCCGCACGTTGATCAGCTTCTGCGGGAACAGATTGACGCCTTCGAGCAGTTGCTCGAGCGACCGGCCGCTGCGCTGCATCGCTGCCAGCACCAGCAGCGCGGAGACGATACCGTCGCCCGTCGAATGGCGATCCAGCGACAGGATGTGGCCCGAACCTTCCGCGCCGAGTTCCCAGCCATGCTCGCGCAGTTGTTCCAGCACGTAGCGGTCGCCGACGGCGGCACGCACGAACTGCACGCCCACCTTCTTCAGCGCCACTTCGACAGCCATGTTGGTCATCAGCGTGCCCACTGCGCCTTCAACCTTGCCTTGCGTCGCGATCCGGTCCTGCACCAGCACGTACAGCAGCTCGTCGCCGTTGTAGAGCCGCCCGTTCGCGTCGACGACCTGCAGGCGGTCGGCGTCGCCATCGAGCGCGATGCCGAGATCCGCCTTGTTCGCGCGCACCGCGCGCACGAGCGCGTCGGGCGCCGTCGCACCGACGCCGTCGTTGATGTTGAAGCCGTTCGGCGATACGCCGATCGTGATCACGTCCGCACCGAGTTCATGGAACACTTGCGGCGCGACGTCGTACGCCGCGCCGTGCGCGCAGTCGACGACCAGCTTCATGCCGCGCAGATCGAACGCCTGCGGGAAGGTGCTCTTGCAGAACTCGATGTAACGGCCTGCCGCGTCGTCCAGACGTCGCGCCTTGCCGAGGCGCTCGGACGGCGCGCAATCGAGCGGCTTGTCCAGTTGCTCTTCGATCTGCAGTTCGACTTCGTCCGGCAGCTTGTTGCCGTCGGCGGAGAAGAACTTGATGCCGTTGTCGTAGTACGGATTGTGCGAGGCGCTGATCACCACACCCGCCGCAAGACGCAGTGCGCGCGTCAGATATGCGACGCCCGGCGTCGGCATCGGCCCCGCCAGCATCACGTCGACACCTGCCGCCGAGAAGCCCGACTCCAGCGCCGCTTCGAGCATGTAGCCCGACACACGCGTGTCCTTGCCGATCAGCACCGTAGGCCGCTTGCCCGTATTCGCCCAGGTGTCGGCGCCCGCGAGCACCTTGCCGGCTGCGTAGCCGAGCCGCAGCACAAAGTCAGGCGTGATCGGCGCTTCGCCGACCTTGCCTCGAATCCCATCCGTTCCGAAATATCGACGTGCCATATTGGAATTTTCCTCCCAAGCGTGGAGATCAGGCGCGCCGCGCTGCATCGCGCGTCGCCGCCCATACTTTTAGTGCATCCACCGTCTGCTCTACGTCATGCACGCGGATGATCGCCGCCCCCCGTTCAGCCGCGCATACGGCCGCCGCGACACTCGCCGCTACGCGTTGCCGCGCAGGCCTGTCCACGACAGCGCCCAGCATCGACTTGCGCGACATGCCGGCCAGAATGGGCAGCGGCGTGCCGACGATCGGCGCGGTCTGAGACAGGTGAGCGAGCAGCGCGTAATTATGCTCGACCGTCTTGCCAAATCCGAATCCTGGATCGACGCTGATGCGATTTTTCGCAACACCTGCGCTCATCATCGTATTGACACGTTCGTCGAGGAAGGCGCGGATCTCAGCGACGACGTCCGCGTAGGCGGGTTCGCCGACCTGCATCGTCTGCGGTTCGCCGAGCATATGCATCACGCACAGACCACATTGGCTGTCCTTCACGGCGTCGATCGCGCCGGGCATCCTGAAGCCCCAGATATCATTAATCAGATCAGCGCCGGCCGCCAGCGCATGGCGCATAACTTCAGGTTTATACGTGTCGACGGATACGGGAATACCTGCGTCGCTCAGTTCCTTGACTAGGGGTATCACGCGATCCAGCTCATCTTGGAGCGGTACGGGCGGCGCACCGGGCCGCGTCGACTCGCCGCCAATGTCGATGATGTCGGCGCCGTCGGCCAGCATCAGCTCCGCCTGCAGCCGCGCCTTGCTGGGCTCTGCGTACAGACCACCGTCGGAAAACGAATCGGGTGTGACATTCAGAATGCCCATCACGAGCGGGCGTTCGAACGTAAAGGTGAACCGGCCGCATTGCATCGGCTCTGGAATGGGATAAAGCGGGGAATTGGCGTTTGACACGAGACAGGACCGTACTACGAAGGCGAAGGGTTAAGAACGACCGCGAAACGACCGTATCGCGATCCGAGCAGCATTAGAAATGAAAACGGGCCGGTGTGAAAACACACCGGCCCGTAAAACACCTTTAACCGATCATCAGGTAGCCGGCGCGGTCGCGCTGCCAGGCTTCACTTCCGTGCCCGGGCTGCTGCCGCCCGATGCGTCGGTAGGCGACGGCGAGCTCTTCGGCGAGCGCGGCGGACGGCCAGCCATGATGTCGTTGATCTGATCGGCGTCGATCGTTTCCCACTCCATCAGTGCTGCGGTCATCGCCTCGACCTTGTCGCGATTTGCGTCGAGCAAGCGCTTCGCGAGGTTGTACTGGTCGTCCAGCACGCGACGGATTTCCGCGTCGACCTTCTGCTGCGTCGCTTCCGAAATGGTGCGCGTGAAGCCCCGGCCGAACGGCGACGCATCGTTCTCGTCGTCGACGTAGACCATCGGTCCCAACGCGTCGGTCATACCGAAGCGAGCCACCATCGCACGCGCGGTGGCCGTCGCCTTGTTGAAGTCGTCGGATGCGCCCGTGCTGATCAGGTTCAGGAACAGCTCTTCCGCCACGCGCCCGCCGAACAGGATGGCCAGACGGTCGAGCAGGTAATCCTTCGAATACGTTTCGTTGTCGTGCTCCGGCAACTGCCACGTCACGCCCAACGCACGACCGCGCGGGATGATCGTGACCTTGTGCACCGGGTCCGCCTTCGGCAGCAGCTTGGCGATCACCGCATGGCCGGACTCGTGGTAAGCCGTCGCGCGCTTCGCGTCTTCGCGGATCACGGCCGACTTGCGCTCCGGACCCATGAAGATCTTGTCCTTCGCGTCCTCGAAGTCCTGCATTTCGACGATGCGCTTGCCGCGACGCGCGGCGAACAGCGCCGCTTCGTTCACGAGGTTCGCCAGATCGGCGCCCGAGAAGCCCGGCGTGCCACGCGCGATCACTGCCGCGTCGACGTCGTTCGAGATCGGTACCTTGCGCAAGTGCACCTTCATGATGTGCTCGCGGCCACGGATATCCGGCAAACCGACATACACCTGACGGTCGAAACGGCCCGGACGCAGCAGCGCCTTGTCCAGCACGTCCGAACGGTTCGTCGCGGCGATCACGATCACACCCGAGTTCGCTTCGAAGCCGTCCATCTCGACGAGCATCTGGTTCAGCGTCTGTTCGCGCTCGTCGTTGCCGCCGCCCATGCCGGCGCCGCGATGACGGCCGACCGCGTCGATTTCGTCGATGAACACGATGCAAGGCGCATGCTTCTTCGCCTGCTCGAACATGTCACGCACACGAGCCGCGCCAACGCCGACGAACATTTCGACGAAGTCCGAACCCGAGATGCTGAAGAACGGCACCTTCGCCTCACCAGCGATAGCGCGCGCGAGCAACGTCTTACCGGTTCCTGGCGGACCAACCAGCAGCACACCGCGTGGAATGCGGCCGCCGAGCTTCTGGAACTTCTGCGGATCGCGCAGGAAGTCGACCAGTTCGGACACTTCTTCCTTGGCCTCGTCGCAGCCGGCGACATCCGAGAAATTGATTGCGTTGTTGTTCTCATCGATCAGACGCGCACGGGATTTACCGAACGAGAACGCACCACCTTTCCCGCCTCCCTGCATCTGTCTCATCATGTAGAACCAAAACCCGATGATCAGGATGGTTGGCCCGAGGTAATACAACGCGGACACCAGCGCGTTCGGCTCGTCATCCGCCTTGCCGCTGACCTGCACGCCATACTTCATCAGGTCGCCGACCATCCAGATGTCGCCCGGCGACACGATCTGATACTTCTGACCGTCGGCCGGCGTCACCGTGAGGTTGCGCCCCTGAACGATCACGCTCTTGACCTTGCCGCTTTTCGCGTCGTCCATGAACTGCGAATACGAAACGCCTTCCTGGACACGGGGCTTGTCGAACTGCTTGAACACCGTAAACAGCACCAGTGCGATCACCAGCCACACTGCTGCTTTCGAAAACATGTTGTTGTTCAAAGCACCACTCCTTCACTCATAGACAAGCGCCTACATTTGCCTTGCGGCACCACTCAGGCATTCTAATCCAGTCCGAAGACCCCTGCCATAAGCATTCGCTACCGCATAAATAGCGTACCGCGCAACCTCAGCGCTCTTATTTTCCGGCGTGCCGGAAATGCGGGCTTACATATCACTGCACCCGTTTTTAACGGGGTCGCTTCAGATGCCTTCCCAGAATAAACGTCTCGGAGGATTTGTCCCGAGACGCCTTCGGTTTGCGAGCGGCCACCGTCTTAAACTGATGCTTGAACTTTTCGACAATCTGGCTGTAACCGCTGCCGTGAAAGCATTTAACTAAAAGGGCACCATCAGGTTTGAGGTGGTTTTGCGAAAACTCCAGCGCGAGATCGCACACATGCTCGATTCGCGCGGCATCCGCCACCCCCACTCCCGACAGGTTGGGCGCCATATCCGAAATTACAAGATCGACATCGCGCTCTCCGACCACTTCTTCCAGTTGTTCGAGAACATTGTCCTCGCGGAAGTCGCCCTGAATGAAATGAACGTCGGCGATCGGCTCCATCGGCAGCAGGTCGAGCGCGATGATTGTGCCGTCGATCCCGCCGTCCCGCTGTGCGTCGCGGTGCTTGCCCTGCGCGAGCTTGTTGCGTACGTACTGGCTCCAGCTGCCGGGCGCCGCGCCCAGATCGACGATGACCTGACCCGGCCGGATCAGCTTGTCCTGCTCGTCGATTTCCTTCAGCTTGTAGGCTGCGCGGGCGCGATAGCCCTCCCGCTGTGCCATTTTCACGTACGGATCGTTGATGTGGTCGTGCAGCCACGACGTGTTGAACTTGTTTTTTGCCATTAAACGTTGAACTCTTGCTACGTAATGCCGCGCTTTTAGCGGATAATACGCGTTTAATTCGCGCGGCTGCAGCCAAAGGCCGCCTTCCGCGCTCGTGATTCTGCTGGTAGTCCGCGCTGCCGTCGCCGCTGCCATCGCACCTGGCGCCGGCCTTGATGCCGGATTCATCGCCCGCAGTTGCCTAACCGCAGTTTCCTGATTTTTCGCGCACCGCCTGCTGTTCCGCCGGATCGCCGGTTTGCCGGACCACCGGTCCCTGCTCGCGGGCGTCGCCATTTTAGTCGAGTCCTCTACTTCTCATGCCAGCCCTCAAAGTTTCTTCCGAACAACGCGCCGAATTGCGCTCCCAGGCTCACGCGCTCAAGCCGGTCGTGATCGTCGGCGCCGAAGGGCTGACCGATGCCGTGCTGACTGAAATCAAGGTCCATCTTAAAGCGCACCAGCTGATCAAGATCCGTGTGTTCGGCGACGAGCGCGAAGAGCGCATCGCCATCTACGACGAAATCTGCGATCGCCTGAGTGCGGCGCCGATCCAGCATATCGGCAAGCTGCTCGTCATCTGGAAGCCGGAAAAGGTGGCCACCGAGCGCGCTCCCGCCGCCACGAAAGCGAAGCGCGGCGCGCTGCCGAGCGTCCGTGAGGCCCTCGGCGATGCACCGGCGGGCAAAGGACGCGCGCCTCGCGTCGTGAAGGTCGTCAAGCCGTCCGAAAATCCGCTGCGCAAGCCAAAAGCGCAGAAACTGGTGGTGCGCGGCAACGAGCGCGTCACCGCGGGCGGCAACATCAAGAAAGCGAAGAAACGCCAGACCAGCGCAAAGCGCATGCATCAGACGTCGAAGTAAAACGGGCGTCGCGCGGAAAACCGGTTTGATATTTGGACTGGGCCGCGCCGACCGAAGAGAATTTACCGGGCGCCGCGCCTCGTGCGGCGATCCGTCGCGTACTTGAGTGCTGTCGAGCCAAGCTACTCGCCCACGCGGACGCGATCAGCGTCGATACGCTATCCCGCCGTCCGGCCAGCGACGCGTCCCGCGCCTCGCTCCACGGCGATGCCCGTTCCCGCCGGCAGCTTCCACACGAGCACGATGCCCAACAGGCTTTCGATCAGATAGAACACGCTCGACACGCCGTGCAGCATGCCAAAGCGGCTTGCATAAACAGAGTGGCCGACATCCGTGCCGGCTTCCTGTGCGGCGACGCGCAGCGCATTCATGAACGGTTGCAGCGCAAAGTAGCCGACCAGCACGCACACCAGCATGCCGGCAATCAGCCAGCGCAGACGCCGATACGCATCGCCGCCACGGCGGACCAGCACGTTGCACAGCGCAAGCAGCAGCACGCCGCACACCACGCCGATCACGCCTTCGATGCGAAACAGTTGCGCCGCGACCGCGCCCGCCGTCACCCGGTCGAGCGACGTGAACAGCACGGGCGCCACAGCATAGCCAATGGTCAGCAAGCTGCCGATCCAAACGACCGTCAAGAGGCGGAACAGGCGATGCGGCATCGAAGACACGGCAGCCGCCTCAGATGTAACGGACCGCGATGATTTCGTACTCGCGCACGCCGCCCGGTGCCTGCACCGACGCGACATCGCCTTCCGTCTTGCCGATCAGCGCGCGCGCGATCGGCGAGCTGACGGAAATCAGGCCGTGCTCGAGATCGGCTTCGTCATCGCCGACAATTTGATAGGTAACCGAAGCACCCGAACCCAGATCTTCCAGATCGACCGTCGCGGCGAACACAACGCGGCCTTCCGCGTCGAGTGCGGACGGATCGATGATTTGCGCGCCCGCCAGCTTCGATTCGATTTCAGCGATGCGGCCTTCGATAAAGCCCTGCTTCTCTTTCGCAGCGTCGTACTCGGCGTTTTCCGACAGATCGCCCTGGGCGCGCGCTTCCGAGATCGAGTTGATGACAGACGGACGCTCAACCGATTTCAGGCGCTGCAATTCGTCGCGCAGTTGGTCTGCGCCGCGCTTCGTCAATGGAATAGTGCTCATAAACAACTCTTTGGCAAAAGACAGCCACAAAAAAAATCACCGCGGTTAAGTGCATCCCGCTACGGTGCGCAAACGTGGCACAAAGCCCGATCTGACACCTTAGGGACGCCGCTTAACCGCGGCACTTACGACTTGGACAGGAAACTGAAGCCTTAGTTTAGGCGAGCATGGAGGCCTTGTAAATCATAGACTTCCAGGTCCTTCAGATAACGCAGGCCTTCGACGGCGGCACGCGCGCCCGACATCGTCGTGTAGTACGTGACCTTGTTCGCCTGCGCGCTCATGCGGATCGAACGCGAATCGGCGATGGCTGCACGCGTTTCGTCGACGGTCGTGAAGACGAGTGCGATCTCGCCGTTCTTGATCATATCGACGATGTGCGGACGGCCGTCCTTCACCTTGTTGACGACCTTCACCGGAACGCCCGCCGCTTCGATCGCCGCCGCCGTGCCCTTCGTCGCGACGAGCGGATAGCCCAACTCATGCAGCATACGCGCGACTTCGACGGCCTTCGGCTTGTCGGCGTCCATCACGGTCAACAGCACGGTGCCCGTCTCCGGCAGACGCGAACCCGCTGCGAGCTGCGACTTGAAAAGCGCCTCGCCGAAGGTTTGGCCCACGCCCATCACTTCACCCGTCGAACGCATTTCGGGTCCGAGCACCGGGTCGACAGTCGGGAACTTGACGAACGGGAACACCGCTTCCTTCACGCTGAAGTACGGCGGGATGACTTCCTTCGTCACGCCCTGCTGGGCGAGCTTCTGGCCGACCATTGCGCGCGCCGCGATCTTCGCGAGCGGCAGGCTGGTCGCCTTCGACACGTACGGCACCGTACGCGAAGCGCGCGGGTTCACTTCGAGCACGTAGATGACGTCCAGCTTCGAACCGTCAGCCTGCGGCACCTGCTGGATCGCGAACTGCACGTTCATCAAGCCGATCACGTTCAGCGCCTTTGCCATCGCGCCCGTCTGGCGCTTGAGTTCAGCGACGGTTTCCTTCGACAGCGAGTACGGCGGCAGCGAGCAAGCCGAGTCGCCCGAGTGCACGCCTGCCTGCTCGATGTGTTCCATCACGCCGCCGATGAACACCGTGTCGCCGTCCGAGATGCAGTCCACGTCGCATTCGATCGCGTCGTTCAGGAAGCGGTCCAGCAACACGGGCGAATCGTTCGACACCTTCACGGCCTCGCGCATATAGCGCTCGAGGTCGCGCGGCTCGTGGACGATTTCCATCGCGCGGCCGCCGAGCACGTATGACGGACGCACGACAAGCGGATAACCGATTTCGTCGGCGAGCTTGAGCGCTTCGTCTTCCGCGCGCGCGGTGCGGTTCGGCGGCTGACGCAGACCGAGGTCCTGCAGCAGCTTCTGGAAACGCTCGCGGTCTTCTGCGGCGTCGATCATGTCCGGCGACGTGCCGACGATGGGCACGCCGTTCGCCTCGAGATCGAGCGCGAGCTTCAGCGGCGTCTGGCCGCCGTACTGGACGATCACGCCGAGCGGCTTTTCCTTGTCGACGATTTCGAGCACGTCTTCGAGCGTCAGCGGCTCGAAGTACAGACGGTCCGACGTGTCGTAGTCGGTCGAAACGGTTTCAGGGTTGCAGTTGACCATGATCGTTTCGTAGCCGTCTTCGCGCATGGCGAGCGCGGCATGCACGCAGCAGTAGTCGAACTCGATGCCCTGGCCGATCCGGTTCGGGCCGCCGCCCAGCACCATGATCTTCTTGTTGTTCGTCGGGTTCGCTTCGCACTCTTCTTCGTACGTCGAGTACATGTAGGCCGTCTTCGTCGCGAACTCGGCCGCGCAGGTATCGACGCGCTTGTACACGGGGCGCACGTTCAGTTCGATACGGCGCTTGCGCACGTCGGCGCCCGTCGCGCCGATCAGCTTCGCAAGGCGGCGATCCGAGAAGCCGCTCTGCTTCAGATAAATCAGCTCTTCTTTCGTGAGGCTCGCGAGCGTGCGGCCTTCGAGCGCCTTTTCCTTGCGGACGATCTCTTCGATCTGCGCGAGGAACCACGGGTCGATCGCCGTTTCCTCGAAGATTTCCTGTTGCGTCAGACCGAGGCGGAACGCGTCACCGACATACCAGATGCGGTCCGGACCGGCTTCGCCGATCTCGCGGATCACTTCATCGCGGCTCGTGGTCTTTTCGTCCAGACCGTCGACGCCGACTTCCAGACCGCGCAGCGCCTTCTGGAACGATTCCTGGAACGTGCGGCCGATCGCCATCACTTCGCCGACCGACTTCATCTGCGTGGTCAGACGCGGATCGGCTTCACGGAATTTCTCGAACGCAAAACGCGGAATCTTCGTGACGACGTAATCGATGGTCGGTTCGAACGATGCCGGCGTCTGACCGCCCGTGATTTCGTTCTTCAGTTCGTCCAGCGTGTAGCCGACTGCCAGCTTCGCCGCGACCTTCGCGATCGGGAAGCCCGTCGCCTTCGACGCCAAAGCCGACGAACGCGACACGCGCGGGTTCATTTCGATCACGATCATCCGGCCATCGACGGGATTGATCGAGAACTGCACGTTCGAGCCGCCCGTATCGACGCCGATCTCGCGCAGCACCGCGAGCGATGCGTTACGCAGGATCTGATATTCCTTGTCGGTGAGCGTCTGCGCCGGCGCGACGGTAATCGAGTCGCCCGTGTGGATGCCCATCGGGTCGAGGTTTTCGATCGAGCAGACGATGATGCAGTTGTCCTTTTTATCGCGGACCACTTCCATCTCGTACTCTTTCCAGCCGAGCAGCGATTCTTCGATCAGCAGTTCGCGCGTCGGCGACAGATCGAGACCGCGCTTGCAGATTTCTTCGAATTCTTCGCGGTTATACGCGATGCCACCGCCCGAGCCGCCGAGCGTGAACGACGGACGGATCACGATCGGGTAGCCGCCGCCACCCGTGAACGCCGCGATTTCCGCTTGCACCTGCAACGCTTCTTCCATCGAATGCGCGATGCCCGACTTCGCCGAGCCGAGGCCGATCTTCGTCATCGCGTCCTTGAACTTCTGACGGTCTTCAGCCTTGTCGATCGCTTCCGGCGACGCGCCGATCAATTCCACCTTGTACTTTTCCAGCACGCCGTGGTGATGCAGATCGAGCGCGCAGTTCAGCGCGGTCTGGCCGCCCATCGTCGGCAGGATCGCGTCCGGGCGCTCCTTCGCGATGATGCGCTCGACCACTTCCCACGTGATCGGCTCGATGTAGGTGACGTCGGCCGTGTTCGGGTCGGTCATGATCGTCGCCGGATTGCTGTTGACGAGAATGACCTTGTAGCCTTCCTCACGCAGCGCCTTGCACGCCTGCGCGCCCGAGTAGTCGAACTCGCACGCCTGGCCGATGATGATCGGACCCGCGCCGATAATGAGGATGCTCTTGATGTCTGTCCGCTTGGGCATAACGCTCTCGCTAATGTATTCCTGAGTTCTTACTGTTGGCGCGCCGGCGGTGTGCCGTTCGGGCCGGCCCGTATGGGCTGTGCCGAACGGCGTCGCGGGGCGCGCTTTCTTCCGTCGCTGCTTGTGCGAGCGCTTGCTTACGCCGCGGCCGACTTGCTGCCCTTCGCCTCGTCCATCAACGCGGTGAAGCGGTCGAACAGATAGGCGATGTCATTCGGACCGGGCGATGCTTCCGGGTGGCCCTGAAAGCAGAATGCCGGCTTGTCCGTCAGCGCGAAGCCTTGCAGCGTGCCGTCGAACAGCGACACGTGCGTCACCTTCGCATTAGCGGGCAGCGTGTCGGCGTCGACCGCGAAGCCGTGGTTCTGCGACGTGATCACGACGCGGCCGTCCCCGAGGTCCTTCACGGGATGATTCGCGCCGTGGTGGCCCGTCTTCATCTTCATCGTCTTCGCGCCGACGGCGAGACCCATGATCTGATGGCCAAGGCAGATACCGAACGTCGGAATGCCACTCTCGATGAATTCGCGCGTCGCAGCGATCGCGTAATCGCACGGTTCGGGGTCGCCGGGGCCGTTCGACAGGAAGATGCCGTCCGGATTCAGCGCGAGCGCGTCAGCCGCCGTGGCTTGCGCCGGCAGCACCGTGACCTGGCAGCCGCGTTCCGCGAGCATCCGCAGAATGTTGTACTTCACGCCGAAGTCGAACGCGACGACGCGGTAGCGCGGCGTGTTCTGCATGCCGTAGCCGCTGCCCAGGCGCCATTCCGTCTGCTTCCATTCGTACGGCTTTTGCGTCGATACGACCTTCGCGAGGTCCATGCCCGCGAGGCCGGGGAACGAGCGCGCGAGTTCGATTGCCTGCGCTTCGTCATCCGAGCCGGCGAGAATCGCGCCGTTTTGCGCGCCCTTGTCGCGCAGCACGCGCGTGAGCTTGCGGGTGTCGATACCGGCGATCGCGACAACGCCTTCCGCCTTCAGGTAATCCGGGAGCGTGCGCTCCATGCGGAAATTCGACGCGAGAACAGGCAGATCACGGATGATCAGGCCGGCGGCATGGACTTTCGTGGCTTCGACATCTTCGGCGTTCACACCAACATTGCCGATGTGCGGATACGTCAGCGTGACGATCTGGCGCGCGTAGCTGGGGTCGGTCAGGATTTCCTGATAGCCGGTGATGGCCGTATTGAAGACGACTTCACCGATCGTATGACCGGGCGCGCCGATCGAGTAACCACGAAAGACCGTGCCGTCGGCGAGCGCGAGCAGAGCGGGAGAAAATGACGGCAACACGGGAGACTCCTTGGGGAGCACCCTGTTGCCGACCTGTCTATCCGACCGTGCGGGCCGCGGCGAGGCGCATCATTCGATGCGCGCGCAGGCTCGCTCGCGTTGTCGCTGTTCGCGGAGGGTCGCATCGGGCGCCGCGGAGCTCGCAGTCGGCCCATTGTGTAGGCGAACTGGCTGGTTGCGGGCCGCTGGCGACAGTAGCCGGGAGGTTTCACTCATGAAAAACAACCGGGACTACAACGAAACGCGGCGGATGAACGGTATGGGAGAGGTAGGCGCTAGGGTGCGGGTTGATAAGCTCAAACCTTGAAATTATAGCCTGAAATGACCCTTCTCTTCAAATCCGAGATGGGCGATGGCGCGGCGAAGCTGGCATCGTCAGGCGCTCGGGGCGCAATCAGCTTGCCGCGCAAGCCGCCTGGCGGGCCCTTCACCGTGTATCAGGATATGCCCGGCAGCTTACGGCTGATGTTCTGCGTGCACGTGCGCCGGACTTCTGGCCAGCACACGGCTCGGCAGCACGTACCAGATGGCGCTCGCCAGTTGCAGTGCAACGAGAATGCCCCACGCGGTCAGATGCGCGGCGGGTGGATAGTGACCGTCGACGGGTGTCCAGCGCGACAGCACGGCGCCGACGCCAATCTGGAAGCCGAAGATCAGCAGAAAAATGATCAGCGTCAGCGTCGTATTTGCGCGTCCGATCAGATGTTGCGGAAAATGGCGCGCGAGCACCGCATAACTCAGAATGCCGACGCCGCCGAAAATCCCATAAGCCGCCCACAGCAATCCCGCGGGCAGCGGCGCACGCAACATGATCAGCAGTTGCGTGATGACGAAAAGCACCATGCCGATGCCGCAAAACGCATACAGCGACAGCCCACGCCGCTCCATGCTGCGCGCCGCCGCGCCGAAGCCGACGCAGCCGGCCATCATCGCGAAACCGAGCACCGACACGAACGCAGCCGCTTCATGCGACTGGAAGCCCGACACGTCGCGCAACCAGGCGCCCACCCACAGCGACTGCATTGCGTAGAACACGCCTTGCGTGACGACCGAAAACGACGCGATCTTCCAGAACGCCGCACTGCGCAGGATATGCCACGTGCCCTTGAACTGGCTGACGAGGCTGGCCTGATGGTGCGTCTCCTTGGTTTCGGGCGCGAACGCCCATAGCATCGCCGCCACGATGATCGTGAGAATGACGAGCCCAAAACAGACGGCGCGCCAGCTTGCAAAGGTCAGCAGCCACGTCAGCGGCGAACCGACCACGACGCCGCCCAGACCGCCGACGGCCATCACGAGCCCATTGATCAGCGGCAGGCGCGCCGCCGGGAAATGCTGCGCCAGCGCCTTGAACGCGCCGCCCAGGCACACCGACACGCCGACGCCGATCAGCAGCCGCCCGATCATCATTGTCCCGACGCCGTGCGCCACACCGAATACGCCAATGCCTGCGGCGGCGAACAGCAGCATCCCCGCCGTCACGCGACGCGCGCCGTAGTGATCAAGCAGTACACCGGCAGGCAGTTGCGCGCCTGCGAAGCCGAGAAAGTAAAGGCTCGTCAGCAGACCTAGATCGGCGGCCGTCAAGCCGAGCTCGTGCGTGATCAGCGGCGCGAAACCGAGATTCACGCCACGAAACACGTACGAGACGAAATAACCGGCGGAGAACAGGAGAAAAACACGAAGCGGCGTCGAGAACATGAGGCGTCAGCGAGTTGGCCAGGCGGGCCCGAGGGTGAACGATAGCCCAATCATGTCCATCGTGGTGCAAGACCGCGCATCGCGTACGGGCTCCCGTATGGGTCCGCGTATGGGTCCGCGTATGGGTTCCCGTAGGGAAACGTCGGTCGAAATGAAAAACGCCGTCACCTCAGGTGACGGCGTCAAGGAAAACGAGGAGAGATCGGAGCGCACTTCATACGCTGCCCCCGCAGCGCATGTTCGGTCATCCTCGAGAAGGCCGCTGTTGTTTACTTGCCCTTCTTCGCGTTGGCCGAGACCTTATGGCGGCTAGTGGTATCAGCCTTCGACGCCTTGCCGGCCGCTTCCGTCGAAACCTTCGTCACCTTGCCTTTTGCTGCGGCGGGCTTGGCTACCGGTTCCGACACCTTCACCACGCCAGTCTGGCCGCGGCCTCGTTTCTTATCGTAGCGCGATTCGGACCGCGTGTCTGCGACCTGGGCGCTGGCCTTCTCGACACCGCCGCCGACGGGCACCGTCGCCAGTTTCTGCGGACCCGGCTCGCTCGGCATCGACTTGCCGACGGGGACGTGCAGCACGACCACCTGCCCCGGTGTCACGAGATCGCGCTTCGTCCGGTTCCAGGCCTTCAACTGACCGATCGACACGTCGTAACGGTCGGCGATCATCGCCATCGACTGCTTGCGGCGCACGCGGATCAGCATCTTGCGCGTGTCGGGCACGTCCGGCTCGATCGCGAGCACGGCGCTTTCAGCGACGTCGGCGCTGATGTCTTCGTCGTCGTCATCGGCGCGCGGCACGACGATCGTCGAGCCCGGCTTCAGGCGCATGCCGGCCGGAATCTTGTTGACGGCCATCAGCGTGTCGGGATCGACGCCGATCTTTTCGGCAATCGCGGCCGGACGCGAGCGCTCGGTGACCGTATAGGTCGTCCACGACGACAGCGAACCCGTGTACGACTTCAAGTTGCGTTCGAACGCGCTGGCGTTGTCGAACGGCAGCAGGATCTGCGGCTGCGTCGCGCCCAGAATGACCGGCTTCTTGAACGACGGGTTCAGCGAACGGAATTCATCCGGCGTCATGTTCGCGAGCTTCGCCGCGGTGTCGACGTCGATATCGTGCGAAGTCGTCACCGTCACGAAGTACGGATGGTTCGGAATGGACGGCAGCGTGAGCCCATAGACCTGCGGGTTCGTCACGATGTTCTTGACGGCCTGCAGCTTCGGCACGTAATTGCGCGTTTCCATCGGCATGCGCAGGCTCTGGTAGTCCGTCGGCAGACCGGCCGCCTCGTTACGCGCGATCGCGCGCTGCACGTTGCCCTCGCCCCAGTTATACGCAGCGAGCGCCAGATACCAGTCGCCGAACATATCGTGCAGACGCGACAGATAGTCGAGCGCGGCACTGGTGGAGGCGAGCACGTCGCGGCGCTCGTCCTGCCACATGTTCTGCTTGAGGTTGTACGTGCGGCCCGTGCCAGGCACGAACTGCCACATGCCCGCCGCCTTCGCGACCGACAGCGCCTGCGGGTTATACGCGGATTCGATGAACGGCAGGAGCGCCAGCTCGGTCGGCATATGGCGCGCTTCCAGCTCTTCGACGATGTGATACAGGTACTTCTGCGACCGTTCGGTCATGCGCTGGACGTAGTCCGGGCGCTGCGCGTACCAGTTGACCTGCATGTCGACGAGGTCGGTCTGCAGGTCGGGCATCTGAAAACCACGGCGGATACGGCCCCAGAGATCGCTGTCCGCGCTCGTCAACTGGTCGACGGAACCCTGGTCGACGTTGATCGTTTCTTTGGCGGTGGCAGTCTTGCGAAGGGCGTCGGCTACGGCTTGCTGGCTAGCGGGATCGGAAGCAGTGGAAAGGCTGTTCGTTGCTGGCCCTTGACTCGCGCAGGCGGCGAGCGTCAGGACCAACAACGCGCTAAAGATAAATCTCATGAACGTCTCGGCTTCCAAAGGGGCTGGAATTTGCAGCCGATAGTACGAAAGACCGCCCTTTCCGTCAATCAGAATAATGTGAAAAACGTAGCCAAATCTGAGGCTTGGCGTTTCTTTCTACGATTCGGATGAGCATGCCCCCATAGTTTACCTGGTCAGCGGAACCTGTTCTTCCATTCTCGCATCAACGTGAAAGCGGCCAACCGATCCGGCACCGATTCATGCAACTGCTCGGCGAGCGTCGCCTGAACAGACCGCTCGCCCGCGCGCAAGAACGGGTTGACGGCGCGCTCGTGCGCGATCGTCGTGGGCAGCGTCGGCACATGGCGCGCGCGCAGATCCGTCGCTTCGTCGCGCCAGGCTTGCAGCTTTGCGTTGTCAGGCTCGCACGCGAGCGCGAAGCGGATGTTCGACAGCGTGTATTCGTGCGCGCAATGCACTTCCGTTTCGCCGGGCAAGCCGGCGAGCGCATCGAGCGAATTCAGCATCTGCGCGGGCGTCCCTTCGAACAGCCGGCCGCAACCGCAGGCGAACAGCGTGTCGCCGCAGAACACGTGCGGCGTGCCGCGCGGATCGGCCGCCTGGAAATACGCGATATGGCCACTCGTGTGACCGGGCACGTCGAGAATGGTGAAATCGAGCGCGGGCGCCACGATGTGCACTTTATCGCCCTGTTTGAGGCGCTCCGTCAGGTACGGAATCGCTTCTCCGGCGGGGCCGTAGACGGGCACAACCTGGCCATCCAGCAGATCGGCCACTCCGCCGACGTGGTCGGCATGATGGTGCGTGAGTAAAATAGCGCTCAGCCGCCATCCCCGTTTTGCCAGATAAGCCTTCACCGGGGCGGCGTCGCCCGGATCGACGACGACGGCGTGATGGCCGTCCGACACGACCCAGATGTAATTGTCATCAAACGCCGGGACAGGTACGTACTCGAGCGAATTCATAGGCGACGCATTCTTCAACATGTCTGACCGAACGATTATAGACTGGCCAGCCTGGACCACATCCCCTCCCGGACACTATGTGCTGGAGTGGGAGCAGGCGCAGCTCGACCGCGTCGTGTCCGACGTATTCGGCTATCACGCGCTGCAACTGGGCCTGCCGCAACTCGACGCGCTGCGCGAGAACCGCATGCCCTGCCGCGGCCTCGTGCTCGACGCCGAAAGCGGCGCGAGCGCGCCATACACGTTTCCGCGCGGCGTCGCGGGAGGGCTGCCCGAGCGTCACGCGCCGTCCGGACGCAGCGCCGTCTGGTGCGACCTGCTCGATCTGCCGTTCGAGGCGCAAAGCGTCGATCTGATCGTGATGCCTCACACGCTGGAGTTCACGCGCGATCCGCACCGCCTGCTGCGCGAAGCCGAACGCGTGCTGATGCCCGAAGGGCAGTTGATCATCCTCGGCTTCAATTCGCTGTCGCTGTGGGGCGCGCGGCAGTCGGTCGGCAAGGTCACGGGGCGGCCGTTCGTGCCCGCGGCGCATGATCTGATCGCGTTCACGCGTCTCAAGGACTGGATCAAGCTGCTTGGTTTCGACCTTGAACGCGGACGCTTCGGCTGCTATCGTCCGCCCCTCGTCGGCGAAAAATGGCTGTCGCGTTATGAGTTCATGGAAGCCGCCGGCGACCGCTGGTGGCCGATTTTCGGCGCCGTCTACATGGTCACGGCGATCAAGCGCGTGCGCGGCATGCGCCTCGTCGGTCCGCTGAAAGTCAAGAAGCCCGTGCTGGCCGCCGGCCTCGCGCCCGCCGCCACGCCCAACACCCGCAACAAGGCAAAATGAGTTCAGATCTGATCGAAATCTTTACCGACGGCGCCTGCAAGGGCAATCCCGGACCCGGCGGCTGGGGCGCGCTGTTGCGCTACGGCGCGCAGGAGAAAGAACTGTTCGGCGGCGAAGCGAACACGACCAACAACCGCATGGAACTGATGGCCGTGATCGCCGCGCTCGAAGCGTTGAAGCGCCCATGCAAGGCGATCGTGCACACAGACTCGCAGTACGTGCAGAAAGGCATCAGCGAATGGATTCACGGCTGGAAGAAGAAAGGTTGGGTGACGGCCGCCAAGGCGCCCGTGAAAAACTCGGATCTCTGGAAGCGGCTCGATGCGCTCACGCAGCAGCATGAGCTCGAGTGGCGCTGGGTCAAGGGCCATGCGGGGCATCCGGAGAACGAACGCGCAGACGCGCTCGCCAATCGCGGCGTGGCCTCGCTGACGCAGCTTTAATCTTCAGCAGCGCATTTAAGAACGCTCCATTCTTTTCACGCATCACCACAGACAGGCAACACCGACATGCGTCAAATCATCCTCGATACGGAAACGACAGGACTGAATGCGAAGAGCGGCGACCGGATCATCGAAATCGGCTGCGTCGAGCTGGTGAACCGCCGGCTGACGGGCAACAACCTGCACTTCTACGTCAATCCCGAGCGCGACAGCGATCCGGGCGCGCTAGCCGTACACGGACTGACGACGGAATTCCTGCGCGACAAGCCCAAGTTCGCGGAGATCGCCGACGCGCTGCGCGATTTCGTAACGGACGCGGAACTCATCATTCACAACGCGCCCTTCGATATCGGCTTTCTTAACGCCGAGTTCTCGCTGCTGGGGTTGCCGCCGTTCACCGAGCATTGCGGCGAGGTGATCGACACGCTCGTGCGCGCGAAGTCGATGTTCCCGGGCAAGCGCAATTCGCTCGACGCGCTGTGCGACCGCTTCGGCATCAGCAACGCGCACCGCACGCTGCACGGCGCACTGCTCGACTCGGAACTGCTCGCCGAGGTGTACCTCGCGATGACGCGCGGCCAGGAAAGCCTCGTGATCGACATGATCGGCGAGGCGGCAGCGGGCCATGCAGGCGGCGCGAAGCGCGTGAAGCTCGACACGCTCGAACTCGTCGTGCTCACTGCGACGGAAGACGAACTGGCCGAACACGAAGCATTGCTCGATGGTCTCGACAAATCGGTGAAGGGAACGAGCGTGTGGCGCACCCAACCGGCTGCGGAAGATGTCTCGGCGACAGCGGATGCGCAAATCGCTTAAAAAGTACTTGTCGAAGTCTAAAAGTGCTGACATAATGCACAGCTCTTCGGGTGGTTAGCTCAGCGGTAGAGCACTGCCTTCACACGGCAGGGGTCACTGGTTCGATCCCAGTACTACCCACCAGAATTTCTGGTGTCGGTAAAGACGAACACCGAAGAATTAAGGGCTTAGGTTTAACAACCTAAGCCCTTTTTCATTTTCTCCGCGCCAATCTGTTGCCCGTTTCGTCCCTCACGCGTCCCATCGATTCTGCGTTCGGCTGGTTAAGTTCGTCTTAATCCCGATTACCCGGGCACGGTTCTTACTTCGTTACCACCACGATAAACGCAGCGCACAGCGTGACCTACTGCCGACGAAATGTGCAGGTCCTCCCGCCGATTTCCACACGCACCGCGACTTCGAGCTTCGCCATGCAGCGGATGGTCTTCAACCAATGGACCTTCAGGTTCCAGCCCAACGCGGGTTCGCTTCGTCGAGGCGAGCGCGCCGACTCCAGCTTCGACGCGGCCTCGTGCATGCCATATGAAGCCGGGATCGGCAAAGGCGTGCTCGCGTGGCAGTGGTGTCGCATCAGCCCGCGCTGAAAGCCATCCGTCGACAACTACGCGCCAATGCCGCGCGCCATGCCCGACGCGGCAAACACCATCACGACCAGCAGAATGGATTGCCAGTGCCCCGTTCGGGCAAAGCGGCGGGCGCGGGAGAGATCCGGCGTCTCGCCGTTTCTGACGGCGAGACGCCAGCGGATCAAGGTCATCATCGGCGCGATCTCAAGAGCCAGGATCAGCACGAGCGCCGTCATCTTCACGTGAAAGAGCGACTCGTGCAGGTAGTAGTCCGCGCCCTTCTCAAAGCCACCGAACACGCGCATCAAGCCCGTGACGATCAGAACGACGGCCGTGATGCCCCAGACGTTGTCCGCAACGAAGACGCGCTGTAGACCAGCCGGACCGGACAGCCGACGCAGCCCGCGCGTGCGCCCGATGATCGCGGCGAGCGCGAAGCCATAACCCAGCAGATGGACAGCGGCCAGCAACCAACGGATCAGCATGGACAGCTCCATGAACGATGCAAAGCGGTTGGCGCTTCAGGCCCATTCGGGGCCGTGGATGCACGGACGCGAGGACCGCACCCGGAAAGAAAATTCAGGCCTGGCGCAGACTCGCGTCGAGCGCCCGCGCCGCGACGCGATCGCCTTCCGTCGAGAGCGGCGTCCTGAACACGGTCTGCCGGTTGTGGCCGGCGGCAGCGGGCGAATCCCACATCAACTCGACTTTCGGACGGCGCAGCAAGCCGCCGACACCCGCGCGCTCGAGCGTCGCGTGGCCGTTCGAAATGGGAGGCATGGTCGCAGGCTGCGCGCCTGACAGATCGACGGCCTGCGCCGCGCGCGGCACACCGGCCGCGCGCTCAGTCCCGTCGTGCCAGCGCAACGACAACTCGCGCGCGTCGTACTGGCCGAGCTTGCGGCTTTCAGCCCACACGATGGCCGTCCGGGTGACGGCATCGATCGAAATGGCAAAGCGACCAATCGCGAAGCGGCGTGCAGCGATATTCGTGCGCCACAGCGCCCGCGGACGGCAGATCCACACGACCACGGCGTACAGCGTTGGCGCGGCGAGCAGCCAGCCGTTGGTCGCGGCGACCGCGTTGAACGCGCGCCGCCAGCCGGCCGCCCAGACGAACGCGCCCACCGACCAGACCGCGAACAGCAAACCCAGGAACGCAAACACGCGCAGCGCCTGACGCAACCATTGCGGCAACGGATGGAACGGCCGCTCGGCGCGCGCCTTCGCGCCCGGCAGGAAGATCAGCAGAAAGAGGAAGACGAGATTGATGCACGCCCACGGCGACGAGGCCATCGCCTGCAGTGCCGTCAGCGGGTCCATCTCACCCATCGAGAAGAGCCAGCGCGCCAGTATCACGAGACCGATGGCGCGAAGCGCGAACATCGTGCCGGCGCCGGGCGCCGCGCTCGCACGCGTCTGTTTCGTTCTCGCCAAAGCAATCTCCTCATATCGACCGGCTGCGCCGGATTTGCGGCACGGCCATTATAGGGATATTACCGATTCGTCTCACGGTTGCAGGACCACGAACGCACACTTTCGGTACATTCCCCGCGCGTTTCGCATCGGCGTGCGGCGCAAATGCAACAACGCCCCGCATGTTCGACACATGCGGGGCGTTGTCGGCCCATCTAACCGACCGCGCACGAGCTAAACAACCGTCTCCAGCGCGGCCTGCTTCGGCGAAGATCAGCTTGCGTTGACTTCGCGCAGCACCGTGCGGCGCTTCGCGTGCAGCAGTTCTTCGTACGTCTTCAGGTAGTTCTTTGCCATCACCTTCGACGAGAAGCGCGATTCGAACGCCTTGCGCACTTGCGCGCGCGGCAGCTGGTCGAGACGCTTGAGGGCAGCAACAGCGCTGATTTCGTCTTCGACGACGAAGCCCGACACGCCGTTTTCGATCACTTCCGGCACCGAGCCGCGCTTGAACGCGATCACGGGCGTACCGCATGCCATGGCTTCGATCATCACCAGACCGAAGGGCTCCGGCCAGTCGATCGGGAACACCAGTGCATGCGCGTTGCCGAGGAACTCACGCTTTTCGGCTTCGCCGATTTCGCCGATGTACTCGACGTGCGGCAGCGCCATCAGCGGCTTGATCACTTCTTCGTAATAGGCGCGGTCGGCCTTGTCGATCTTCGCGGCGACCTTGAGCTTCATGCCTGCCTGGCCGGCGATGCGGATCGCGCGGTCGAGGCCCTTCTCCGGCGAGACGCGGCCGAGGAATGCGAGGTAGCCCGGCTCGACGTTGGGGATCGGCGTGAGCACGTTTTCCGGCAGGCCGTGGTACACCGTCGACAGCCAGTGCGCCTGCTGCAGCGGCTGGCGCTGGTTGTCCGAGATCGACACGACGGGCACGTCGCTGAACGTGTTGAAGACCGGCTGCAGTTCGGGCAGATCGAGACGGCCGTGCATGGTCGTCAGGAACGGCACCGGCTGGCGCGCGAACAGCGAGAACGGGTAGTAGTCGATGTGGAAATGCAGCACGTCGAATTCTTCCGCGCGGCGGCGGACTTCTTCGAGCAGCAACATGTGCGGCGCCATCACGTCGCGGATGGTCGGGTCCAGACGCAACGCCTGCGGCCAGAAAGCTTCGAGCTTTGCCGAGGTTTGCGAATCGCCACTGGCAAAAAGCGTCACGTCATGTCCCAGCTCGACGAGCGCTTCCGTCAGGTACGACACGACGCGTTCCGTGCCGCCATAGAGCTTGGGAGGAACCGCCTCGTGCAAGGGAGCGATTTGAGCGATTCGCATAGGGAGAACTCCTCGTAAAAAATCAGGCAAAAAGACTGCAGTTTGGAAAAAGCGACTTCGCTTGCTCGCCAGGGCGCCCGGTTCGGCATGCAGCCTGAAGCTGCACCGGACACGAGCCTGATTCTTTCGAGAAATTCCTGCGATGGATCGCTTGGTAAGACGCCAGCTTGGTCGATGTCAAAGTCTGTGCTCAAAGCCATAAACGCAGCTAACGAACGAACGTTGACAAACTGTCAGTTTTTTCCTGACGCGACCGAGCATGCATTATCGATGCCTGTCTCGCGGACCGGCCCCTACATTTCAAAGTCTTTACGTTGTTACAAACGCGAAACACTTCGCAAACCCTTGTTTTCTCAAGGTGTTTTACAGTAGGAGCCCTGCTTCGGCACTGGCGTCGCAAGCCGTTCGACCGCGGTCATCGTTGACCCGTCTGCGACGGCTGGAACTCAATGAAATTCCGCCTCGCCGGCTCGTATGCAATCTGTAATTATATCTCGAAAATTCACGGCGCTGTCGTGAACCCCTTGCCCGCTCGCGGGTCAAGGTGGGAAACCTTACCGGTACGTGTCGCGAAAATAATCGCGCCCCCATTGGCTGTACCGCCATGCGAAATGGCTTTTGCATGTTTACAATGCGAGGCCTACGCTGGTGTTACGGGCCGTTCCCAGGCACGACCGTTGCACGACCTGAACCCGTTTCAGACGTCTCAAACCGACACTGACAGACCAAACGAACAATTGGAACATCTGACCATTGCCCAGCGAAACGCCCATAACGCAAAGCTTGCGAGCTATGCGCACAGGCCGCTTGCGTTCCTTTTCCGCTTTATCCGACGCCACCCGGTTGCTCATCTGATCGTACTGGGCAGCGTGTTCGCGGCCGTGGGCTGTGCGCTCGCTTCGCAATACGCGATCAAACATCTGATCGACGTGCTCGGCGCGGGCCGTCATCATCCGGGGCCGCTGTGGGGCGCGTTCGCGATCCTGGTCGGCCTGATCGCCGCCGACAACCTGTTGTGGCGCGTCGGCGGGTGGGTCGCCGCGCATACGTTCGTGGCCGTCACGGGCGATCTGCGCAAGGACCTGTTCCAGTATCTGACAGGCCATTCGCCGACCTACTACGCGGAGAAACAGCCGGGCACACTGGCGAGCCGGATCACGGCGACCTCGAACGCCGTCTACACAGCGGAAAACACGACCGCGTGGAACGTGCTGCCGCCGTGCATCGCGGTGGTCGGCGCGATCGTGATGATCACCGCCGTCAATCCGTTGATGGCGCTCGGCCTGCTGACCTGCTCGGCGATTCTGTCGGTCGTGCTGTTCAAGCTGGCTGGCCGTGGCTCGGCTCGCCATCACACCTTCGCGAGCAGGGCGGCTGCCGTCGACGGCGAACTCGTCGACGTGATCGGCAACATGGGCCTCGTGCGCGCGTTCGGCATGACGTTCCGCGAGCAGAAACGCTTCAGCGCGACCGTGAAGTCGGAAATGGTCGCGCGCCAGCAAAGCCTGCTGTATCTGGAGAAGCTGCGTCTGCTGCACGCGGTCATCACGGCGCTGCTGTCGGCGGGGCTGCTCGGCTGGGCGCTGTGGCTCTGGGATCAGGGCAAGGCGACCTCGGGCGACATCGTGCTCGTCAGCTCGCTTGGTTTTACGATCCTGCACGGCACGCGCGATCTGGCCGTCGCGCTCGTCGACGTAACGCAGCACGTCGCGCGTCTCGCGGAAGCCGTGAAGACGCTACTTGAGCCGCACGGCATGCCTGACCACAACGACGCCGTCGAACTCGTGCCGCAAGGCGGCCGCGTGACTTTCGACAAGGTGACGTTCGCGTATCCAAAGCGCCGCCCGATTCTCGATCATTTCGATCTCGACATTCCGGCGGGCCAGCGCGTCGGCCTGATCGGCAAGTCGGGCGCGGGCAAGTCGACCGTGCTCGCGCTGCTGCAACGCTTTTATGAAACCCAGGCCGGACGCATCCTGATCGACGGCCAGGATGTCTCGTCGATCTCGCAGGACAGCCTGCGCCACTCGATCGCGCTGGTGCCGCAGGACATCTCGCTGTTCCACCGCTCGGTCTATGAAAACATCGCGTACGGCCGGCCCGAAGCGACGCGCGACGAAGTGCTCGCCGCCGCGCGCGAAGCCCGCTGCTCGGACTTTATCGAGGCGATGCCGGAAGGCTTCGATACGATCGTCGGCGACCGCGGCGTGAAGCTGTCGGGTGGCCAGCGTCAGCGCATCGCGATTGCGCGCGCGATCCTGAAGAACGCGCCGATCCTGCTGCTCGACGAAGCGACCTCCGCGCTCGACAGCGCGTCCGAGGAAGCGATCCAGAAAGCCCTCGACCGGCTGATGGTCGGCCGCACGGTGGTCGCGATCGCGCACCGCCTGTCGACGCTGCACAACTTCGACCGCATCATTGTGATGAGCGCGGGCAAGGTGATCGACGACGGCAGCCCCGAAGAATTGCGCAACCGTCCGGGCCTGTATCGCGACCTGCTGTCGAAGCAGTTCGGCAAGCATTCGACACTGCACGTCGGCGGCAAGAAGTTCGACGAGCAGCATGTAGCGTGATGCGCTTCTGAACTGACGCGCGATGAAAAAAGCCGCTTCGATGAAGCGGCTTTTTCTATTGGTGTGACAGCGAGAAAGAGATCAACCCTCAGCGGCTTCGCTCACCACCGGTTGCGCGCTCGGCATCTGTTGCAGGTCGCGCATGAAGTTGTCGCGCCACACGGACACGTTGTTCTCGCGCAGCTGCACCATCATGTCGTCGTAGCGCGCCTTGCGTTCGGCAAGCGGCATCGAAAGCGCCGTGCCGAGCGCATCGGCCATGCCGTCGATATCGACGGGATTGACGATCAGCGCGCCCGTCAGCTCCTGCGCGGCGCCCGCGAAACGCGACAGCACCAGCACGCCGGGATCTTCCGGATCTTGCGCCGACACATACTCTTTCGCGACGAGATTCATGCCGTCGCGCAACGGCGTCACGTAGCCGACATGCGCAGTGCGAAACAGCGCTGCGAGCACGGGCCGTTCGTACTGTCGATGGATATAGCGGATAGGCGTCCAGTCGAGCTCCGCAAAGCGGCCGTTGATGCGCCCCGACTCGCCTTCGAGCTGCAAGCGGATTTCCTGGTACGCGTGCAGATCGGAACGCGTCGGCGGCGCGATCTGCAGGAATGACACCTTGTCGCGATACGAAGGCGAATGCTCGAGCAGCCGCTCGAACGCGCGAAACCGCTCGACCAGTCCCTTCGAATAATCGAGCCGGTCGACGCTCATGATCAGCTTGCGCGCGTGCAGCGTCGCTTCGATAGTGCGCACCGGCTTGTCGCCCTCGCCCGCTTTCGCCAGCTCGGCGATCTCGTCGGGATACACGCCGATCGGATAGGCCGCCGCGCGCAGTGTGCGGCCGAACCCGTGCACCACCGTGGGCCCTTGCGCCGAGGCTTCGACGGAACCGTCCGCCTCGTTGACGATGTAATCGCAGAACGCGCGCAGATCGGGCCCGGTCTGGAAGCCGAGCAGATCGAACGAACACAGCGCCTCGACCAGCGCGCGATGCGGCGGCACGGCGAGCAGCACCTGCGCCGCCGGAAACGGAATGTGCAGGAAGAAGCCGATGCGGTTCTTCACGCCCGCCGCGCGCAGCGCCTGCGCGAACGGAATCAGATGGTAGTCGTGGACCCAAATGACGTCGTCGTCGCGCAGCAGCGGCACCAGCTTTTGCGCGAGCCACGTGTTCACGCGGCAATAGCCCTCGAAATCGTGCCGGTCATACTGCAGCAGATCGGGCCGGTAATGAAACGCGGGCCACAGCGTCGCGTTCGAGAAGCCGCGGTAATACTGGTCGTAATCGCGCCGCACGAGGCCGATGGTCGCGAACGTCACCGGGCCGCGCTCTTCGAGCTTGATCTGCGGTTGGCCGCTGCCGAGCACGTCGCCGCTCCACCCGAACCACATGCCGCCCGTTTCCTTCAACGCGTCGTAGACGCCGACGGCCAGGCCGCCCGCCGCGGGGCCACCCTCCGAAATTGGCGCGACGCGGTTCGATACGATAATCAGTCGGCTCATGACGCGAAGTTTCCGTGCTGAACAGGAGCGAGGCGCGGATGAACGGATGTCATCATGCGTTGCGCGCCGCCGCGACGATTTCCGACAGCCACGCAAGCAGCGCGCTGACAGAGCCGATGCGCGAGCGCGCGATCGTATCGCCGCCGCCGACCTTGATCGACAGACCGCCCTTTTCGTTGACGACTACGAAGCCCTTCTCGTCAGTCAGATCGTCGCCCGCAAACACGGGCGTGCGGCCCGTGAACGGCGGCTCGTCCAGAAAGGCGCGCAGCGCGCGGCCTTTGTCGACGTCCTTCGGCTTGATTTCATAGACCATCTTGCCCGGCTGCAGTACATAAGCGCCCGGGTACTCGGCGACCAGACGGGTCGTCGCTTCGCGCGCCACCGGTTCGCGATCGGGCGCGTTGCGATAGTGCAGCGCGAGCGCGGCGCCCTTGATTTCAAGCAGCGTTCCGGGATTGGCGTTGACGACTTGAGCAAGCACCTGCTCCATGCGCAGCAGACGGTCGTCGTTGAAACCGATACGCTGCGTGTCGCCGTTCGCGTCGCGCCGCTCGGCGCCGTGCAGTCCGGCGATGGGCATATCGGGCATGCAGAGAAACTGGTCGATGCTGTCGATCCCGCGTCCCGACACGATCGCCACCGCGCCGTTCGTCAGACGCCGGAGTTCGGTGAGCAAGGAGATCACCTCGGGTTGGACCAGCACGCCGTCGGGCGTCGGTGCGAGATCGACGAGCGTGCCGTCGAAATCGAAGAAAAATGCCGTCTCCGTCGGAGACAGAAAAGCCGGAAGTGCTTGCATCGGTGTACGTTGCCTCTCAGCCGCTTGCAGCCGGAAAAGTGTGCGCATCTTACCGCGCATCGATCGTTTTTTCGAGAAAGTAAGTTTTCGTGCCGCGTGGACGGGCGTTCCGGGCTGTCGCGCCAACGAACGGACTGCAAACTCCGCACGATCCGGCTACAGCCGCCTTTCACCGCGCTGCGGCATATTGACTCGCTTTTTCCCTCACAGAGCCACGGTACAACGACGCGTCTGAAATTGCGATAGAGTCGCAACGGAGTGCGCCGTGGACATGGAATAGCATGGACCGCCATCGAGTCATGCCAATCGCGGAGCGCCGGTTGCGTTCCGTTTGCGCCCTGTTCTGAATCGAGTCGTCGAAACTGCCTTTGTTCCCGAAAGCACTGGTGTCCATCTCCCGCTTCCTCGCTCCGCACGCTTCTACGTCAATGCGCGTGGCGGCGTTGAGCGTCGCGCTGTGCGCAGCGCTCAGCAGCGCGGGATGTTCGCATCAAGGCGAACCGTGGCAGTTGACGGACGTGAGCGGACATCTGCCCGACCTCGATTTCACGCTGACAGGCGACGACGGCCGGCCCGTCGCGGCCGATACGCTCAAGGGACGCGTATCGCTCGTCTACTTCGGCTATACGCATTGCCCCGATGTCTGCCCGGAAACGATGGGGCGTCTGATGCAGGTCATCGGCAAGCTCGGGCGGGACGCGCAGAATGTTCGCATCCTGTTCGTCAGCGTCGATCCCGCGCGCGACACACCCAGCGCGTTGCACGACTACGTCGGCGCATTCGATTCGCAGCACGCGTTCGGCCTGACGGGCACGGATACACAGATCGAGCAGATGGCAAGGCATTACCGCGTCGCGTATCAGATGGAAAAGCGCGACCCGAACGGCAATTACGAGGTGACGCACAGCTCGGCGGTCTACATCTTCGACGCACGCAATCGCGCGCGCCTGCTCGCCACGGACCACGACTCGCCCGACGTCATCGCGCGAGACGTGCGCCGTATCATTGAAGACCAATCCTGATTTCTCACAGGTTCGCCATGACACAACAAATCAAAACGCTTTCGAGGGTCCACACGCTGGTTTGCGCAGCCGCTTTCGCGTTCGTCGCCACGGGCAGCATCGCCGCGCACGCTGCCGACAGCAAGCAGGCCATCGCCGTGCAGAACGCATGGGTCCGCTGGCTGCCGAACAATCTGCCCGCCGCCGCGTACGTCACGCTGACCAACTCGAGCGACAAGGCGATCGATCTCGTCGACGTGTCGAGCGCCGATTACGGCAGCGCGATGCTGCATCAGACGGTGTCGAACGGTTCGACGCAAAAGATGGTGATGGTCGACAAGTTGACGGTACCCGCGCACGGCCAGGCGTCGATTGCGCCGGGCGGCTATCACGTGATGCTCGAAGAAGCGAAGCATAAGATCGCGCCGGGCGACACGGTGCATCTGAAGCTGCAGTTCTCCGACGGCGAAACGCTCGATGCGCCGTTCGCCGTCAAGTCGCCTTCGCAGACCAAGTAACGGCGGGTGACGAACCCGCGATGACTTTGCTCTACTGGCTCGAACCCTGGGAGCCGTCGCCGACTGTCGTAATCGTGATGCTGCTCGCCGCGCTGCTGTTCGCGCGCGGCGTGCGCAAGGCGAAGGTGTCGGTGGCGCGGCAGGTGTCGTTCTGGTTCGGGCTGGCCGCGCTCTATGTCGCGCTGCATACGCGGCTCGACTATTTCTTCGAGCATGAGTTCTTCATGCATCGCGCGCAGCATCTGGTGCTGCATCATCTCGGGCCGTTCTTCATCGCACTGTCCTATCCCGGCGCGGCGCTGCGCTGCGCGCGGGCATTCCATTCGCGTGGCGGCAACGCTACGTGCGGCCCGCGCTACAGATGCGCTGGGTGCGCGCGACGCTCGATGTTCTGTTTCATCCCGTTGTCGCCGTCGTTCTGTTCGTTGGACTGATCTATTTCTGGCTGCTCTCGCCGATTCACTTCGTCGCGATGCTCGACTGGCGGCTGTATCGCGTGATGAACTGGAGCATGGTGATCGACGGGTTGATGTTCTGGTGGCTCGTGCTCGATGCGCGGCCCGCGCCGCCTGCGCGGCTGTCGCCCGGCAAACGCGTGCTGTTGGTCGTCGCCGCGATTCCGCCGCAGATCATGCTCGGCGCGTTCATCTTCTTTTCGCCACGCGAGCTCTATCCCGTCTATTCGATCTGCGGGCGCGCGTTCACATGGCTCAGTCCGATGCGCGATCAGCAGATCGGCGGACTGTTGCTATGGATTCCAGGTTCGATGATGAGCGTGATCGGTGCCGTGCTCGCGCTGCGTCACTGGATGAGACTGTCGGCGCGAGCGCGCCTGCGTGATGAACGGCATGTGCCAGCGTCTGCCGGCACGCACATTGTCGCGCACGCTAACCGTTGATCCGTACTGAGACGCTGCAAGCGTCACGCAGAACGCATCCAGATATGCGGGATACCGTCCTCTTCGTGCACGTCTGAAATCGGCTCGAAGCCGAACGCGCCATAGAATGGCTGCAGATGCGCCTGCGCATGCAGACGTATGGGCGTGCCGGGCCACTGCGCATGGATATGCCCGAGCACCGCTTCGAGCATCGCACTGCCGAGGCCTTGTCCGCGGAAATCGGCCGTCGTCAGCACGCGGCCGATGCGAATGTCAGCGTCGTCGTTATCAGGCAGCAGCACGCGCAAATAGCCGGCCAGTTTCGCGCGCGCGCCGGACGGCTGCGCGCCGTACGCGAACAGATGCCACGCGTCGATATCGAGTCCATCGACATCGCCATACAGGCAGTTCTGCTCGATCACGAAAACGGCTGCGCGAGCGGCGAGCATGTCGTAGACCTCGACGTTCGTCAGATCGTCGAAAGCCTTCCAGCGCCATTCGATAGGAGAAGTCTCTTTGCTTTGCATACGTTGCTGCCCGGTCGTGACGTTGCCTTGGCGCGAAACCCCGCGCTGAAAAAAGAAAAGCCCCGAAATCTCGGGGCTTTTCTTTGCTTCTGGAGGCGCGAACCGGAGTCGAACCGGTCTAAACGGCTTTGCAGGCCGCTGCATAACCGCTTTGCTATCGCGCCGAAAGCGGACTACCGAACCGTACTTTGTTGCAGTTGCAACGGCTCGCAGATTTTGTGCGATGACCTGAAAAACACGACATCAGGGCCACCTGCGTTTGATGCTTCTACTGAAGCATCAAACAAAAAGGGAAGCTTGGCTTCCCCCTATGTGTGGAGCGGGAGACGAGTCTCGAACTCGCGACCTCAACCTTGGCAAGGTTGCGCTCTACCAACTGAGCTACTCCCGCATGAACCTGCGCTTTACTGCTTTACAACGCCCTGCTGACTGCTTGCCGCAAAACGCTGCTTCAAAATCTGGAGCGGGAGACGAGTCTCGAACTCGCGACCTCAACCTTGGCAAGGTTGCGCTCTACCAACTGAGCTACTCCCGCGTTTTCCTTCTACTGCTTCCTAGTGTTTCGCGCTGTTTAGTAGCGCGTGCACCGGAGAAACGAGATTATGTAGAAGCCGCCGAATCGTGTCAACTCTTTTTGTACGAGAGATTGAAAATTCTACTGATGCATCGCGCTGATGCCGCGACGTCTCAACCACTACGTCACGCCATACCACCGCGCTCGCGAATCTGCGGCCACGCAAGCTTCATGTAGTACAGCATCGACCAGATCGTGAGGAACGCGGCGAGATAGATGAGCCACAAACCCCACACGCGCGTGTCGATCGAAAACACACCGAGCGATAGCGGACCATAGAACAGCAGCATCGGGATCGCGGTCATCTGGCAGGCCGTCTTGAACTTGCCGAGTGAGTTCACTGCGACGCTCTTCGACGCGCCGATCTGCGCCATCCATTCGCGCAGCGCCGAAATCGCAATTTCGCGGCCGACGATCACAAGCGCGATCGCCGAATCCAGACGCGACAACTGTACGAGCACGAGCAAGGCGGCTGTCACCATCAGCTTGTCGGCGACGGGATCGAGGAACGCGCCGAACGCGGACGTCTGGTTCCACTTACGCGCGAGAAAGCCGTCGAACCAGTCGGTCAGCGCGGCGAGGATGAAAATCGTCGCCGCGGCCAGATTGCGGTGCGCCGGACTCAGCATCATGTCCGGCAAATAGAACACGCCCACGACGAGCGGAATCAACACTATCCGCAGCCACGTCAGGAAGATCGGGAAATTAAACGGCATGGGCAGGCGCTACGTTCTGAGATAAGAGATGCAATTGTGCCGCTTCACCGGGCGAGCCACAAGCAAGGCCCGGGCGCATGGCGCAGCGGCATACGTGGACGCTGACACGTTCAATGCAACTGACGATAAATCTGCTCGGCGAGCGCGAGCGAAATGCCCTCGACGCTCGCGAGATCGTCGATACTCGCCGCCACCACGCCGCGCAAGCCGCCAAAGCGCGCCAGCAGCCGCTGACGCCGCTTCGCGCCGACACCTTCCAGTTCCTCGAGCCGCGACGTCTGGCGCGTCTTGCCGCGCTTCGCGCGCATACCCGTGATCGCGAAACGGTGCGCTTCGTCGCGGATCTGCGCGACCAGCATCAGCGCCGCGCTTTCCTTGCCGAGTTCGAGCGCCGACCGGCCGTCCGCGAATACGAGCGTCTCGAGGCCAACCTTACGCCCTTCGCCCTTCGCGACGCCGACCAGCATGCCGAGGTCCAGCCCGAGTTCGTTGAATACCTGGCGCGCGATCTCGACCTGCCCTTTGCCGCCGTCGATCAGCACGATGTTCGGCAACAGCCCGCCCGCGGCAACGGGTTCCGCGCCTTCCGGCGCGACGGCCGGATCGGCGGCGGCTTCAGGTTGCAGCTCGGCCGCTTCGTCGTTCGCGTTCGCCGCGGCCTGCGCGACCATCTTCTCGTAGCGGCGCGTGAGCACCTGACGCATCGCCGCGTAGTCGTCGCCGGGCGTGATACCCGTGATGTTGTAACGCCGGTACTCGGACGACTGCATCTTGTGATGGTGATAAACGACGCACGACGCCTGCGTCGCTTCGCCCATCGTATGGCTGATGTCGAAGCATTCGATGCGCAGATGCGCGAGGTCTTCGCATTCGAGCGACAACGTGTCGGTGAGCGCGCGCGTACGCGATTGCTGCGAACCTTGCTCCGACAACAGCCGCGCGAGCGCGATCTTCGCGTTCTGCTCGGCCATCGCGAGCCAGGCGCGCTTCTGGCCTTGCGGCTGGCGCAACAGCGTGACCTTGTGCCCAGCCTGCTCGATCAGCAGATCGACGAGTTCGCGGCTCGCGGGCGCGTGGCTGACCACGAGCACGGGCGGCACGCGATTGCCCAGATAATGCTGTGCAATAAACGCTTCGAGCACTTCCGATTCGATGCCGGGCGTGCGGCGCGGCTTCTTGCCGGTGTCGGCGTCTGCGTCTGCGCCAGTAGCGACTTCGGGTTCTTCGCTGCTTTCCTCCGGCAAGTCTTCGTCGACACTGACGACTTCATCAGACTCCTCGCCCAGCTCCGCTTCGACATCGATCACTGTCGCAGGCTCAGCCCGCACGATTTCATCGCCATCGTCGAAACCGCCCTCTTCCGCTGTCAACGCGCTTTCGACATGCGTCGGGAAATACGCCTTGTCACCGAGATGCCGGCCGCCGCGCACCATCGCGAGGTTCACGCACACGCGCCCGCCAAGCGCGACGACGGCCAGAATATCGACGTCGCTCTCGCCGCCCACTTCGATGGCCTGTTGATGCAGCACCGTCGACAGCGAACTCATCTGATTGCGCACAGCCGCTGCCTGCTCGAACTTCAGTTCGCTGGCGAAAGCGTGCATCTTCTGCTCGAGTTCGTTCATCACTTCCGACTGCCGTCCGAGCAAGAAGCGCGACGCGTTCGACACATCGCGTGCGTAATCTTCTTCGCTGATCGCGGCAACGCACGGGGCCGTGCACCGTCCGATCTGATGCAGCAGACATGGCCGCGTGCGGTTGTTGAACACGGAGTCTTCGCAAGTGCGCAACTGGAACACGCGCTGCAGGATCTGAATGCTCTCACGCACCGCCCACGCGCTCGGGAACGGTCCGAAGTACTGGTTCTTCTTGTCGACCGAACCACGGTAATACGCCATGCGCGGGAACTGATGACCCGTCAGCTTCAGATACGGATATGACTTGTCGTCGCGAAACAGGATGTTGTATCGCGGCGCCAAAGCCTTGATCAGATTGTTCTCCAGCAACAGCGCTTCGGCTTCGGAACGCGTGACCGTCGTCTCGATCTTCGCGATCCGCGTGACCATCATTGCGATGCGCGGCGACAGCAGCGTCTTCGTGAAGTAACTCGACACGCGTTTCTTCAGGTCGCGCGCCTTGCCCACGTACAACACCGTGCCCTGCGCATCGTAATAGCGATAGACGCCCGGCATGTGCGGCAACTGGCGCAACACCTTCTTCGGGTCGAAGTCTTCGGCGACGGCTTCGGGCACGCCGGGCTTCGCGGCGGAACCGGCTGCGGGAGAGGGATCGGATCGGGTCATGCAGAATCGGATTGGGCGCCGCGTACGCACGGCGCGTCATGTGGGTGATGTGCTTGTCGGGTAGCCCGACTTTCTTGCGAAAGCCGGGCCCCCCGAGAACCGTACGTGCGAGTTTCCCCGCATACGGCTCAAATCTACAAACAAAGTTCTGTCTACAACAGAACCGGCTTAGTTACAACCAGCTTACCAGCGTGCACTTGCTGGTGGCAGTGCGGGTGGAGCAGCACCCGGTTGGACAGCGCGTCGGTACCACCATGCATCCGAAATTCCAGATGATGATCGTGCCAGCCCGTGTCGTCCGTTAGCGCACAGCCACAATGCGCGCATAGCCCGCCTTGTGACATATACAGCGTCGCCCACTGCTTTCGGTAGCGCATTTGTTCCCACATGCGCCCCTGCCGCAGGGTTTCGCCATATTGCTCCCATGTCGGATCAAAAGGATTGAACTCGCCCTTGATCCTCGTGTGCCGTTTGATAGCCATACCACTAAGCTGGTATAGCTCATTCAGCCCCCAACTACCGTCTTCGCGTACCGTACGAACCGCAAACACCCAGTGCCGGGCACCGATAGAGTGAAAGTACTTCTGTTTCACCCACACAGCGCTCTTTTGCGGGTGCCTCCGCTTCGACCACCGCCAGAGCTTCCGAAAAATCAGATGCTCCATGCGGCTGTACGTCTGCTTGGCCGAGACCGGACGGTGATACTGCGCCCATCCGCGCAACATCGGGTTCAGCAGTTGAATTAGATCCCCCTGCTTTGCCGTTTTGTTGCCGCTGATCGTTTCCGCCACCTTGCGATAGAACGCTTGCGCGTTTTTCTTGCTCGGCTTGATGAGCAGTTTTCCCGAGTACTTCCGGAAATTCCACCCAAGGAAATCGAAGCCTTCATCAATGTGGGTGATGCGCGTCTTCGCCTCAGACAGTTGCAGGCCCCGAACCGCAAGGAACGCTTCCACCCAAGGCCTGACCACGCTTTCCAGTATCTCTTTCGAGTCACCGGTAATCACGAAGTCATCCGCGTATCGCACCACATTGACCTTCAACTTCTTAGCTTTGACGATCCCAAATTTCGCACCGAGGTGCGCAACCAGTTCACGCTCCAGCCCATTCAGCGTCACATTCGCCAGCGTCGGGGAGATGATCCCTCCCTGCGGCGTACCGGCCTCAGTCGCCTGTAGCTGACCCTTGTAAATCAGGCCAGCCTTCAACCACTTCCGGAGAATTTCCCTGTCCATGGGGACATGGTTTTCCAGCCAATCGTGGTTGATGTGGTCAAAGCAGCCTTTGATATCCGCTTCCAGTACCCATCGGGACGAATCCTTCCGGGACGTGCAAGCGCGTACCTGACCCATAGCATCAGCCGTCGAACGGTTTATCCTGAACCCATAAGAGTTCGGGTCGCTCGTCGATTCCGATACCGGCTCCAACGCCAGCAGATACAGGGCCTGCATCGCCCTGTCCCGCATGGTCGGGATGCCCAGCGGGCGCTCCTTTCCATTGGCTTTGGGGATAAAGACTCTCCGTGATGGCAGAGGCTTGTATCCGCGCCGCTTCAACCTGCCGACGGCTTCCCACCGGCTTTCAGGCGAATCCCACAGTTCGCGATCGACTCCGGCCGTTCGCGCACCCTGGTTCTGCGTAACACGTCGTACCGCGTGCAGCTTTGCGGACAACGTGCGGGTCAACATCCGTTGCAGGGCTTTCACCCTGCGCCATTTGCCTTCCCGCGTCGCCTTCGCAATTCGAATCTGCATCCCTCTCACGTTCCGTTCAACCCGACGCCAATCTACGGCGTGCCAGTTGTCCAGCGCGTGGGAAAGCGCAGATCCAGTCTTTCGACCAGATACTTTCATGCTGCTCTCCTACCTTGGATTAGACCCCCGGCAGAAGGCGCATCTCCCCCAGCGGGGAAGACACACCCCGCTGGGGAACAACAGACACCTCAATATGAGCGCATGCACTCACATCTCGGACAAACACCTCAATACGGGCGCGCGCGCCCGCATCTAACCAAGTTACAGAGGGTAGTCAGCCGTCTTGCGACGGTAGACCAGACGGAAGTCTGCCCGCTTATCGCGTGAGGTAATGTCTCAACCCCTATCCGGACCGTTACAGCCCGGCATTCGCTTTCTCCGTCCTCCCATACCTGCACAATCAACAGCGTCCCTTGCGGTTCGCCTGCCAGCCGTAATGCGCTGGCAACCATACAGGCTTACCACGTTCCCGGCATGTCACACGACTGACGTAGGTTCTGCCTATCCCCCGGTGGCTTGACAACGACGTAGCCCAAATTCTAAGTGGACTAACCAGCCACGTACCTTTTGGTTAGAGCCCGATGTTCAAGCAGCTTTGGCTCCTCACTGGTAACGAGGTTTATCAGCAGTTCACATACGTTAACCCTATCAGCCAGCCTAGCTCCTCGACCCCTTTGCTGCTAGGAGTGTCCAGACCCAATCCCTCGCGGGAAAGGCCTGCCCGAAACATCCGGGGGCTACATTGTCAGAAGAGCTTCACACCCCACCGTTGCCAGTGACGCATGTCTTCCTAGGCTACTGCTGGTCGTACAGCAGGTTCACTTCCTCACCCGGACAGCAGGCGAGGCAAAACAATGACACACCGAGCTTTCGCTCGTATCGGTTCGCGAATCCATTGCCGCTGGCGGCGCAGGAATTGCATACATCACTCCACCCTGTCGGCGGAGGTGAAGCCGCTGACGGGGCGGAACCTGACGGTAATCAGGTCAATGCAATGCGAGCTCTCAGAGAATGTGCTCTACCGAGACCCGTAAGGACGAGACCCGGCAAACCTCTACCGGCTCTCGCTTCGCTACAAGAGATACCCCACTTCTGAGCAGTTGCGTCGAGGGACTCACGCCCCTTCCCGATGCTCCGCGTGGTATCTTCGCGACCGGTTAGGCTCATACAGACGCCTCCTTTGCCGCTAGTCGATGCCCCTTACGTTGGGGCTACCCGGACACGAGCGTGCGTGTCGCACTAGAATCGCCAGTTTAGAACATTCCGCCCACGCCCGAACCCAGGCGCCGCCATCATGTCTTCCGCTCCCCCTCAAGCGTTGCAGCCGTCGACGATCGCATGCGACATTTTCTGCGCGGTGATCGACAACTTTGGCGACATCGGCGTCTGCTGGCGGCTTGCGCGACAACTCGCGGGTGAGCATGACTGGCAGGTGCGCGTCTTCGTCGATGATCTGCACGCGTTTCACAAGCTCAATGCATCCGTCGATGTGAAAAGCGCGCGGCAGACGGTGGACGGCATCGTCGTCGAGCACTGGCACGAGCCGGCCCACGTGGGCGATACGCTGCAGGTCGCGGACGTCGTGATCGAAGCGTTCGCGTGCGAGTTGCCGCACGTGTACGTCGAGGCGATGGCGCGGCGCGAGCGCGTGCCCGTCTGGTTCAACCTCGAGTATCTGAGCGGCGAGGACTGGGTCGCGGACTTCCATTTGCGGCCGTCGCCGCATCCGCGTCATGCGCTGAACAAAACGTTCTTCTTCCCTGGGCTCGGCAAGGGCACGGGCGGCGTGCTGAAGGAGCGCGATCTCGACACGCGACGCGCGGCCTTCGAAGCGTCACCCGACGCGCGCGCCGCCTGGTGGCGAGCGAAGACAAGCAGCGCGCCGCCGTCGAAGGACGCCACCGTCGTCTCGCTGTTCGCCTACGAGAACCCTGCCGTCGACAGCCTGCTCGAGCAATGGCGCGACGCCGAACGCGAAATCGTTCTGCTCGTGCCCGAAGGCCGCATTTCGGGCGCCGTTGCACGGTTTTTCGGCCTGCCGTCGTTCGCGGCGGGCACGCATACGTCGCGCGGCAGCCTGCGCGCGCACGCGCTCGCGTTCACCGACCAGCCCGGCTACGACGAACTGCTGTGGGCGAGCGACATCAATTTCGTGCGCGGCGAGGATTCGTTCGTGCGCGCGCAATGGGCCGCACGGCCGTTTGTCTGGCACATCTACCCGCAAGCCGATGACGCCCATCTGCCGAAGCTCGACGCCGCCCTCGCGCACTACGCGCACGGCCTTCCCGCCGCCGCCCGCGCCGCGCTCGGCCGTTTCTGGCATGCGTGGAACGGCAACGGCACGCCCGACTGGGCCGACCTGCAACGCCACCGTCAGCTGCTAGATACACGCGCAGCCGACTGGGCGCGTGAACTCGCGTCGATCGGCGATCTCGCCGGAAATCTCGCCGAATTCGCAAAAAGTCAGTTAAAATAAGCGGTTATCCAACGGCCGACGACGCAAGCGCGGCACGGCGGCCAGACCGGCGGCGGATCGAAAGTCTGCCTTCACGGCTGTGTCAGTCAGTGCCACACGCGTACGCGCCCGCTTCGGGTAAAAGAAGCAGACGGACGAAGCACGGAACAAGGCGTCAGGGAACATCGGCGCCACTCCGGCAAGCACCGGCCCCGCTCACCGCGCACTCCAGCTCGATCTGCCTTCAGGTTGCTGAACGAGATGTCAAGCGCGCGCCGGGCGCCGAACCCGCTTACGCCGTATGCCGTTGAGCAAAAGTTGAAGCACCTTATTTCGTACAGGACAGTTTTATGAAGATCGCTCAAGAACTCCGCACCGGCAACGTGGTGATGATCGGCACCGACGCGATGGTCGTGCAGAAGGCCGAATACAACAAGTCGGGCCGTAACTCCGCCGTCGTCAAGATGAAGTTCAAGAACCTGCTGACGGGCGCGGGCATGGAAAGCGTGTACAAGGCGGACGACAAGTTCGACGTCGTCTTGCTGGACCGCAAGGAAGTCACGTACTCGTACTTCGCCGACCCGATGTACGTGTTCATGGACGCGGACTACAACCAGTTCGAAGTCGAAGCCGAAATGATGGGCGACGCGCTGAACTACCTCGAAGACGGCATGGCTTGCGAAGTTGTGTTCTACAACGAGAAGGCGATCTCGGTCGAACTGCCGACCACGCTGGTCCGCGAAATCATCTACACGGAACCGGCTGTCAAGGGCGACACGTCGTCGGGCAAGGTGCTCAAGACGGCCAAGCTGAACACCGGCTTCGAACTGCAAGTCCCGCTCTTCTGCAACATCGGCGACAAGATCGAAATCGACACGCGTACCAACGAATATCGCAGCCGCGCATAAATTTGAATCGCGCCACACTGCATTCGTCTTAAGCCCTGAGTCAACTCAGGGTTTTTGAATTAAAAAGCGCCCTTCGGGGCGCTTTTTCTTTTTTTCGCGACCGTGTATGGTGGTGGAAAACTTTACCGGCCAGTCATGCAATTTTGCCAGGTCGGCTCGCGCGGCCGGTGTTTTTAGCCCGCGCTCACGTCGGTTTTCAAGAAAGTCCGGTTGGGCACGCCTTCTGCTTACCGAATAGTTCAGGCCTATAAGGCTTTCGTACATTCGAAAACGGGAGGTTTCATGAACAACGATATCGCTGAAGGCAAGTGGAAACAGATGATCGGCAAGGCGAAAACCGCGTGGGGCGAACTCACGGACGACGAACTGACCAAGGCGGAAGGCCGCGCCGACAAGCTGGCGGGTCTGATCCAGGAGCGCTATGGCAAGACCCGCGACGAAGCGGAACTCGAAGTGCGCCGTTTCTTCGACAGCAACCGGCCCTTCTGATCGGGGTCGCGTCCAGCCCGCCACGCCTACCGGGAGGGAGCATTGGCCGCTCAAGCTCACTCATCAAGCGTCCGTGCGTGCGGCGCCGCCTACGGCGAGCCGCGTGCGTCGGGCATCCGTCCATCTGAACAGTTGCGCTCGATATGCCACATGCCCTGATTGTCGAAGACGATCCTAATAGCCTGTCAGGCCTGTCCGCGATTCTCGCCGCCGACGGATTCTCCGTCGACACCGCGATCACGCTTTCCGAAGCACGCGCAGCCCTGACACGCTTCATCCCCGACGTCGTGCTGGTCGACCTGAATCTGCCCGACGGCGGCGGGCTCGACCTGCTCCAGCATCTGCCCGCGCAGCCGCCCGGCGGCGCGTTGCCCGTGATCGTGATGACGGGCAATGCGACGGTCGAAAGCGCGATCGAAGGCTTGCGCCACGGCATCTGGGACTACCTGCTCAAGCCCGTCAACATTCCACGCCTGCGCAGCCTGCTGGCGCGCATTCCGCGTCCGTACGAACTCACCGAGGAAGTACAGACGCTGCGCGCCAAGCTGCGCCGCATGGGCCGCTTTGGGCCGATGATCGGTCGCAGCGGCGCGATCCAGCATATCTACGATTCGATCGAGCACGTCGCGCCGACAGAAGCGGCCGTGCTGATTTCGGGTGAAGCGGGCACCGGCAAGGAAGTCGCCGCGCGCACGCTGCACGAGATGAGCCGGCGCCGCAAAGGCCCGTTCGTCGTGCTCGACTGCCGCTCGGCTCAAGCCGTCGCGGGCGGGCGGCCGCTCGACAGTCTGCTGTTCGGCCACGAACGCGGCGCGTTCGGCGGCGCGGAGCAACGCGAGCCCGGTCTCTTCGAACAGGCGAGCGGCGGCACGCTTTTCATCGACGAGATCACGATGCTGCCGCGCGCGCAGCAGGAAGCGCTGCTGAGCGCGCTCGATTCGCAGACGTTCATGCGGGTCGGCGGCACGAATCAGGTGGCGACCGATTTCCGGCTGATCGCATCGACACGCAAGGCACCGCGCTCGGCCGTCGCCGAAGGCACGCTGCATCAGGATCTCGGCTTGCGCCTCGAAGCGGCCGCGCTGTCGCTGCCGCCGCTGCGCGAGCGCGGCGACGACCCTGCTCTCTTCGCGCAGGCGCTTGTCGACGAACTGAACGATGAAGCCAACGCGCGCGGTGTCGCGGATGCGACCAAGCTGATCGGGCCGAATTTCGTCCGCGAATGTCTGGCGTATGAATGGCCGGGCAATGTGCGCGAGTTGCAGGACCGCGTGCGGCGCGCGTATCACGCATCCGGCGACGTGCTGGAGACGCTGCGCGCCGACGAAGGCAACGGCGCAGGCGGCCGCGATCTGAACGGGGGCCGCGTGCAGGTCACCGTCGGCACGCCGCTCGCCGATGTCGAGGAAATGCTGATTCGCGCGACGCTCGACGCCGTCGGCGGCACGCGGCATCGCGCGGCGTCGCTGCTCGGCATCAGTCCGAAGACGCTGTACAACAAACTGCAGCGCATGCGCCTGAACTGAAGTCGCGCGTCACAAAAACAAAAAGGACGGGTTCCGATTGGACCCGTCCTTTTTTATTTCGACCGCGAGGTGAAGATCAGCCCGCGAACGCCTCGCGCAACAACGCCTGCGCTTGCTGATACTGCGGCTCGTCCATCAGTTGCGCCCACGATAGCGCGTCGCCGCGCGGCCGCATCCGTTCGAGACGCTGCCTCGATTCCTCCGACGGCATAAAGCGCAGCGCGTCGAGCACCTTGCCCGCCTCGTCGGGCTGATTGCAGATCAGCACCATATCGATACCCGCTTCGAGCGCGGCCGTCGCGGCTTGCGTCAGCGTGCCGCCCTGGCGCGCGGCTTCCATCGACAGATCGTCGCTGAAAATCGCGCCCTCGAAGCCGAGCTTCGTGCGCAGAATGTCCTGAATCCACACGCGCGAGAAACCCGCCGGCTTGCTGTCGACCTTCGGGTAAATCACATGCCCCGGCAGCACCGACGCAAGCGACAAGCCGAGCCAGTCGTACGGCGTGACGTCTTCGCCAAGAATCTCGTCGAGCGTGCGTTCGTCGACGGGCACGGCGACGTGCGAATCCGCCGACGCAAACCCGTGCCCCGGAAAATGCTTGCCGCAGTTCGCCATGCCCGCAAGCGCGAGCCCGTGATTGAGGCTCTTCGCGAGCATCGTCACGACGCGCGGATCGCGATGGAATGCACGGTCGCCGATCACCTGCGAATGGCCGTAGTTCAGATCGAGCACGGGCGTGAAGCTCATGTCGATACCGCACGCGCGCAGCTCGGACGCAAGCACGTAGCCGACGGCCGTCGTCACCTTGGTCGCGCGCAGCACGTCGTCGTCCCACAGCGTGCCGAGCTTGCCCATTGCGGGCAACACCGTGAAGCCGTCGGTGCGAAAGCGCTGCACGCGGCCGCCTTCGTGATCGACGGCGATCAGCAGATCGTCGCGTATGTTGCGGATCGCATCCGTCAGCGCGACGAGTTGCGTGCGGCTCTCGAAGTGGCGCGCGAACAGGATCACGCCGCCGGTCATCGGATGTGCGAGGCGGCGCTCGTCGTCGGCGTTCAAGGTCTTGCCGACGACGTCGAGCATCACCGGGCCAGGAGTCAGTTTCATCGGGTTCGTGAAGGAAAAAGGAAGAACGCGGCGCAGTGTTCGCGCCGCGTCGAAAGAATCAGGCAGAGGGGTCAGCAGTCTCGGCGATCACGAATGAAACCGCGTAATCGCGCTCATCGGACAAAGTCACTTTCGACGTGATGCCGCGCTCGGCCAGCCAGTCGGCGAGTTCGCCCGACGCGACGCACATCGGACGGCCGCTCGGTTCGTTCAGCGTCTGCAGTGCGCGCCACGTCATCGGCCAGCGCATGCCGAGTCCGATCGCTTTCGAGAACGCTTCCTTGACGGAGAAGCGCGTCGCGAGAAACGCGAGGCCACGCACCTGCGAGCGTGCATTGCGCGCGTGATAAATGCGCAGCTCATCGGGGCCGAGCACTTTCTCGGCGAAGCGTCCGTTGGTGCGCTCCATCACCGCCGCGACGCGGCTCACCTGAACGACGTCGGTGCCAATCCCGTAGATCGCCATACGTGTACCGTCGCTATCCGTTGTGTGCGTTGTGTGTGCCGTGCTTCGTCAGGCGCGCGCTGCGAGACGCGCGGCGACCATGATCGCCTTCATCTCGCGCACAGCGTTGTCCCAGCCCGCGAAGATCGCATGCGCGACGATCGCGTGGCCGATGTTCAGTTCGACGATGCCTTCGATCGCCGCAATCTGCTGGACGTTTGTGTAATGCAGGCCGTGACCCGCGTTGACCTTCAGTCCCAGCGACGCGCCGAACTCGACGCCGCGTACGATGCGCTCGTACTCGCGCTGCTGTTCGCTCGCGTCGTGCACTTCCGCGTAAGCGCCCGTGTGCAATTCGATCACGGGCGCGCCCGCTTCGTGCGCGGCGCGAATCTGCGCTTCGTCGGCATCGATGAAGAGCGACACGCGCGAGCCGGCGTCAGCCAGTTGCTTGCAGGCGGCACGCACCGCCTCGAAGTGCCCGACGACGTCGAGGCCGCCTTCCGTCGTGAGTTCCTGGCGCTTTTCCGGCACGAGACACACGTCGTGCGGCTGCACTTCGCATGCGATGTCGAGCATTTCCTGCGTCACCGCGCATTCGAGGTTCATGCGCGTCTTCAGTTGCGAGCGCAGCGCGCGCACGTCGGCATCGACGATATGACGGCGGTCTTCGCGCAGATGCAGCGTGATCGCGTCGGCGCCCGCCTCTTCAGCCTGCAACGCGGCGCGGATCGGATCGGGATAGGACGTGCCGCGCACATTTCGCAGCGTAGCGACGTGATCGATGTTCACGCCGAGGTCGATCACAGTCGGAGAAGTCAGAAAGAAGCTCATAGATTCTGCAGGTCGATCAGGATCTGGCGGGTCGCGAGCGGCGTGCCGCCCAGATAGGTGTTGAGCAAAAAGCGCATCAGCGTCTTGCTTTGCGCGACGGTCTGCGCTCGATGGTAATCGTCCTGCTCCATGTCGAGCAAGGTCTGTCCGATGATCACAGGCCAGTTCGAAGGATGCTCGTCGGATGCTTCGCGCACGCCGCGCTCGGGATCGAACACGTAGCGGCCTTCAGGCACCACGGCCTTGCGCGCCACCGTGCGATTGAGCGACATCGCGTAGCCGGTTTCGCGCAGCAACACGCGCTCGAACGAACGCAGCACCTGCACGGGCGGTTCGTCGTGCGCAAGGCGCGTCAGCGTGACGACGTAGTGATGGAACAGTTGCGGATGCGGATCTTCGCGCGCGAGAAACTTGACGAGCAATTCGTTCACGTAGAAGCCGCACAACAGCGCGTCGCCGGCGAGCGGCAACATGCCGCCGACCCACTCGGCGCCCGTCAGCGTGCGCATCTCGGACTTGCCGGACCATGCAAGCGATAACGGCTGGAATGTCTGCAGCACGCCGCGCAGCGCGGAATGCGGACGCTTCGCGCCCTTCGCGACGAGGGCAATGCGGCCGTGATCGCGCGACAGCACGTCGACGATCAGGCTCGTCTCGCGATAGGGATAGCTATGCAGCACGAACGCTGGCTGCTCGGAGATACGGAAGTCGGATGCTGGCGCACGCGGCACGCGCGACGTCGAACGACGGCCTGATGTCTTGCGCAGCGCGGCTTCGGCGTGATCGCCGCCTTCGCCGAAGTCATCGCCGTCCTGGCGCGATGCGCTGCGTTTCGTCGAACGTGCGGGACGCGCCGGCTTTGCGCGGGGCGGCGGCGCGAACGAAGCCGGCTGCTCGTCGTGAGCGGAGGCGTCGTCGGAATCGGCGTCGGGTTGTGTTTCGTTCGGCGGCGTCATCCACGCGTCAGATTGGGTGTCCGGTGCGCCGTCATTCGTAACCATAGGCGCGGAGTCCGGCTTCATTGTCGGCCCAGCCACTCTTCACCTTGATGAACGTCTCGAGATACACGGGGCCGTCGAACAGCTTCTCCATGTCGAGGCGCGCTTCCGTACTGATCTGCTTCAGCTTCGCGCCCTTCTGGCCGATGATCATCGCCTTGTGCATATCGCGCTCGACGAGGATCGTCGCGAAAATGCGGCGCAAGCGCCCTTCCGTCTCGAACTTGTCGATCAGCACCGTGCTCGTGTACGGCAGTTCGTCGCCTGTCCAGCGGAACACTTTCTCGCGCAGGATTTCGGCGGCGAGGAAGCGCTCACTGCGATCGGTCAGATCGTCTTCGCCGTAGATCGGCTGGCCTTCGGGCAGATACGGCTTGACGGTCGCCAGCAGGCGCTTGATGTCGTCGGGATTCTTCGCCGACAGCGGCACGATTTCCTTGAACTCGCGCAGCGCGCTCATCTGCTGCATGAACGGGAACAGCGAATCCTTGTCGTTTACGCGGTCGAGCTTGTTCGCGATGAGCAGCGTCGGCGCGGATTTCGGGATCAGGTCCAGCACCTTCTGGTCGTCGGGGCCGAAGCGGCCGGCTTCGATCACGAACAGCACGGCATCGACGGAAGACAGCGTCGATGTCACCGCGCGATTCAGCGAGCGGTTCAACGCGCTGCTGTGACGCGTCTGGAAGCCGGGGGTGTCGACGAACACGTACTGCGCGTCGTCGATCGTGTTGATGCCCGTGATGCGATGGCGGGTCGTCTGCGCCTTGCGCGACGTGATGCTGACTTTCTGGCCGACGAGCGCGTTCATCAGCGTCGACTTGCCGACGTTCGGGCGGCCGACGATTGCGACCATGCCGCAGCGAAAACCAGTGGGAGTGGGAGCGTTCATATTCGTACTACGGCAGGTTCGTGTGGACGCGCGTCAGGTCGAGCGCATCCACGTCGTATAGCGTTCAATGACCGGCATCGGCCACGCGGGTGTGCACCGCGCCGGCGACGCCGGGTTCGAGATCGCCCGCGCTTGCGCCGGGAGCGGCCTCGCGGGCGCGCGACGCGGTTTTGTCCGCGCCGCGAGTGTTGGTGTCGGGTTTTTCGGCGTGCTTTTCCGCAGATTTGTCGGCGGGTTTGTCCGACGCCTTGTCAGCCGATTTTTCGACAGGCTTCTCAGGCGTCTTTTCCACTGCACGCGCCGGCGTGTCGGGCTTGTCCTGGCTTTGGCGCTCTGCCGGACGGTCGGCCAGTTTCAATACCGTTTCCGGTTTGTCTGCCACGCGCGTGGCGCGCTCGGCCTTGTCGCCGCTCGCGGATTCCTGGCTGTACTCGACATGCGCCGCGCGTATGACCGCGAGCGGCGCCGCCGCAGCCACCTGTCCCGCCGACGGCACCTCGGGCGTCACCGGCTTCGCCTCGGCGGCGCGTGAGGCTCTATCTGACCTGCGCGTATCGGGCGCACGCAGATCGAGCGCCGCCTGAACGCCTGTCACGCCCGGCACGATTTCGGACTCGGCCTGCTTGGCCGCGCGCGCGCTCTTCGAGCGCTTCGGCTTGGCCACCATGGCGGGCGCCGCCGCCATCACCTCGTCGAGCGCCTTCTTCGCCGCGGCCTGCTCGGCAGCACGACGGCTCGCGCCTGAACCGGAAACCTTTACGTCCAGCTTCGGCACGGTGCACTCGACTTCGAACTGCTGATTGTGCGCCGCACCATGCGTGGCGACGACGGTATAAGTCGGCAACGGAATCTTGTGGCCTTGCAGATACTCTTGCAGCAAGGTCTTGGCATCCTTGCCGAGGGTGCGTGGGTCGATGTGATCGAGAATCGGCACGTACAGGCGCTTGATGACCGTCTGAGCCGCGTCGAACCCGCTATCGAGAAAGATCGCGCCCAGAATGGCTTCCAGCGTGTCAGCGAGAATCGACGGGCGGCGGAAACCGCCGCTGCGCAATTCGCCTTCGCCGAGCCGCAGGCTCTCGGAAATATTCAGGGCCTGAGCAATCTCGTACAGCGACTGTTGCTTGACCAGATTCGCGCGAACGCGGGACAGATCACCCTCGTCCAGCTTCCCGAAACGTTGGAACAAAAGCGCAGCCACCGCGCAATTCAGAACGGAGTCGCCGAGAAATTCCAGCCGCTCGTTATGCGTGGCACTGTGACTGCGGTGAGTTAAAGCCTGACGCAACAATTCCGCATTGCGAAATTCGTAGCGCAAACGGCTTTCCAACGGAGATAGGGGCATGTGCAGAGTATAACGCGGGCGCACCACGGGGCGGAGAGTGTGAGCCTCGCAGCCCCGGCGCCGAAAAAGCGTGTTGTAGCGACGTTACCGCGCGTTGTTAAAGTAGCGTGATAACACGTCGCGCTCGATGCGCGACGTGTTGCGCGGGTTCAGCGCGCATCGTCTTGCGATGCGCGAGTGGCGATCAATGGAAGCCGCCGATGCGTTTCAAATTGCTGAAGTTCATCCAGATGAAGAACGCGCGACCGACGATGTTCTTGTCCGGTGCGAAGCCCCAATAGCGGCTGTCGGCACTGTTGTCGCGGTTGTCGCCCATCATGAAGTAGTTACCCGGCGGCACCTTGCACGTGACACCGCGTGCGTCGTACTTGCAGTTATCTCGATAAGGGAAGTCTTCCGCGCCGACGATGAACGGCGGCACGGCCGGGTTATTGAGAATGCGGTTCTTGCGCCCGTCGAGGTCTTCTTCGAACTGCTTTGCGTAGCCGATGCGCTCTTCATCGAAGTAATCGGGCAGCGGTGTTTCGGGCACGGGCTTGCCGTTGATCGTGAGCTGCTTGTCCTCGTACGAGACGACGTCGCCAGGCAGGCCGATCACGCGCTTGATATAGTCGACCGATTCATCCTTCGGATAGCGGAACACGACGACATCGCCACGTTGCAGCGGACGGCCTTCCGTGACCTTCGTATTCGTGATGGGCAGACGGATGCCGTAATCAAACTTGTTGACGAGGATGAAGTCGCCGACGAGCAGCGTCGGCACCATCGAACCAGACGGAATCTTGAACGGCTCGACGACGAACGAACGCACGACGAACACGACGAGAATCACCGGGAAAAAACTCGCCGTGTATTCGAGCCACCACGGCTGGCGAAGCTTTTCGTCACGCAGGCGCGCGCGTGTGGCGGGCGCATTCTCATCGGCGAAGCGTTCGCCGACGCGTGCCTGCTGATTGTCGAACTCGGCGACGGCGGCTTCCGCCGCGCGGCGCCGCTTTGGCAGGAAAACCAGTTTGTCCGCGACCCATGCCACGCCCGTAAAGATCACGAGCACAAAAAGAATCAGCGCAAAATTCATAAGGTTCCAGTTCTTAGTCTTATTTGTCTTCGACGCGCAGAATCGCGAGGAAAGCCTCTTGCGGAATCTCGACGGAGCCGACCTGCTTCATCCGCTTCTTACCTTCCTTCTGCTTTTCCAACAGCTTCTTCTTACGCGTAATGTCGCCGCCGTAGCACTTTGCCAGAACGTTCTTACGAAGTGCTTTGATGTTCTCGCGCGCAATGATGTGCGCGCCGATGGTTGCCTGGATGGCGACGTCATACATTTGACGCGGAATGATTTCACGCATCTTCGCAGCGACTTCGCGGCCGCGATATTGGCTCTGAGAACGGTGAACGATCACCGACAACGCGTCGACCTTGTCGCCGTTGATCAGCATGTCGACCTTCACGACGTCCGACGCGCGATATTCCTTGAACTCGTAGTCCATCGACGCGTAGCCGCGCGACACCGACTTCAACCGGTCAAAGAAGTCGAGCACGATTTCGCCCATCGGGATCTCGTACGTCAGCTGAACCTGGCGGCCGTGGTACTGCATGTTGATCTGCGAGCCGCGCTTTTGCGTGCACAGCGTAATCACCGCGCCGACATAGTCTTGCGGCATGTACAGGTTCACGGTGACGATCGGCTCGCGCACTTCTTCGATCTTCGACGGGTCCGGCATCTTCGCCGGATTCTCGACCGTCATGATCGAGCCGTCACGCTGCACGACTTCATAGACCACGGTCGGCGCGGTGGTGATCAGATCCATGTCGAACTCGCGCTCCAGCCGCTCCTGGACGATCTCCATGTGCAACAGACCGAGGAAGCCGCAACGGAAACCGAAGCCGAGCGCCTGGGACACTTCCGGCTCGTACATCAGCGAAGCGTCGTTGAGCTTGAGTTTTTCCAGCGATTCGCGCAGCGCGTCGTACTGGTTCGCTTCAACGGGGTAGAGACCGGCGAACACCTGCGGCTTCACTTCCTTGAAGCCGGGCAGCGGTTCGGCTGCCGGACGCTTGACGATGGTGACGGTGTCGCCGACCTTCGCCGCCGTCAGTTCCTTGATGCCGGCGATGATGAAACCCACCTGCCCTGCCGACAGCTCTTCCAGATTCTTCGATTTCGGCGTGAACACGCCGACGTGTTCGACGGGATATTCGGCGCCCGTCGCCATCATCCGGATCTTGTCTTTCGGACGCAGCGTACCGTTGACGATACGCACCAGCATCACGACGCCGACGTAGTTATCGAACCACGAGTCGATGATCAGCGCCTGCAGCGGCTCGTCCGTGCTGCCCTTCGGCGGTGGCACTTTCGCGATCAGCGCTTCGAGCACATCCTGGACGCCCAAGCCCGTCTTCGCGCTGCAATGCGTGGCGTCGGTGGCGTCGATGCCGATCACGTCTTCGATCTCGGTGATTGCGTTTTCGGGGTTCGCGGCCGGCAGGTCGATCTTGTTGAGCACGGGCACAACTTCCACGCCCAGTTCGATGGCCGTGTAGCAGTTGGCGACCGTTTGCGCCTCGACGCCCTGACTCGCGTCGACGACCAGCAGCGCGCCTTCACACGCGGAGAGCGAACGGCTGACTTCGTACGAGAAGTCGACGTGCCCGGGCGTGTCGATCATGTTCAGGTTGTACAGCTTGCCGTCGCGCGCGCGGTACGACAGCGCGGCAGTTTGTGCCTTGATGGTGATGCCACGCTCGCGTTCGAGGTCCATCGAGTCGAGGACCTGCGATTCCATCTCGCGGTCCGACAGACCGCCGCAAAGCTGGATGATGCGATCGGCGAGCGTCGACTTGCCATGGTCGATGTGCGCAATGATCGAAAAGTTACGAATATGATCCATTCAGTGCCGATCAAGCGAAAAAGGCGCGCTCTGACGATAGCGGAGCACGCCTTGTAAGTAAGTGAGTAGGGTAGCCCCCCTTCCTTACGGAAGAGGGGCCCCCTAAGAACCGTACGTGCGAGTTTCCCCGCATACGGCTCAAGCCCACAGCAAAGCTCTGTCTATGACGGAACCGGCTTAGTTACGGTAAGTCCCCCAGCGTGCACCCGCTGGTGACAGTGCGGATGAAGCAATACCCGGTTGGACAACCGATCTGACCCGCCGTGCATCCGATACTCCAGATGATGGTCGTGCCAGCCTGTTTCATCCGTCAGGGCACAGCCACAGTGCGCGCACAACCCGCTCTGTGACATGTACAGCTTCGCCCATTGCTTCCGATAGCGCATTGATTCCCACATACGCCCCTGTCGCAATTGCTCGCCGTACTGCTCCCACATGGGATCAAAAGGGTTGTACTCCCCTTTGATCTTGTCGTGGTATTTGATTGCCGTACCGCTCAACTGGTACAAATCAAGCAAACTTCGACTGCCATCGTCCCGAACAACGGGAGCGCTGAACACCCAGTGTCGATCCCCGACGACGTGAAAATACTTCTTTCTCACCCAGTCGGCTTTCTTCTGTGAGTGCCGTCTCTTCGACCACCGCCAGAGTTTCCTAAAAACCAGAAACTCCATGCGGCTGTACGCTTGCTTGGCTGATACGTGACGATGGTACTGTGCCCATCCTCGCAGCATCGGATTCAGCAGATTGATCAAGTCCTCCTGCTTTATCGCCTTGTGACCGCTAATCGTTTCCGCCACCTTGCGGTAGAACGCTTGCGCGTTCTTTTTGCTCGGCTTGATGAGCATCTTTCCCGAGTACTTCCGGAAATTCCACCCAAGGAAGTCGAAGCCGTCTGCTATGTGTGTAATACGCGTTTTCTCCTCGGAAAGTTGCAGACCTCGAACAGCAAGGAATGCTTCTACCCAAGGTCGAACTTCGCACCCCAGCACCTCTTTCGAGGCACCAGTGATGACAAAGTCATCCGCATAACGCACAACATTCACTTTCAGCTTCCGCGCCTTTCCGATCCCGAATTTCGCACGCATGTGCGCACCCAGTTCACGTTCCAGCCCGTTCAGCGTCACATTCGCCAGCGTCGGGGAGATGATCCCTCCCTGCGGCGTACCGGCCTCAGTCGCCTGTAGCTGCCCCTTATAAATCAGGCCAGCCTTCAACCACTTCCGGAGGATTTCCCTGTCCATCGGGACATGGTTTTCCAGCCATTCATGATTGATGTGGTCAAAGCAGCCCTTGATATCCGCTTCCAGTACCCATTGGGACGAATCCCTCCGGGACATACAAACGCGTATCTGAGCCATGGCGTCAGCCGTCGAGCGGTTGAGCCTGAACCCATAGGAGTTCGGGTCACTCGTCGACTCTGACACCGGCTCCAAGGCCAGTAGATACAGGGCCTGCATCGCCCTGTCCCGCATGGTCGGAATGCCCAGAGGGCGTTCTTTCCCATTGGCCTTGGGGATAAAGACCCTCCGTAATGGCAGAGGCCTGTATCCACGCCGCTTCAGCCTGCCGATGGCTTCCCATCGGCTTTCAGGCGAATCCCATAGTTCGCGATCGACTCCAGCCGTTCGCGCACCCTGGTTCTGCGTAACACGTCGTACCGCGTACAGCTTGGCGGACAACGTGCGGGTCAGCATTCGTTGCAGAGCTTTCACCCTGCGCCAATCACCTTCCCGCGTCGCCTTCGCAATTCGAATCTGCATCCCTCTCACGTTCCGCTCAACCCGACGCCAATCTACGGCGTACCAGTTGTCCGGCGCGTGGGAAAGCGCAGATCTGGTCTGTGGACCAAATACTTTCATGCTGCTCCCCTACTCGAAGAAGTGAGTCCCGAGCGGAGAACAGATCGCCCCTTGCGGGAGCGATCTGCTCCCGCAAAGGGGTAAATAACAAACACTGACGGCTAAGAAACCGCCAGCAATCACCAGTTCCAGCTTAAGGTCTGTCAGCCGTCTTGCGACGGTGGACCAGACGGAAGTCTGCCCGCTTTCGCGTGGAGTGATGTCGCACCCCTATCCGGACCATTACAGTCCGGCCTTCGCTTTTTCCGTCCTCCCATACCTGCACAATCAACGGCGTCCCTCACGGTTCGCCTGCCAACTCTACTGCGCTGGCAACCATACAGGCTTACCGCGTTCCCGGCATGTCACACGACTGAATTAGGTTCCGCCTTTTCCCCGGCGGTCCGATGACGACGTAACTCGAAGTTCCAGCGAGTTAACCGACCGCGTACCGTTTTGGTTAGAGCCTATCAGCAGCTTTGGCTCAGCAATAGTAACGAGGTTTATCAGCAGTTCACTTACATTAACCATCTCAGCCAGCCTAGCTCCTCAACCCGTTGTGCTGCTACGAGTATCCAGATCACCTCCCCACGGAGTTAATCTGCCCGAAACCTCCGGGGGCCACATTGTCAGAGGAGCTTCAAACCCCACCGTTGCCAGTGACGCATGTCCTCCTAGGCTACTGCTAGTCGTATAGCAGGTTCGCTACACTCATCGTGCTGCTGACGAGGCCGAACAATGACACACCGAGCTTTCGCTCGTACCTGCAGCGATCCGTTGCCCGAAGGCGCGGGAATTACATACATCAATCCGCTTGGTCAGCGGAGTTGAAGCCGCTGAGTGGGCGGAACCTGACGGTAATCAGGTTAATGCAATTACGATCAGCGATACGAAGACCTCTGCTCGTCTACGGCAACGGTTCCCGGTCTAAGCTAGCCACGGGTCTCGCTTCGCTACACAAGGGGTGGCCTCAAGGTGCCACCAAATGGGACGGCAATGCCGTCCAGTCGATACGACTCGCGTCGCACAAAACCTATCTATTTTAGCCGAAAAGGGGGTCGGCGGGCGGGACTTACGGGTAGCGGGCGTTATTCGTGCTATCTGGCCGCCCGCTTTCGGCCTGCAGGTTCGATAGCGCGTCGGCTGTGTTCACCGTGGCGGCGTTGCGTGATGCCCCGCCAGCGCCACACGGACCCGCGCTTCGTCGAGATGGTAATGACACAACTCGACGCCCTCATGAACCAGCACGGGAACCCAATCGTTGTAGCGCGCTTCGAGCGAAGGATCGGCGTCGATGTCGATCACTTCGAGTTGCGCGCCGAACTCTGCCAGCAAAGGCGCGAGCGCGGCGCGCATGTCGTCGCAGAGGTGGCACCACGCGCGTCCGTAGAGCGTGAGCGATGCCACCGCGTTGACCACGTCGCTTACTTCTGCGGCGCGCGCGGGCGAACGGGCACGAACTGCGTGTTTTCGCCGCGACGGACCAGCAGCGCGACCATCTTCGACGGGTCGAGATGCGCAGTCACTTCGTCGAACTGCTTCGCGCTCGTGACGTCCGTGTCGCCGACACGCAGAATGATATCGCCGCGCTGCAGGCCGACACGCGCGGCCGGACCGTCGACGGCATCGACCTGGACGCCGTTGCGCAGCTTGAGCGTCTTCATCTGGTCGGCCGGAATGTCGCTGACGGCCACGCCCAGCGCGTTCGATGCGCGCGGCTTCGGCGTCGGCGCCTTCTTCGGGTCGACCTTCGCCGTCTTGTCGGGCTGCATTTCGGCCACAGTCACAGGCAATTCGCGCGTCTGGCCCTTGCGCCACAGCGTGATCGTCGCCTTCGTGCCCGGCTTGGTGTCACCGACCATGCGCGGCAGGTCGGTCGCCGTATCCACATTGTGGCCGTTGAACTTCAGGATGATGTCACCCGGCTGCACGCCAGCCTTATCCGCCGGACCGCCCGGCTCGACGCTGCTGACGAGCGCGCCCTGCGCTTTCGGCAGACCGAGCGAATCGGCCACGTCCTTCGTCACTTCGCCGATCGCGACGGCAATCCGGCCACGTGTAACCTTGCCCGACGTTTTCAGCTGCTCGGCCACGCGCATCGCTTCGTCGATGGGAATCGCGAACGAGATGCCCATGAAACCGCCCGTGCGGCTATAAATCTGCGAGTTGATACCGATCACCTCGCCCTGCATGTTGATCAGCGGGCCGCCCGAGTTGCCGGGATTCACGGCGACGTCGGTCTGGATGAACGGCAGATAGTCGCCCGTGTCGCGCCCCTTCGCGCTGACGATACCCGCAGTCACCGTGTTCTCGAGACCGAACGGCGAACCGATCGCGACGACCCATTCGCCGACGCGCACCTTGTTCGAATCGCCGATCGGCACGGTCGGCAGATTCGTCGCGTTGATCTTCACGACGGCCACGTCCGTGCGGTCGTCGACGCCAATCAGCTTGGCCTTGAACTCGCGCTTGTCGGTGAGCGTGACGTAAATCGTGTCCGCGTCATCGATCACGTGCGCGTTGGTCATCACGTAGCCATCCGCCGACAGGATGAAGCCCGAGCCGACGCCGCTGTTCTGCTCGGAATCGCTGCCGCCGCTATCCGGCGCCTGGTCCTGGTCGCTGTTGCCGCCACGCGGCGAATTCGGAGAATTCGGCGTACCCGGCGATTGCGGCGACTGCGGCGACTGCGGGGAGTTAGGCATCGGAATGCCGAAGAAACGCCGGAAAAACTCCGACATGTCGCCGTCGTCCATGCCGGGCGGCAAGCCCCGCGTGGTATTGGTGACGCGCGCCGTGGTGCGGATGTTGACGACGGCCGGCCCGACCTTGTCGACCAGATCGGTGAAATCGGGCAGATTGGCAGCAGGCGCCGCCGACGCCGCATGCGGCGCGAGGGGCAGGCAAGCCACCAGTACTGCGGCCGCGAAGAATTTGCGCACCGAAAGAATCGTCATGTCGTAGGGGACCGAAGGATTACCTGGAAGGCTTGTATTCTATGGCAGCCGCAAATTGCTGCAACGTGGTCTGAGGCACTTCCCCGAGCAAGGTGATCCAGAAATCGCCGCGCCGCTTGACCAGCACGTGCGTCGCGCCGCTACTTCCCGCGCCTTCCTTGCGGGTGCTCTTTTCGACCGGCTCGACGAAGATCGAAATCGCGGCGAGACCGTCAGAGAACACCATCTGGTCGACGGGAATGGGCGGATTGGATGGATCGTCCGCCGCCATCGGCCGGCGCAGCTCGCGAATCTTGCGGAAACCCGCGACGGGAGACGTGACCTGCCAGCCCTGCGCTTCCATATCGACAGGCTCGACGGGCGGGCGTACCACCGTCCAGCCCGACGTGTTTTTAATACCGCTGGCGATCGGCGCCTTGTCCACGGGCACACCGATGCGAATCTGCGAAAACGACATCTGCTCGAGCACCTGACCGCTCGGGTCGAGCGTCTGCGCGCGTAGCAGCAGCCCCGTTTTCGTATCGGCCCACAGCTTGTAGGCGAAGCGGTTCGCGTCTTTCGGATCGAGTTCGATGACCTGGCTGTCGACGCCCGCCACGCGGTCCGTGCCTAGCATCTTCGGCTCGTAGACGGTCAGGACCTGCTCGCCGCTCGCCGACATCAGCGCCGGGAACGAGTCCTTGTTCTGCCGTTTTTCGACGACGCACAGATGCCGCTCCGGCACGAACGTGTACAGCTCGTCGTTGTGGCGCAGGATCTTGCGCGGCGCGCCGTCGAGGCTTTCGAGCGATTCGAACTCGCCGTCGTTACGCGTCGCGTAGTGGGCAATACGCGACGACTGCACGAAGTTGCCGCGCTGATAGAGGAACGTGCCTTCGTAGTTCTGCTGCTGCGCAGCCTGATGAACCCGGTTCAACAGTTCCGCCGCGCTGTGCCGGGTGGCAGAGTCGTCGGTTTGCGCGTAGGTGCGCGACGTGGCGGACAACATCACGGCTGCACAGAACAGAAATGCCGGCAGCCGCCCCCAGATAGTCGTTTTTTTCAACCGCAGACTCTGCATCAGACTAGTGGCCCTGCGTGGTCAGAGAAGCCGCGCGGAGCAACGGCATCGAACCCGATACAACGGGTTGAAGGCCGAACTGTTGATGCGCTTCCAGATATTGGTCGAGGCTCGCGTCACGGATGATGTTGCCGTCCGATCCATTGGCTTGAGCCGTGGTCGCGGCGGGCATCGAGGCCATCGCCACGCGCTGCACCGAGTCCCCATGCGGCGCCACCGAGGCGACCTGCGTCACGCCCGTACCGACGCCCGAGAGCTGCGGCATCACGATCCACGTCAGCGTCGCGGCGGCAGCCGCCACAGCGAACGCCGGGATCACCCGGCGGCGCAGCGCCAGCAGACGGCGCGTTGCCGGCACGGAAATCGGCGCCAGCACATGCGCCTCGCTTTCGAAGCGGGCCGCGAAACCGTTCAGAAACGCGCTGCTCGTTGCCGGGCTGACGGCCAGATCGTCGGAACGCAGTGCGTCCCCGATCAGGTGATAGCACGACCATGTCGCGCAGTCTTCACGACCCAGCGCGGCCAGAATTGTGTTTGGATGCTCGCCGTCGAGCAGTTCGCCGTCGACAAAAGCCGACAGACGCTCGCCTTGCGAGTTCGCTTGCGCATTCGATTGCATTGGCATCGAAACCGACCCCATGATGCTCCCCATCTTTACAGACACCCCGTAGTGACACCACTTAACCCAGAGACTGCGCCGCTGTCCGCGAGGACCGGCTGGCTGCTGTGTCGAACAGCTGCTACCAGCGCTTGCCTTCGGGTGTGTCAAGCAGCGGACGCAATTTTGCCGCAATGGCCTCACGAGCGCGGAAAATTCTTGATCTGACGGTGCCGATCGGGCAACCCATCATTTCAGCGATTTCCTCGTAGCTCAGACCTTCAATTTCACGAAGAGTTATGGCGGTGCGCAGTTCTTCCGGTAAAACCGCCATCGCAGCATTGACAGTCTCAGCGATCTGTTTGCTCATCAACATCGACTCGGGCGTGTTGATATCCCTTAGTTGGTCGGCGTCCGAGAAAGTTTCAGCTTCTTCTGCATCTGCTTCCGTCGAAGTGGGCGCTCGCCGGCCCTGGGTCGCAAGGTAATTCTTGGCCGTGTTGACGGCAATCCGGTACAACCACGTATAGAACGCGGACTCGCCGCGGAATTGGGGCAGCGCCCGGTATGCCTTGATGAAGGCATCCTGGGCCACATCCTCGACCTCAGCGGGATCCCGCACGAGGCGCGAGATCAGGCGGATGATCTTGCGGTGGTACTTGGCGACCAGCAGCTCGAACGCGGCCTTGTCGCCATTCTGGACGCGCTCAACCAGCACCTGATCTATTTCTTTTTCGCTCACCTGATAAATCCGTTAACTTTTGCGCGTGTAGCGGGGCACCATTGTAGCGTCCCCTCCACCGCGGCACGTTACGCCCGTAACAGCCGTTACAGTCTTTACAGCCAAGGCGCCCGGCCCGCCCCGCCAGGCCCGCGTTCAGACGTGCGCGCTGTGTCTCGCCAGTACGGCGATCTCGCGAAAAGCGCCGCGCCCGGCCATGTCGGCCGCGATCAGAAGCCGATGCAGCTTACCGCCATCTTCCTTGAGCCACAGCATCAGCAGGCTGTCGCTCCACTGGCTGCATCCAACGATACGGCCCTGAGCGCGTAATATTCCCGCCCGGTTCCAGACAGACAGTCCTTCCGGCCCGATTTTAAGGGCGCCCGGCTGATTGCGCGCATGACGGGCCGCTGACGCCGCCAGAATCGCGAACACGGCCGCGGCACCCACAACCGTCCAGGCAACGCCGAAGCGAGGCGCAATCGTCATGCAGACAGCCGCCACGGCAAAAGCGATGAAAAGAGCCGTCGCCAGATACAACGCGGCGGACCGCCGCAACGCTATGCGCTGCGAGGGTCCGCCGTTCACTGCGGTATCGGAAGCATGCGCCGACGTAGCCGGCAGCGACGCTATCGCCGTCAAATGCTTAGAAGCGCTTGAAAACCAGCGTGCCGTTCGTGCCGCCGAACCCGAACGAGTTCTTCAGCGCGACATCGATCTTCATCTCCCGCGCGGTGTTCGCGCAGTAGTCGAGATCGCATTCCGGGTCCTGGTTGAAGATGTTGATGGTCGGCGGCGACACCTGATGATGCACGGCCAGCACCGTGAACACCGACTCCAGGCCGCCCGCGCCACCCAACAGGTGACCCGTCATCGACTTCGTAGAGTTCACGACGATCTTCTTCGAGTGATCGCCGAATGCGCGCTTGATGCCCGTGGTTTCAGCCAGGTCGCCAAGCGGCGTCGACGTGCCGTGCGCGTTCAGGTAGTTCACCGAGTCAGGGTTAACGCCCGCGTTTTTCATCGCCGCGAGCATGCAGCGGCGTGCGCCGTCGCCGTCTTCCAACGGCGCCGTCATGTGATACGCGTCGCCACTCATGCCGTAGCCGCTGACTTCCGCGTAGATCTTCGCGCCGCGCGCCTTCGCGTGTTCGTACTCTTCGAGCACCATCACGCCCGCGCCCTCGCCGAGCACGAAACCGTCGCGGTCCTTGTCCCACGGACGGCTCGCCGTCGCCGGATCATCGTTACGCTGCGACAGCGCGCGCGCCGCCGCAAAGCCGCCGATACCCAGCGGCGAAACGGTCGATTCCGCGCCGCCCGCGATCATCACGTCGGCGTCGCCGTATTCGATCAGGCGCGAGGCCTCGCCGATGCAATGCAGACCCGTCGTGCATGCCGTCACCATCGACAGGTTCGGGCCCTTGAGACCGAATTTGATCGACAGATGGCCGGAGATCATGTTGATAATCGACGCAGGCACGAAGAACGGCGAAATACGGCGCGGGCCGCGGTTCAGCAGTTCCGTTTGCGTGACTTCGATCATCGGCAGGCCGCCGATGCCCGAACCGACCACCACGCCGACACGCTCCGCGTTCGCTTCGGTGATTTCGAGCCCGCTGTCCTTCATCGCCTGGAAGCCTGCAGCCACGCCGTAGTGGATGAACGTATCCATGTGGCGCGCTTCCTTGGCGGGGATGTAGTCTTCGATATTGAAGCCTTTCACCTCGCCGGCAAAACGCGTGGAGAAGTTCGACGCGTCGAACTTCGTGACGTTGGCGATGCCGGACTTGCCGGCGACCAGATTGGCCCAGCCGTCGGCAACATTATTGCCAACAGGCGAAATAAGCCCCAGGCCTGTAACAACAACACGACGACGGCTCACGGTAACCCCTTTTCCATAGATGACAAAACAAAAGCCACAGCAGCGTACAGGAAAGTGCCCTGTGAGCCCTGTGGCTGTTTAACCTGACGATCGCGCTGACCAGGGCGCTGACGAATACGCTGACCGGTGCACTGGCGGTGACGCCAGAACATGCACCAGTAAGCGCAATGGCGAAAGAGCCGACCTTTGCTGCATCGGCCAGTGCGCCTTGAACGACGCCGTCAGGCTTGCGCGCATGCGCATCGGCATTGACGCCTGCCCTCGTTGCACCGACGGGCGGCGCGACAGGGCCGCCGGTACGACGGACGCTGCGTTTTTCACAGCAGCCGAAGCAACCGGCCAGGCGCGAATGGCCTTAGGCCTTGACGTTAGCGCGAGCGTAGTCGATCGCTTGCTGAACCGTCGTGATCTTCTCGGCTTCTTCATCCGGAATTTCCATGCCGAATTCGTCTTCGAGAGCCATCACCAGCTCGACCGTGTCGAGCGAGTCAGCGCCGAGGTCGTTCACGAACGATGCTTCGTTCTTGATTTCCGCTTCGGCAACACCGAGTTGTTCTGCAACGATCTTCTTGACGCGCTGTTCGATATTGTCCATTACCCCTCCAAGGGAAAAAAGTTCATAAATACAGGTGCGCGCATTTTATCAGGTTTGCATCTGTAAAAAAGCGACGCACAAGGTTGCTGTAGAGCCGTTTAAATCCGCACTTCGAATGGCTTCAAGGCGCGGATAGTAACCGAATTCGATTACGACATATACATGCCGCCGTTCACGTGCAACGTCGTGCCGGTGATATAACCGGCCTGCGGCGATGCGAGGAACGTCACGGCGTGTGCGATATCTTCCGGGCTGCCGAGACGGCCGAGCGGAATCTGCGCCTTCAGCGCGGTTTGCTGTTCTTCGGGCAGCGTCTTGGTCATGTCGGTGTCGATGAAACCCGGCGCGACACAGTTCACCGTGATGCCGCGGCTGCCAATTTCACGAGCGAGCGCACGCGTCATGCCCGCCACGCCCGCTTTCGCTGCGGCGTAGTTCACCTGCCCAGGATTGCCCGCCGAACCGACCACCGACGTGATGTTGATGATGCGGCCGCCGCGCGCCTTCATCATCGGGCGCAGCACTGCGCGCGACAGACGGAACACCGACTTCAGGTTCGTGTCGATGACGGCGTCCCAGTCGTCGTCCTTCATGCGCATCGCGAGTTGGTCTTGCGTGATGCCCGCGTTGTTCACCAGCACGTTGAGCACGCCGAATTCCTTCACCGTGCCGTCGATCAGCGCTTCGGCCGCCGCCGCGTCGTTGACGTTGAGCACTGCGCCGCGGCCGTTCAGACCTTCGGCCTTGAACGCTTCCGTGATCGCATTCGCGCCGCTTTCGCTCGTTGCCGTGCCGATCACCGTCGCGCCCTGACGCGCGAGTTCGATCGCGATTGCGCGGCCGATGCCACGCGAAGCGCCCGTTACGATCGCAATCTGTTTATCGAGAGTCTTTTCCATCGTAGCTTTCCACAGTGCCCTGCACATGCAGGGCTGTTCAATTCTTTGCTGCCTTCAACCAGACGTTCAGGCCGTGACGACTTTTACCACTTCGTCTAGCGAAGCCGGATCGACGATCGACGCGCCGACCAGATTGCCGTCGATACGCTTGGTCAACCCCGCGAGCACCTTGCCCGGACCGCATTCGATCACGTGCGTAACGCCCTGCTTGCCGATCGACTGCACGCATTCGACCCAGCGCACAGCGCCGGCCGCCTGACGTACCAGCGCATCCTTGATGCCAGCCGGCTCGTTGACGATGGCCACATCGACGTTATTGACGACGGGAATGGACGGCACCTGCACGTCGACGCTCGCCAGATACTCGCGCAGCTGATCCGACGCGGGCTTGAGCAGCGACGAATGGAACGGCGCGGATACGGGCAGCGGCAGCGCGCGTTTCGCGCCCTTCGCCTTGGCGACTTCGCACGCCTTCTCAACGGCCGCCTTGTGACCCGCGATCACGACCTGCGCGGGCGCATTGAAGTTGACGGCTTCGACGACACCCGCCACGGATGCTTCCTTGCACACTTCGCGCACGGTGTCATCGTCGAGGCCGAGAATCGCGGCCATGCCGCCCTGACCGACGGGCACCGCGTTCTGCATCGCCTGCGCGCGGAAACGCACGAGCGGCACAGCGTCGCGGAACTTCAGCGCGCCAGCGGCGACGAGCGCCGTGTATTCGCCCAGGCTATGGCCGGCCACGATTGTAGGCGCAGGACCGCCTGCCGCCTGCCATGCGCGAAAGATCGCGTAAGCAGCCGTCAGCATCACAGGTTGGGTATTGGTGGTGAGGTTCAGGTCTTCGGCCGGGCCTTCGGCGATCAGCTTGCCGAGGTCCTGGTCGAGCGCGTCGGACGCTTCCTGGAGGGTTTCGCGCACGATCGCATTGTCGGCGAACGCGTTGAGCATGCCGACCGACTGCGAGCCCTGCCCCGGAAAAACGAACGCAAATTTCATATCGTCCCCAATTCGATGAGTTCAAATGTGCGTGACGCGCACACGACGTGCGCTGCCACTTGAGGCGGCGCTCCAGGCGCCGCCGCGCGCGGTCGTCAGAAACGGATGACCGACGCGCCCCATGTAAAGCCGCCGCCGACGCCTTCGATCAGCACGTTATGGCCGCGCTGGATGCGTCCGTCGCGAACGGCCACGTCGAGCGCGAGCGGAATCGACGCCGCCGACGTATTGCCGTGCTCGTGCACGGTGACGACCATCCGCTCCTGCGGCAGGCCGAGCTTGCGGCACGTGCTCTGCATGATGCGGATATTGGCCTGGTGCGGAATCAGCCAGTCCACCTGCTCGGGCTTGAGATCCGCCTTCTGCAGCGCTTCGACCGCGACTTTCTCGAGCACGTTGACGGCGAGCTTGAACACCGCCTGACCGTCCATGTGCAGGAACGCACTGCCTTGCACGATGCCGCCGTTCACATTGCCCGGCGTGCAAAGGATGTTCGAATGGCTGCCGTCAGCGTGCAACGCGCTCGACAGCACGCCCGGCTCGTCCGACGCCTGCAGCACGACAGCGCCCGCGCCGTCGCCAAACAGCACGCAGGTGGTACGGTCGTTGAAATCGAGGATGCGTGAGAACGTTTCAGCACCGACCACCAGCGCAGTACGATGTTGCCCGCTTCGGATGAAACTGTCAGCCGTCGCAACGGCATAGGCAAAACCTGAGCACACGGCCTGCACGTCAAAGGCGGCGCCATGATTCTTGATGCCCAGCTTGTTCTGCAGCAGACATGCCGTGCTCGGAAACACGAAGTCCGGCGTCGACGTGGCGACGATGATGAGGTCGATAGATTGCGGATCGACGTCGGCCGCTTCGATCGCGCGTTGCGACGCGAACAGCGCGAGGTCGCTGGTAGTGACATCAGGTTCGGCGAAGTGACGCGCATGGATGCCCGTGCGGGCCACGATCCATTCGTCGCTCGTCTCGACGCCTTGCTTCGCGAGACGATCAGCCAGTTCCTGATTGGAAACGCGGTTGGGCGGCAGATAGCTGCCCGTGCCCAGCACGCGGGAATAGGTAGTGGATTGAGCCATTATGTCTTCGAGGATTGTGCGCTGTAGGGCTCGGCCGGCTGTCCGGACACCGGACCCGCGATCGGGCTCGCCATCTGGCTCGCGGAGCCCGCGCCGCCGGCCTCGTGTTTCGCCTGTTCGAGTGAACCCGCGTTCTCCTCCATCGCGCGGGCAAGACGTTCGAGAACGCCATTTTTGACGGCATCATACCCGCGTTTGATGGCCCACTCAAACGCGTAGGCGTCAGCCGAGCCGTGGCTCTTGATCACGAGCCCGCGCAGGCCGAGCAACGCGGCGCCGTTGTATTGCCGGTGATCGACGCGTTTCTTGAAACGCAGCAGCACGGGCAGCGCCAGCACCGCCATCACCTTGGTCAGCCACGAACGGCCGAATTCTTCCTTGATTATGTCGGACAGCATCTGCGCGAGCCCTTCCGACGTCTTCAGCGCAACGTTACCGACGAAGCCATCGCAGACGATCACGTCGACGGTGCCTTTGTAGATATCGTTGCCTTCCACGTTGCCGCGGAAATTAAGCGTACTGCTACGCAGCAGTTCGCCCGCACGTTTGATCGTTTCGTTGCCCTTGATGACCTCTTCGCCGATATTCAGGAGCCCGATGCTCGGACGCTCCTTGCCTTCGACGGCAGAAACCAGCGCGTGCCCCATCTCCGCGAACTGCAGCAGATGCTGCGGCTCGCAATCGACGTTCGCGCCGAGGTCGAGCATCGTCGTGTAGCCGGTGGGATTGGGCAAGGCAAACGCGATCGCCGGACGTTCGATGCCCGGAAGCGTTTTAAGGACATAGCGGGAAACGGCCATCAGCGCGCCGGTGTTGCCGGCGGAGACGCAGGCCTGCGCCTCGTCGTCCTTGACGCGGTTGAGCGCCACGCGCATCGACGAGTCCTTCTTCTTGCGAAGCGCGACTTCGACGGGATCGTCCATGGCGACGATCTCGGACGCGGGTACGACCGTGAGTGCCGGATTGTCGGACGCCTTCAGCTTCTTCAACTGAGCACGAATCGCGCTTTCGATGCCGACGAGCATCAGGTGCGCATCGGGGTGCGAGCGAACGAAGTTGACGGCAGCGGGAACGGTCACGGACGGGCCGTGGTCGCCTCCCATGCAATCTATCGTGAGCTTTACAGTCATGGAATGCGACGAATTTCAGGCACAAAAAAGCGGCAGTTGAATGCCGCCTTTTTGATGAACCGGGAAAATGTCAAGCGAGCCGATCGCCACGCGAAATACCAATGGGTCAGACCCAAAGGAGCGCGATGCTGGACGATTAGTCGTTCTTCGTCTTGACGACTTTCTTGCCGCGATAGTAGCCGTTCGGGCTGACGTGGTGACGCAGATGCACTTCACCCGTGCTCGGCTCAACAGCCAGCGGCGCGGCGTTGAGGAAATCGTGCGAGCGGTGCATGCCGCGCTTCGACGGCGACTTCTTGTTTTGTTGAACTGCCATGATAACTCCTGAAAATTTTCCGAATTCTAACACAGCCCGGCACGGCAACCGCCATAGGCCACGTGGCTAAACCATCGTGCCCGGCGCGCCCTGTCGCGCTCCCATGCAACTGTTCAGTGCTTCTTGTCGCCGGATTCGCCCGATTTCAGGCCTTCGAGCGCCGCGAAAGGGTTCGGCCGCTTGGGTTCTTCACCCTCTTCAGCTTCGCCCTCGACGGCCTCTTCGCCTTCCTGCCCGCTTGCGCCCGAGGTGAGACTCTCGTGCACTTCGGGACAGGCATCGTGCTTCGGCACGAGCGGCAACGAAAGCAGCAATTCCTCTTCGATCAAGTCGACAAGATCGAACTGGCGTGACCCAACGATCACATCGACTTCATCCTCGTCCAGAGGAAACTCTTCAGCTTCCTCATCCGTATTGACGATCCGGTAAGTCGCATCGACGTTGAATGCCTGCTCGTACGGAGACAGGCAACGCTGACATTCGAGCCATGCGGCGCCGTGAATCGCAAGCCTCAGATACGGCTGCGGACCCTCGGTGCCGTCGTCCTGCAATTCCGGCTGCGTCGTCCCCTCGGCTTGCCAGGTGAACGCGGTATCGCGGTCTGGCGCTCCCTGCGGGACTTCGTTTAACATGCGCGGCAGTTGCGAGACGCGCACGGTACCCGCGGCCTGACGTCCACTGCGGGCAAATTCGAACAGGTCGAGTGCACGCGGGTCGACGAGACCAGCAGGTTTGCCAGGATGTTGAGTCATGTGCGCTCCTGCGTCGGCAAGGATTTCAGCCGGGTAAGTCGTTATGCGTCGTTTTGGTGGCGCTGGAAGACGGTCTGGATGTCACCAGGACGCCTATCCGGTGCGCCATTCGGCAAAGCATACCGATGAAAAGCCCAAAATCATATCCGTTTTGTCTTTTCGAGTCAAACACTTAAGGCCACGCGCGCGAGCGCGTTCGCGCCCCGCCTTTTCACCTTCAGTTTTACCTACAGATCAAGGTTCTTTTCCAGCATGCCGGATTCCTTCAAACGCCCGCCCCGCCTGATTCTGGCGTCGAGTTCGCCGTATCGGCGCGAACTGCTCGAACGGTTACGCATTCCGTTTGACGTCGCCGTGCCTGCCATCGACGAGGCGCCGCTCGCGGGTGAAACGCCGGAAGCGACGGCACTGCGCCTCGCGCAGGCGAAAGCGCGCGCCGTCGCAGCCGGACTGGCCGCCGGCGAGCGAGCACTCGTGATCGGCTCGGATCAGGTCGCGACCTATGACGGCCATCAGATCGGCAAGCCCGGCACGCATGAAAAAGCGCTCGCGCAACTGCAAGGCATGCGCGGCCGCGAAGTGCTTTTCCACAGCGCGCTGTGCCTGTTCGACAGCCGTTCGGGCGACGCGCAAACCATCGACGTGGTCACGCACGTGCGCTTTCGCGATCTGCCCGACGCCGCGCTCGACGCCTACCTGCGCGCTGAGACACCGTACGACTGCGCGGGCAGCGCAAAAGCGGAAGGCCTCGGCATCGCGCTACTGGACGCGATCGAATCCGACGATCCCACGGCGCTGATCGGCCTGCCGCTGATCGCGCTCACGCGCATGCTGCTCGCTGCCGGCTACCCACTACTGGAGGTGCGATGAGCGGCGTTCTCTATCTGATCCCGAACACGCTCGGCGACGGCGACGCCGCCGCGCTGGACGCCGTCCTGCCCGCGCCCGTTCGCGCTCGCGCGGCTGCCCTGCACTATTACATAGGCGAAAACGCGAAAACCACGCGCGCATTCCTGAAGAAAGTCGGCACGGAACGGCCTATCCAGGAAATCGAGATTCGCGAACTGAACGTCAACACGCCCGCGGGCGAAATCGACAAGTTGCTGGCGCCCGTCCTTGCGGGGACGGATGCCGGGCTAGTGTCCGAGGCCGGCTGCCCGGCCGTCGCCGATCCGGGCGCAATGCTCGTGCGGCGCGCACATGAGCGCGGCGTGAAGGTGGTGCCGTTCGTCGGCCCGAGTTCGATCCTGCTCGCGCTGATGGCGTCTGGATTGAACGGCCAGAGCTTTGCGTTTCACGGCTACCTGCCCGTCGACGCGAACGAGCGCGCGAAACGCCTGCGGGACCTCGAGCAGCAGTCGCGTAAAGGCAAGCAGACGCAGATTTTCATCGAGACGCCCTACCGGAATCGCGCGTTGCTCGACACGCTGATCGCGACCTGCGCGCCGTCGACGCTAGTTTGCGTCGCCGTCGATCTGACACTGCAAAGTGAAACCATCGTGAGCCGGACGGTTGCCGACTGGAAGAAAAAGCCGGGGCTGGATCTCCACAAGCGCCCAGCGATCTTTCTGATTCTGGCGGCCTGAGCCTGGGAAAGCGGTGGCCTACCAAGTCCCAGGCCACCGCCCGATAACGCCCTATCGCAAATTCAACCGGCCGATCGCTGCCATCGCGTGCACGGCGCCGCCGCCGACTGCCGCGCCGAACTTGCGCGCAACGCGGTCGGTGATGCTCTCCTTCACCGTGTAGTCGACCACATCAGGCGCCTTGATGATTTCGCGCGCGACGTAATCTGTGTCGCCGAAGCCGTCCGCGAGGCCCAGCTCGACGCTCTTTGCACCTGTCCAGAAAAGACCGGAGAAGATATCCGGCGATTCCTGAAGGCGCTTGCCGCGCCCCTGCTTGACGGCATCAATGAACTGGGCGTGGATCTCGTCCAGCATCGCTTGCGCATGTTGATCCATCTTCGGCGTATCGGGCGAGAACGGATCGTAAAAGCCCTTGTTCTCACCCGAGGTGCGCATCCTGCGCTGAATGCCCAGCTTGTCCATCAAGCCGGTGAAACCGAAGCCATCCATCAGCACGCCAATCGAACCGACGATGCTCGCCTTATCCACGTAAATCTTGTCAGCAGCCGCCGCAGCGTAATAGCCACCCGACGCGCACATGTCGCTGACAACGACGTAAAGCGGAATAGACGGATATTTAGCGCGCAATCGGCGAATTTCGCGGTAGATGATCCCAGCCTGAACGGGACTGCCGCCCGGGCTGTTGCAACGCAGGACCACACCCGCCGTGCCTGCGTCGTCGAATGCGCTCGCTAGTGCCGCGTCGACATCTTCCGCGTTCGCGTTAGTATCGGATGCGATCTCGCCTTCAAGTGTCACGAGTGCCGTATGGCGGCCGCTGGTGGTCGCGACCTTCTCTCCGCTGAGATCCAGCACAGCCCACGCAATCAGGACCAGCACACCGAGGAACAGGAAACGAAAAAAGATGCGCCAGCGTCGCGCCGCGCGTTGCTCGTTGACGGCTGCCAGCGCAATCCGTTCGAGCGCGGCGCGCTCCCAGTTCGGCTCGTCGGCGGGCACCCGGCGCGGCTCTCGGCTCGTTGCGGCCGGTTCGTTCGGATCGGGAGTCAAATTATCGGACATGCGTTGCCGCCGGAGAAAACGAGGTTTCGGGAAAAGATGCTGGGAAATCAGGCAGATGCTGGACGCAGATCAGCGTCCGGAAGCCAGAACACTGTGCGCCCTTCGGGCGTGTCGCGCTCGTCGACGTGTACCGGGCGAAGCCTGCCGCCGCGGCACGGACCGCCGACGCATTTGCCCGTATCGGGCGCGTAAATCGCGCCATGCGTCGCGCACATCAAGTATAAGCCGGACGATTCGAAGAACTGTCCTTCGTTCCAGTCCAGTTCCATCGGCACATGCGCGCAACGGTTCAGGTAGCCATACGCCACGCCGTCATAGCGGACGAAGAACACCACGGCATCACCGCCAGCGTACGTCGCGTTGCGGCGCACGCCAGCGCCGCCGTCGACGAGTTCTTCGGATGCGCAAATGCGCACCGCCTCCTGCGCGGCGTCCGTCATGCGTGCTCCCGCAACCAGCCCGACAATGAAGCGATGCTGTCCGCGACGAATTTCGGCTCCAGTGCCGTCAACGAATCCGCAGGATGCGCGCCGTATGTGACGCCAATGCCCGACACGCCTGCATTGATCGCCATTTGAAGATCGTGCGTGGTATCACCGATCATCACCGTGCGCACGGGATCCTGCCCTAGTTCACGTGTCAGTTCCTGCAGCATAGCCGGATGCGGTTTCGAGAACGTTTCATCGGCACAGCGCGTGCCGTCGAAAAGACTCGTGAGCCGAACCTGATCCAGCGCGCGGTTCAGCCCGACACGGCTCTTCCCGGTCGCAATTGCGAGCAGATAGCCTTGATCGCGCAGATCCGCCAGCATCTCGCGCACGCCCAAAAACAGCTCGGTCGTCTGATCCTTCACCAGATAGTGGAAGCGATAGCGCTCGGCGAGGCGCGGGTAGTCGGATGGATCGAGCGTCGGCGCGGCAATCTGCAGCGCGTCGCGCAAACCCAGGCCGATCACGAAGCTTGCAGCCTCGTCGGCCGGCACAGGCAACCCGAGATCGCGGCAGGCCGCCTGAATGCTGCGTGTGATATGGACGGTCGAATCCATCAACGTGCCGTCCCAATCGAAGACGATCAGGTCAAATTGCTCTCTTGCCATGCGTTTTCGTCTCGGTTTGTGATTGTTCGTGCGTCCCTGCGCCGGCCGTCCCGGCAAGTTGCGCGATGAACCGCTTGCAGTCTGCCGGCAACGGCGCTTCGAACTGTAGCGTGTCGCCCGTCGCCGGGTGCGTCAGCTTAAGCCGGTAAGCGTGCAAAAACATCCGTTTGAGCCCCGGCTGCGCGTTCGCGCGCGCAAGCGCCTTATTCAGCGCGAAATCGCCGTATTTGGCGTCGCCGATGATCGGCAGCCCCAGATGCGCCAGATGGACACGAATCTGATGGGTCCGACCCGTTTTCAGTTCCGCTTCGAGCAGCGCGTAATCGGGCCAGCGATCGACGAGATTGAAAATAGTGTGCGATGGCAGCCCGTCCGGCTGCACGCGCACGCGCCGCTCGCCATCCGGCAGCAGATATTTGTGCAGCGGCTCCTTCACGGCACGCCGGCGGCCCCAGTCGCTCGCCCATTCGCCGTGCACGCACGCGTAGTAACGCTTGTCCATCCGGTTCGCGCGAATCTGCTCGTGCAGATTCACGAGTGCCGCGCGCTTTTTCGCGAGCATCAGGACGCCCGACGTCTCGCGGTCCAGCCGGTGCACCAGTTCCAGAAACTTCGCCTGCGGACGCGCCGCCCGCAACTGCTCGATCACGCCGAACGCGACCCCGCTGCCGCCGTGCACGGCGACGCCCGCCGGTTTGTCGATCACGAGCATATGCTCGTCTTCGAACAGAATCTCGAAGTGCGCGGACGGCACGGGCGCGTGCACCGCCTCGTCCGCCTTCGCGACGCGGATGGGCGGCACGCGCACCAGATCGCCAAAGGCGAGACGGTACTGCGCGTCCACGCGGCCCTTGTTCACGCGCACTTCGCCGCTGCGCAGAATCCGATAAATATGGCTTTTCGGCACGCCCTTACAGACGCGCAGCAAGAAGTTGTCGATCCGCTGACCGGCCGCGCTGTCGTCGATTTCGATCATCGACACCTGATCGCTCGAAACGGGGCTTGTCACCGATTTCTGGGATATTTTGCCTAACTCTTTCATTCTGAATATAATTTGCCCAGCAGTCTGCGGTGGCCGACTATATAGGATCGGCGCCTTAAACCGAATCGCGGGTGGATTGCGCAGGCGCAAGCGATAAAAACGTCATTTTACTTGCGCCGGGGGCTGGTTGCTCGCCCTGAAAATGAGATGCAACAAGTTGCACGCACGATGCACGACACGGCAGGGACGGCGCCCACAGGCGAGTTCGGTCACAGTCGGCACCGTCGGTAACGGAATTTTGGTCAAAAAGAATTTGACTGGCGAGCTTCGGCAAGGGCTGCTTTCATGTCCCTTAAGCGCGAAGCGGCCGGTGGCGAAAATACGGCGTGCGCCCGAGGCGTCCTGCGGAAAGTGCAGGACATGGCGACGTCAAAATGAGGCGAGACACCCCGAGCGGGACAGGCACGCGCAGTGAGCGAGCCTGCCCGCTGCGGCAAGACCGCAGCCTTCGAACGTGTCCGGACGCGCGCCCAACTGGCGCGCCGGCGCACGTGGACGAAGGCTGATGCAAGTCGGCTGCCAGGACCCGCGGCGTGTCGGGCCATTATTTGAAGCCGTGTTCGCATGTGCCCTGCGGCAGCGCGTCCATTTATTGGAGACGGCGCCCACATCAGGCAATTCTCCCCGCCATCTTTCCCGCTCCAGCGTGCTTGTGAAAACACAATAAGGCGCGGCATGCCGCTGCCCCAAGCCGTCGGCCGGGTTCGTTCCCGTGCGCCGTCGGCCGGACAGGCAGAGCCGCTCTGGAGCCGTTCAATGAAACGCATGTTGTTTAATGCGACGCAGCAGGAAGAATTGCGCGTCGCCATCGTCGATGGGCAAAAACTCATCGACATCGACATCGAAACCGCCGGCCGCGAACAGCGCAAAGGCAATATCTACAAGGGCATCATTACCCGCATCGAGCCGTCGCTCGAAGCCTGTTTCGTCAACTATGGCGAAGACCGCCATGGTTTTCTCCCGTTCAAGGAAGTCGCTCGCCAGTACTTCCGCGAAGGCATCGACATGCGCTCGGCGCGCATTCAGGACGCCCTCAAGGAAGGCCAGGAACTGATCGTTCAGGTCGAGAAGGAAGAACGCGGCAACAAGGGCGCGGCCCTCACCACGTTCATCTCGCTCGCCGGCCGTTACCTCGTGCTGATGCCGAACAATCCGCGCGGCGGCGGTGTGTCGCGCCGGATCGAAGGCGACGACCGCCAGGAACTGCGCGAAACGATGTCCCAGCTGCAACTGCCCGAAGGCATGAGCATCATCGCGCGCACGGCGGGTATCGGCCGTAGCGCGGAAGAGCTGCAATGGGACCTGAACTACCTGATGCAGCTGTGGCGCGCGATCGAAGCCGCGTCGCAAAGCGGCTCGCAAGGTCAGCCGATGCTGATCTATCTCGAATCGAGCCTCGTCATCCGCGCGATTCGCGACTACTTCCAGCCGGACATCGGCGAAATCCTCATCGACACCACGGAAATCCACGACCAGGCACGCGCCTTCATGGATATCGTGATGCCGGACAATGTCAACAAGGTGAAGCGGTATCACGACGACGTGCCGCTTTTCTCGCGTTTCCAGATCGAGCACCAGATCGAGACGGCGTACTCCCGCACGGTGCCGCTGCCGTCGGGCGGCGCGATCGTGATCGACCACACGGAAGCGCTCGTCGCGATCGACGTGAACTCGGCGCGCGCCACCAAGGGCGCCGACATCGAGGAAACGGCCACGCGCACGAACCTCGAAGCCGCCGACGAAGTCGCGCGCCAGTTGCGTCTGCGCGACCTGGGCGGCCTGATCGTGATCGACTTCATCGATATGGAGTCGGCCAAGAGCCAGCGCGAAGTCGAGCAGCGCCTGAAAGACGCGCTCAAGCACGACCGCGCGCGCGTCCAGATGGGCAAGATCTCGCGCTTCGGCCTGATGGAGCTGTCGCGCCAGCGTCTGCGTCCGGCGCTGTCGGAAGGCAGCCACGTGACCTGCCCGCGCTGTAACGGCACGGGCCACATCCGCGATACCGAATCGTCCGCGCTGCAAGTGCTGCGGATCATTCAGGAAGAAGCGATGAAGGAAAACACCGCGGCGATCCACTGCCAGGTGCCCGTCGAGGTCACGGCCTTCCTGCTCAACGAAAAGCGCTCGGAAATCAACAAGATCGAGTCGCGCTTCAAGGTCAACGTCGTGCTGGTGCCGAACAAGCACCTCGACACGCCGCACTACAAGCTCGAGCGCCTGCGTCACGACGATGCGCGCCTCGACGATCCGCGCGCGTCGTGGAAGATGGCCGAAGAAGCGGCCCGCGAACTGGAATCGGAAACGGGTTACAGCAAGCGCACCGAAGAAGTGAAGCCGAAGCAGGAAGCGGCCGTGAAGGGCATCACGCCTGAAAAGCCGGCGCCGAGCGCGCCCGTGCGCACGCCGGCCCCCGCTGCCGCCACGGTCGAAGTCAAGCCCGCCACGGGCGGCTTCATCGGCTGGCTGAAGGGTCTGTTCGGTGTGCAACCGGCGGCTCCCGCTCCCGCGCCCGCTCCAGTCGAGAAGACGGCGAAGCCCGCACGCGGCGAACGCACCGAGCGTGGTGAGCGCACGGGCGAGCGCGGCGGCGATCGCAACCGCAACCGTCGCAACGGCGCAGGTGGCCGCGATGCGGCAGGCCGTGGCGAAGGCGCGGCAACGCAAGGCCGTCAGGCTCAACCGTCGCAGCGCGGCGAACGTCAGGAACGCGAACCGCGTGAAGCACGTGAGCCGCGTGGCGGCCGCGAGCCGCGCGAAGGCCGCGAGCCTCGTGAGGCACGCGAACCGCGCGAGGCACGCCCGGAGCGCGTCGAACGCGGTCAGGAACGCGCAGACCGCGCAGAAACCGCTGAGGTAACGCGCGGCGAGCGTCAGGAACGCCAGGATCGGGCGGACCGTGGCGAGCGCCGTGAGCGTGGCGAACGCGCCGAACGTGGCGAGCGTCGCAAGCAGCAGCCCGAAGCAGCCGACGCGCTGAGCCAGGACGAGGCTCAGGCCGATATCGCCGCACAGGCGCAAGCGAATCTGATGGGTGGCGCTGCTCCCATCGACGACGCGCGTGATGGCGAAGAGCGTCGTCGTCGCCGTCGCGGCCGCCGTGGTGGCCGTCGCGAGCGTGACGAGGAAGGCGTGAACGTGAACACGGCTGCCGATGTCGCGGAAGCGGAAGGCGAAACGGCTGTGGCAGCATCGGCGGAAACGCCCGTGCGCGCACCGGAACACACGGGCCGTCATGAAGCGCAGCCGCAAGCGGTCGAAGCGGCACAACAACAGCCGGCACAGGAAGTGAAGCCGGTCGAGGTCGTCGTGGCAGCCGTCGCGACGGGCGCCGCCGTGGTCAGCGAGTTGCATGCATCGGCTGAAACGCCGGCGCTGGCTGTCGAAAAGGCTGCGAAGGCGGAAGCCGTCGTGCCCACCGACGAAGCGCCTGTTGCGACGCACACGGAAGCAGCCGTCGAAGAGCCGGCCGCTGTCGAGCCGCAAGCGGTTGCGCCTGTCGCAACGGTGCAGGCTCCCGTTGAAGTGCCCGCGCCGGTTGAGACCGTAGCGGCAGCACCCGTCGCCGAAGCGCCTGTCGTCGTCGAGCCTGTAGCCGAGCCGGTTGCAGCGGCTCCGGCCCCGGCAGCGCCCGCCGAAGAAGCGCAGCCGGTTGTCGAAGCGCCCGTTGCAACTCAGCCCGTCGTCGAGCCGGTGGTTCAGGCCGTCGTCGAGCCGGTCGTTCAGCCGGTCGCGGAGCCCGTCGCGGACGTCGCGCAGGCGCAACCCGCAGCGGAACCGGCCGTAACGGAAGCGGTAACGCAAGCCGCGCCGATCGCCGCAGCAGCCGAGCCGCAACCCGTTCGCACGAACGGCACGTCGGCCCGCCGCCAGTCGACGCAAGGCCTCGAGACGATGCTGCAAAGCGCCGGCCTCGTCTGGGTCAACACCGACTCGGACAAGCTGCGCGTCGCGCAGGAAGCCGCCGCGCAGGCGGTGAAGCCCGCACGCGCGCCGCGCGAGCGCAAGGCGCTTCCGGCCACCGACACGACGCCAATGCAACAGGTCGAAACGGCAAAGCAGCCGCAGTAAGCGGTCGCTAACTTCGCCCGGCGGCAACGCCGGGCAACCCGAAAAGCCCGCCTTCAAGGCGGGCTTTTTGCTGCCCCTCGCCTGACAACACCGCGCGTTCGCCCTACTGTGACGGACAGGGCCTTCCGCTAGAATGAAGTCTGATATCCCAAATATGTAATCATGTCCCGACGCATCATCCCTGTTGCCGACGTCAGCGCCGTTCCCGACGTCGCCGGTCCCATCCGGACCCCGCGCGGCGAGCTGACCGATACGCTGTCGCGCCCGCTGCGCGACCTGCGCATCTCTGTCACGGACCGTTGCAACTTCCGGTGCGTCTACTGCATGCCACGCGCGGTGTTCGACAAGGACTATTCGTTCCTGCCGCACAGCGCGCTGCTGACTTTCGAGGAAATCGAGCGGATCGCGACGATCTTCGTCGCGCATGGCGTCGAGAAAATCCGTCTGACGGGCGGCGAACCGCTCTTGCGCAAGAACCTCGAATTCCTGATCGAACGGCTCGCGCGCATGACGACCGCTGCGGGCAAACCACTCGACCTGACGCTCACCACCAACGGTTCGCTGCTCGCGCGCAAGGCGCGCAGCCTGAAAGACGCCGGCCTGAGCCGCGTGACCGTCAGCCTCGACGCGCTCGACGATGCGTTGTTTCGCCGCATGAACGACGCCGATTTCGCGGTGCGCGACGTGCTCGACGGCATCGAAGTTGCGCAGTCGGTCGGTCTTGCGCCACTGAAGGTCAACATGGTCGTCAAGCACGGCACGAACGACAGCGAAATCGTGCCGATGGCGCGCCACTTCCGGGGCTCCGGCGTGGTGCTGCGCTTCATCGAATACATGGACGTCGGCACGTCGAACGGCTGGAACATGACGGAAGTGCTGCCGTCGGCGGATGTAGTCGCGCGGATTAGCGAGCACTTTCCGCTGCTGCCGCTCGAAGCGCATAGCGCAGCCGAAACCGCGCAGCGCTGGGGCTACGCGGACGGCTGCGGCGAAATCGGCGTGATTTCCAGCGTGACGCGCGCGTTCTGTGGCGACTGCACGCGCGCGCGGCTATCGACGGAAGGCAAGGTGTATCTGTGCCTGTTCGCTTCGTCGGGCCACGATCTGCGCGCGCTAGTACGCAACGGCACGAGCGACGCAGGCATCGCCACCGCGATCGCCAACATCTGGCACGCCCGCGGCGACCGCTACTCGCAACTGCGTGGCAGCGCGAACGCGGCTTCGACGACGACGCGCGAAGAGCGGCGCGTCGAGATGTCGTACATCGGCGGCTGAGCCGGTCTTTCCAATGACCATCACGCGCGACGAGATCACCGGCCTGCTGCTCGCAGGCGGACGCGGCATGCGCATGGGCGGCGTCGACAAAGGCCTGCAGATGCTGCACGGCGAACCGCTCGCGCTCCATGTGATGCGGCGTCTCGCGCCGCAGGCCGGGCCGCTTCTGATCAGCGCGAACCGTCACACGGCACGCTACGCGGAACTGGGCGAGCCGTTTCACGCAACCGTCATCTCCGACACGATGCCTGATTTCCCCGGTCCGCTCGCCGGTCTCCTCGCCGGTTTGCGCGCGGCGCGCACGCCGTTCGTGCTGTCGGCACCCTGCGACACGCCCGGCCTGCCAGCTGATCTCGCCGGGCGCCTCGCAGCCGCGCTCGCTGCGCAAGACGCGCAAGACGCGGGCATCGCGACCGTCACGACCACGGACGCCCAAGGCGACACGTCCATCCACCCCGTTTTCGCGCTCGTGCGCACGTCACTGGCCGACGATCTCGAAGGCTTTCTGCAGGCGGGCGAGCGCAAGGTTCGCACGTGGTACGCACGCCACAGGGCGGTCGAAGTCGCCTTTCCGGACGAGCGCACGTTTTACAATATCAATTCACTGCAGGAACTCGCCGACCTCGAACGCGGTTGACCGGGTTTAACATTAGCAGCGCCATTTGCCGCGATTGCCGCCCGGCCGCCGCCGCACCGCATTCCGTCGCGACGCTCCCCTTTCATGACCACGCTGAACGAAACTTCGAGTTGCGTCGCACAGTACGACGCTCAAGCCATGCCGGTGTCCGCCGTACAGGCGATCGTGCGCGAGTGGGCGACACCCGTGACGACCGTCGAGCGCGTCCATCTGCGTGACGCGCTGAACCGCGTGCTGGCGCAGGACATCGTGTCGCCCATCGACGTGCCCGCGCACGACAACTCGGCGATGGACGGCTACGCGTTCGCAGGCGCGGCGCTCGCAGTTCAAACGGGCGTACCAGGTGAAAAGGGCGAGCTCGCGCTGAGCGTGGCGGGCAAGGCCTTCGCGGGGCATCCGTTTGCGGGAAGCATCGAGCGCACGCAATGCGTGCGCGTGATGACGGGCGCAACGATGCCCGCCGGGTGCGACACCGTCGTGCCGCAGGAAGCCGTCACGCGCGACGGCGACACCATTCGCTTTCCGGCTTCGCAATTACGTACGGGCGCGAACCGGCGCCTCGCGGGCGAAGACCTTGCGCACGGCGCGGTCGCGCTGAAGGCGGGCCGCATCGTGCGTGCGTCGGACCTTGGACTGCTCGCGTCGCTGGGCATTGGCGAGGTGTCCGTGCGCCGCCGTCTGCGTGTCGCATTCTTTTCGACGGGCGACGAACTGCGCTCGATCGGCCAGCCGCTCGAGCCGGGCTGCGTTTACGACAGCAACCGCTATACGCTGTTCGCGATGCTCAAGCGACTCGACGTCGATCCCATCGATCTCGGCGTGGTCCGCGACGAACCCGCCGCGCTCGAAGAAGCACTGCGGACGGCTGCATCGAGCGCGGATGTCGTGATAACCTCCGGCGGCGTTTCGGTGGGCGAAGCCGATCTGACGAAGCAAATGCTGCGCATGCTCGGCGACGTCGCGCACTGGAGTCTCGCGATGCGCCCTGGCCGGCCGCTGGCGTTCGGGCGTATCTGGTCGGGCGGCAAACCCGGCGCGGGCGAACCGGCGATCTTCTTCGGTCTGCCGGGCAACCCCGTCGCGGTGATGGCGGCGTTCTATCAGATCGTGCGCGAAGTGCTGCTGCGGATGTCCGGCGCGACGACGCATCCCGTGCCGCTGATCCGCGCAGCGTGCGTCGACACGATCCGCAAACGGCCGGGCCGCACCGAATTCCAGCGCGGCATCGCGCAGCGCGACGCGCAAGGCGCATGGCGCGTCACGCCGACGGGCTCGCAAGGCTCCGGCGTGCTCAGTTCGATGAGCGAAGCAAATTGCTTCATCGTGCTCGCCCACGACCAGGGCGATCTCGATCCGGGCGACGCCGTCGATATCATGCTGTTCGACGGCCTCATCTGAGCGCACGAAGCCGGCAAGTTTTTACGCAATCCACTACGACATACGGGTTTGACTTACATGAAAAAACAGATCTCGTTCATTGCACCGGGGCAAACGGCAAAGGCATTGATCCTCGTGTATCTGACGTTCAGTGTGCCTATCGTGCTGCTCGGCGTGCTGGTCGCCTTCATCCGTTACGGGTCGGTGGAACTGAGCACCGTGTTCAGCGCGCTGCTGCTCAACGCGATTCTGGGCTTCATCCTGCTGTGGATTGCATGCCACGCGTACAACTGGGTGGCGTCGCGCTTCGGCGGCATCGAGATCCAGTTGAGCGACGTGCCGGAGGAAGCGTAATGCCGGCGACGATCCGCGCGGCCACGCCTGACGACGTCGGCACGATGCTCGCGCTGATGTACGAGCTGGCCGAGTTCGAAAAGCTCACGCATCTGTTCATCGCGACGGAAGACGGCCTGCGCGACGCGCTGTTCGGCGCGCGTCCCTCGGCAGAAGCGATCGTCGCGGAACGCGACGGCAAGATGATCGGCTACGCGCTGTTCTTCCACAACTACTCGACGTTCCTCGGACGGCGCGGCCTGTATCTCGAAGACCTGTACGTGCAGCCGACCGAGCGCGGCACGGGGCTCGGGTCGAAGATGTTGCGCTATCTGGCGGCGTTGGCTGTCGAGCGGCAGTGCGGCCGCTTCGAATGGTCGGTGCTGGACTGGAATCAGCCTGCCATCGATTTTTATCAGAAGATGGGCGCGACCGTGTTGCCGGACTGGCGCGTCGTGCGCATAACGGGCGAAGCGCTCGATCAACTCGCGGCAAGCGCGGACTGATTTGCGCGCACGCCCGGCGCAGCTTCGCTTACATTCGAAGCTGCCCTGCTGGCTGGTGAGACGCTTGACCATCGCGGTCAAGCGTTGCCAGCCTTCCCTGCATCAAGACTCTTCCGCATCGACTCCGGACAGCGAGTCCCCAAGCAAGCCCGCCGCCCGTTCTTCGGGCAATGCTTCGACATCACGCAGCTTTTTGTTCATCTGACGCGTACGCACTTCTGCCGCCTCGATCGAACGCGTGACGGTTTCGAGTTGCGCCTTGGTCTTCGCCAGCACGTCGCCGAATTTGCCGAACTCGGTCTTCACCGCGCCCAGCACCTGCCACACTTCGCTCGAACGTTTTTCGATGGCGAGCGTGCGGAAACCCATCTGCAGACTGTTGAGCAAGGCCGTCAATGTCGTCGGCCCGGCAATCGTCACGCGATAGTCGCGTTGCAGGAGATCCGTGAGACCCGGACGACGCAGAATCTCGGCGTACAGCCCTTCGGTCGGCAAGAACAGCAGCGCGAAGTCCGTGGTATGCGGCGGCGACACGTATTTTTCCGCAATCGTCTTCGCTTCCGCGCGAATCCGCCCTTCGAGCGCGCGCGACGCGTCTTCGACTGCGACTGGGTCGGCACGCTCCTGCGCTTCGATCAGACGTTCATAGTCTTCACGCGGAAATTTCGCATCGATGGGCAGCCATACGGGCGTTGCCGCCGCATCGGGAGTCGGCTGACGCCCCGGCAGCTTGATCGCGAACTCGACGCGATCGTTGCTCTTCGGAATCGTCGCAACGTTCTTCGCGTACTGATCGGACGTCAGCACCTGTTCAAGCAACGCTTCGAGCTGTACTTCGCCCCATGTGCCGCGCGTCTTAACGTTCGTCAGAACCTTCTTCAGATCTCCGACACCCGCCGCCAAAGTCTGCATTTCTCCGAGACCGCGATGCACCTGTTCGAGACGATCGGACACGAGCTTGAACGATTCGCCAAGCCGTTGCTCGAGCGTCGCGTGCAGCTTTTCGTCGACGGTGCGACGCATTTCTTCGAGCTTCGTCGAGTTGTTCGCCTCGATGTCTTTCAGCCGCTGCTCGATGGTCGCGCGCACTTCCGCGAAGCGCCGGTCGTTTGCCTCCGTCACCTGTGCCAGTTGCTGCTGCAACGTTTCGCCGAAACGCTTCAGCGTAATCCCCTGTTCGTCGCGCGCCTGTTGCGCCTGCTGTTGCAGGCTGTGGCGCACGGCGTCGAGCTGTTGCGTATTCGTCTCCGTCAGCTTGACGAGCTGCTGCGCAAAGCCGTCGATCTTGGCGGCCTGCACGGTCGTCATGCTCGTGAACTGGGAAGCGAGCGTCTGCTGGAACTGCGAGAAGCCGCCACTCAATTCCGTGCGCGACACGCGCGCCGTTTCGGAAATCTCGCCACGCAGCTCGCGTTCGAGCCGCTCGTACTCGCGCGTCTGCGCAAGCGCTGCGGCATCGAGGCGCTCGCCGAGTTCGTCGAATTGCATTTGCTGTTGCGCGCCGCTGTTACCGCGCATCAGCATGAACAGCGCAATCACCAGCGCAACGGCCAGTACGGCAACGGCCGCGATCAAAACCATCGTCATGAACGCGCCTTCCCGATCACATCAGGGTTGATAGGGTTCGGCGGACGCCCGGCGCGCGGACCCTCACCCAACCCCGCGATCAGATTGTCGGCGGCGAGATTCGCCATCGCGCGGCGCGTCGCTTCCGTCGCGCTCGCGATATGCGGCGTCAGCACGACATTCGGCACAGTGAGCAACGCCGGATTGAGCTTCGGCTCGCCCTCGAACACGTCGAGGCCCGCCGCGGCGATACGCTTCTCGCGCAAAGCCTCGGCAAGCGCCGCGTCGTCGACGATGCCGCCGCGCGCGATATTCGTCAGCGTCGCCGTCGGCTTCATCAGCGCGAGTTCGGCGGCGCCGATGGTGTGATGGTTCTCAGCCGTGTACGGCAGCACGAGCACGACGTGGTCGGCACGGCGCAGCAGGTCCTGCTTCGACGCGTACTCCGCGTTCAGCTCGGCCTCGATCTCCGGCGCGACGCGCGAGCGGTTGTGATAGATCACGTTCATGTTGAAGCCGCGCGCGCGACGCGCGAGCGCCTGCCCGATGCGGCCCATGCCGATCACGCCGAGCGTCGAGCCATACAGGTCCGAGCCGAGAAAGCCGTCGTACGACCACTTTTCCCATTTGCCCGCGCGCAGCCAGTGCTCCGATTCCGCGATGCGGCGCGCAGCCGCCATCATCAGCGCCCAGCCGAAATCCGCCGTCGATTCGTTGAGCACGTCGGGCGTGTTCGTGCCGAGCACGTTCGCCGCGTTGAACGCAGCCATGGCGAAGTTGTTGTAGCCGACCGCCATGTTCGACACCACGCGCAGGCGCGGCGCAGCGGCCAGCACGGACGCGTCGATCGCGTCGCCCGCCGTCAGCGCGCCGTCCTTGTCGGCGAGGCGGCGCTTGAGTTCGTCGGCTGGCAGCACGTCGCCGTTATGCCAGTCCACTTCGAAATGCTGCTTGAGGCGCGCGATCACATCCGGAAAGATGGGACGCGCAACCAGAACCTTTTGCATTGCCATTCTCCGAGTATCAGGCCGTAGCGCATGCCTTCCGGCGCGCGCACGGCATCAAAAGAAAATCAACGATGTTGCGATGAACAACGGTATCAGCACGACGCCCGACCACGCGAGATACCCGAAAAAACTCGGCATCTTCACGCCGCGCGATTCGGCGATCGCCTTGACCATGAAGTTTGGCGCATTGCCGATGTAGCTGTTCGCGCCCATGAACACTGCGCCCGCCGAAATCGCCGCGAGCGTCGATGCGCCCGTGGTCGTCAACGTCTGCGCGTCGCCGCCCGCGAGATTGAAGAACACGAGATACGTGGGTGCATTATCGAGGAACGACGACAACAGGCCCGTCGCCCAGAAGTACATATCGTCGCGCGGCTGGCCGGCCGTGTCGTTGACGAGATGCACGATGCCGCTGAACGCACCCGCCTCGCCCGCGCGCAACATCATGATGACAGGCGCGATCGTCACGAAGATTCCCGCGAACAGTTTCGCAACCTCTTCGATGGGCGCCCAGTTGAACGCGTTGCCCTCGCGCGCGGCGCGCGGCGTCACAACGAGCGACAGCAGCGTCACCGCGATCAGCGCCACGTCGCGTACGAGATTCTGCAGCTCGACGTGCGTGCCCGCTATATCGAACGTGATGCCGGGTTTCCAGATGCCGCTCATCAGCACCAGCGCGATCACCGCTGCAAGTAGCACGAAGTTGATCTTGCCGACGACGCCAACGGCAAGCGTATCGGGCGATGGATCGACAGGAAGCACTTCTTCGCGATGCCGGAAATAGTACGTATCGAGCGCGTAGAAAACGGCGAGCAGCACGATGCAGATGAACAGCATCGGCAGCGCGAGATGCACGGTCGTCCAGAAGAAGCCGACGCCGTTGAGAAAACCGAGGAACAGCGGCGGATCGCCGAGCGGCGACAGCGAACCGCCCGCGTTCGCGACCAGAAAGATAAAAAACACGACGACATGCACGACGTGCCTGCGGTTGTCATTCGCGCGCAGGAGCGGCCGGATCAGCAGCATCGCCGCGCCCGTCGTGCCCATGATGCTGGCGAGCGCCGTGCCGAGCGCGAGCAACGCCGTATTCAGGCGCGGCGAGCCGTGCAGATTGCCCGTCACGCAGATGCCGCCCGCGACGGTATAGAGCACGGTCAACAGCACGATGAACGGCAGGTACTCTTCGAGGATCGCATGAATCAGCGTGCCGAACGCCGTCGACGCGCCGAACGCGAACGCGAACGGCACGAGGAACACGACGGCCCACCCAGCAGAAATCTTGCCGAAATGGTGATGCCAAAGTTTGGGCGCGACGAGCGGGAACACGGCGATCGACAGCAGGACGCCCGCGAACGGCACGCCCCACCAGGCAGAAAGCGAAGCGCCGTCGAGACTCGCGGCCGATGCTGCAAGCGGCCAGCATGACAGCATGAACAACAACGCGACGCCGCCCATTCGAGAACACGCGCGAGAACACGCACGCTCAACACGTCCCTGCAACGACACAGCGTTACGCGCCACGCACGACGATCGCATGCACGCGATAAGGACCGTGCGCGCCCAGCACGATGGTTTGTTCGATATCGCCCGTACGCGACGGGCCGGAGACGAAGTTGACGGCGCGCGGCAGTTCGCCGCGTTCGCTGCGGATCAGGTTGAACGCTTCCTCATGACCGGCAACGATGCGCGAGGCTGGCACGATCGCGATATGCGTCTCCGGCAGCAAGCCCGCCGACGCATACGTCTCTGGCCCGGACAGCAGCACCAGCGTGCCCGTTTCAGCCGTCGCACAGAAGCAGCCCGTGATGCCGACGCGGTCTTCGTCGCGCGGTTTGCGAAACTCGATGTCGATGCCCGAGCCGCTCCAGGGCAGCGCTTCGAGCGTCTGCCATGCGATGGCCTGGGTCGGAAGGTTCAGTTCGGAAAGGTAACGGTGCGCGGCAGCGGGCGCTTCGGCGAGCGACTCGACGGTATCGACCGTGGTCGCCATCTTCTTTGCCTGCTCGATGAAATGCGCGACGAGATCGGCCGGCATGGGCGGACGCGGACCTTGCGGACGGCTTGCGAGATACGCCTGCGCCGCCTCGCGTTCGGACGCGGCCGGCTCGGGCTCGCGCCCTTGCCCCGCGCGGATGCGCGCCAGGATGTTGCGGCGGGCCGTCGATGTATCCATGTGCAATATCCTCGTGCCGGTGGTCGTGCTGAACGTGGGACGTACGCGTGCGAAATGCGCCTTCTCGTTCCGCACATTGACGGTCGAATTATACCGGCCGCCCTTCATGCCAACACCTTGCCGAACGGCATATAGCGGCACGTGTGCAAAGCGCCGACAATGCCCTCACATGCTCTCCGCCTGCAACGCTACAGCGTGGCCCCGCGTCACTTGCCCGCGGCTTCTTCCTCAGGTTGATCGATGCCGAACACCTGGCGCAGATACGCAAGGTACGCCTTGTCTTCACACATGTTCTTGCCCGGCGAATCGGACAGCTTCGCGACGGGCTGGCCATTGCACTTGACCATCTTGATGACGATCTGCAGCGGGTTGTAGCCGAGGTCGTTCGTGAGGTTCGTGCCTACACCGAACGCGAGCTTGCAGCGGCCCCGGAAACGCTCGTACAGCTGCAGCACCTTCGGGATGTCGAGCGCGTCGGAGAACACGAGCACTTTCGTGCGCGGGTCGCAGCGGTTCGCTTCGTAGTGAGCGAGAAGACGCTCGCCCCAGTCGAACGGGTCGCCGGAATCATGGCGCGCGCCGTCGAAGAGCTTGCAGAAGTACATGTCGAAATCACGGAGGAATGCCTGCATGCCATACACGTCCGACAACGCAATGCCCAGGTCGCCGCGATATTCCTTCGCCCACATCTCGAAGCCGAAAATCTGCGAGTCGCGCAGACGCGGGCCGAGTGCCTGGCACGCCTGCAGGTATTCGTGCGCCATCGTGCCGAGGGGCGTCAGGCCGTGCTTCATCGCATAGAACACGTTGCTCGTGCCCGTGAACTGGTCGCGCAGCCCGTCCTTGAGCGTGAGAATCACCTCTTCGTGCCAGCGCCCGGAGAAGCGGCGACGCGTGCCGTAGTCGGCGATCTTGCAGTCGGCGAACTCGGGGCGCGCACCGAGCAGCTGGATCTTGTCGCGCAAGCGCTCACGTCCTTCGCTGTAATCGGGCTGCTGCTGCGTGTTGCGGAAATACACCTCGTTGACGATGGCAAGCACGGGGATTTCGAAGAGGATCGTGTGCAGCCACGGCCCCTTGATGTCGATTTCGATCTCCCCGTTGCCCTTCGCCGAAGGCGTGATCGATATGTACTTTTCGTTCAGATGGAAGAGCGCGAGGAAGTCGATGAAGTCGCCCTTGATGAAGCGCATCCGGCGGAGATAGTCGAGATCCTCTTCGTTGAAGCGCAGCTTGCAGAGCTTGTGCACTTCGCTGCGAATCTCGTCGATGTACGGCACGAGGTTGACGTTCGGCGTGCGGCAGCGGAACTTGTATTCGACGTTGGCAGCCGGGAAATAATGCAGCACCACCTGCATCATCGTGAACTTGTACAGGTCAGTGTCGAGCAGCGAAGTAATGATCATGATCTTGCAAACCGGGACTGCATGAAATCGGAAGACGTCAGGCCTCGTGCGCCCTCGCCCTTTCGTGTTCGCCATGTGCGCCATGTTCACATGTGCGCTTCGGGCTTCGCGCAGAATCCGCTCAACACGGGTCTCGCGAAGATGCTGTCGCATGTTACCCGAATGCGCGCCGGCGGTTGTTTGAACGCGTCAAGGCCGGCGGGCGCCTGCGGCGCAAACGGCTCGCCATAAACTAATCACCAAACGATATAAAAGGCTTGGGACGATGGCGTATGCACTACTTGACGTTACGCTACAATACCGCTTTTGGCGTCTCGCCATCCCCCATTACCTAAAAGATATCGTTTGCAGGAGTTGCCTGAATGACTCACGTTGTGACCGAAAGCTGCATCAAGTGCCGCTATACCGACTGCGTCGATGTGTGTCCGGTGGACTGCTTTCGCGAAGGTCCCAACTTCCTCGCGATCGACCCGGATGAATGCATCGACTGCGCGGTGTGCGTTGCGGAATGCCCGGTGAACGCCATCTACGCCGAGGAAGACGTGCCCGGCGACCAGCAGCACTTCACTGAGCTCAACGCCGAGCTCGCGAAGGCATGGCCCAGCATCACCAAGACCAAGGCCCCACTGGCCGAAGCCGACGAATTCAAGGACGTGAAGGAAAAGCTGGCGCTGCTCGAGCGTTGAGCGCCGCAAGCTGTCGCCCTGGCTCGAATCAGTCGAATTAAATTGAGATGATTCGAGGGTATTGACAGCTTCTGCTACACCTCCTACAATTCCGCTTCTCTGCTGTTGTTGTTCCCCGATAGCTCAGTCGGTAGAGCGCCGGACTGTTAATCCGTAGGTCCCTGGTTCGAGCCCAGGTCGGGGAGCCAAAGAATTGCAAGAGCCCGTTAACCACAGCGGGCTTTTTTATGTAGCGACAAGTTGTATTGCTGTTCCCCGATAGCTCAGTCGGTAGAGCGCCGGACTGTTAATCCGTAGGTCCCTGGTTCGAGCCCAGGTCGGGGAGCCAAAATTCGAAGGCCCGCATTCGTGCGGGCCTTTTCTTTTTCTGCCGCCGCTGATCGGCACGCGGCTTCGTCGACAGAAGAGAAGCGCCGCAAGCGTATCCCACGTCAGCAGCCAGCGCCGGCAACCAGGTTACGATGGCGTTCTCACTGGCAGCCGTCCTGCCCGTCCTGTTCTTCAAACGCCCATTCTTCCGGTCACCTGATGAAACTCGCCCTGCCCTGTGCGTGCATCGCGCGCGCCGCCGCCTTCCTCGCCGCTTCGGCAGCGTTCACCTGCGCGCCGCTCGCGCAGGCCGAGGAAGTCGCCAGCGTCAACACGAACTTTCATATCACCGGCTCGGATCGCGTGGTCGTCGAAGCGTACGACGATCCCGCCGTGCAGGGCGTCACCTGCTACGTGTCGCGGGCGCGCACGGGCGGCATCAAGGGCACGCTCGGGATCGCCGAAGATCCAACCGAGGCATCGATCGCGTGCCGCCAGGTCGCGGCCATCAAGATTTCCGAGCCGCTGCGCCAGCAGGCCGACGTATTCACGGAACGGATGTCGCTGATCTTCAAGACGCTGCACGTGGTGCGCGTCGTCGATTCGAAGCGCAATACGCTCGTGTACCTGACCTACAGCGACCGCGTCGCGACGGGTAGCGCGAAGAACAGCGTCACGGCCGTGCCGATGCCCGCCGGCACGACGATTCCCGTTCGCTGAACGCGCCGCTGAGCAGGCCGAGGCAAACAAGCCGAACAAGGCGCGCTAAACTGACAGGTCCACCCGGACTTCGCTCATGACTTCGACCCGCTTCCGCGATAACGCCCGTTACTGGCGCACGCCGCTTCTGCCCGGCGCGGATCTGCTCACGGCCGAATATCACGATCACGAGTTCACGCCGCACTGGCACGACGCGTACACGATTCCCGTGATCGAGGCGGGAGCGGAAACGTATCGGTATCAGGGTTCGCGCCACGTCGCCGAGGCGGGCAGCGTGCCCATCATCAATCCCGGCGAAGTGCATACCGGTTCGCGCGCCATGGACGAAGGCTGGCGCTATCGCGTGATGTACGCACCCGTCGATTTCATTCACGCGCTCGCTGAAGACATCGCGGGCCGCGCGCAGCCGCTGCCGTGGTTCGATGCCGACGTGATCCGCGATGCCGACCTTGCCGTGCGGCTGTCGCGCGCGCATCAGTTGCTGGAGGCGAACGGCGATCCGCTCGTCGCGGAAACGGCGATGCTCGACGCGCTGTCGACGCTGCTCGTGCGCTACGGCCGCACGCGTCCCGACACGCCGCAACTCGCCACCGACGATACGCGCGTCGTCACGATGAAAGAGCAACTGGCCGGCGATCTGGCCGCGCCGCTCAAGCTCGCGGATCTCGCCGATACCGTCGGCCTGTCGCAGTTTCATGCCGCGCGGCTTTTCACTCGCGCGACGGGATTGCCGCCGCACGCGTGGCGCAATCAGGTCCGTCTGCAGCGCTCGCTCGCGCCGTTGCGTGCTGGCGTATCGGTGGCCGATGTGGCGGCGGCAGGCGGCTTCACCGATCAAAGCCACTTCACGCGGCATTTCCGGCGCATGTTCGGCGTGCCGCCGGGGCGCTGGCAATCGGCCTGAACGAGCCGGCGCGCGAGCAACAGGGGCACCGGGGCCGCGCCGCCGCAATCTCCCCGCATCAATAAAGCCCAAGGCGCAAGAACGTACAAGCCGCCGCTCCCTCCGCCCGGCTATCCTCGGCCCCATCGAGGAGAAAAGATTGACTCACCCTGCAAAACCCGCTCACCGTCTCAAGGAACTCACGGCCGGCGCACGCGACACGCTCCCGATGATCATCGGCGCTTCGCCGTTCGGTGTGATCTACGGCACGCTCGTCGCGTCCGGTCCGCTGCACCTGTGGCACGGCCAGCTGATGTCGTTGGTCGTGTTCGCCGGATCGGCCCAATTCATCGCACTCGGCCTGATAGCGGGCCACGCGAGCTATGCCGTCATCTGGGCCACGACTTTCGTCGTCAATGTCCGCCACGTGCTCTACAGCGCGACGCTCGCGCCGTACGTGTCACATCTGCCGTCGCGCTGGCGCTGGGCGCTCGGCGGCCTGCTCACCGACGAAGTGTTCGCCGTCGCATGGGCGCACTACCGGCTGCATCCGCCGGGTTCCGTCGGGCCGTACTACTTCCTCGGCTCGGGCCTGTCGATGTATCTCAACTGGCAGGTCTGGACGCTGATCGGCCTGCTGTTCGGCGCGGCCTTCCCCGGCCTGCAATCGCTGGGGCTCGACTTCGCGATGGCCGCGACCTTCATCGCGATCGTCGTGCCGCAACTCGTCGCCGTGCGCTATCTGGCGGCGGCGGCCACGGCCGGCGCGCTGGCATTCTTCTGGCAAGGCTGGCCGTACAAGCTCGGCCTGCTGGGCGCCGTGTTCGTCGGCGTGACGGTCGGCGTGCTGCTGTCCTTGACGGCGTTCCAGCGCACCCGCGCAGCGGAGGCATCGCGATGAACTACGTGCTTCTGATTCTCGGCATGGCCGTCATCACATGGCTGATCCGCGCCGCGGTGTTCGTGCTCGGCGACCGCATCGTGTTTCCGCCGCTCGTGCGCACCGCGCTCGGCTTCGTGCCCGTCACCGTGCTGACGGCGATCATTGTCCCGATGACCGTGTCGCCGCACGGCACAGACGCCGAACTCACGTGGCGCAACCCGCAGCTGGTCGGCGCGCTGGCCGCCGTGGCCGTCAGCGCCCTCACGCGCCGTCCGCTGCTCACCATCGCGGTCGGCCTCGCCGTGTTCTTCCTCTGGCAAGGCGTCGTGCTGAAGTAACGCCGGGCCCACGCCCTCGCGCGCCGTTCGACGGACGGCGCGCCGCCCTCAAGTTCCCTTTCAATCCGCCGATAAACACTCGTGGTCCGTGAACCCGGAAGCGTCTATCGACGGCATGCCGGCAAGCCGGACAGAACCGCGCCGGATATCGGTGCCGCCAGCGCACGGGGGCGCTCGGCACGAGGCGAATGCCTCGACGGTGTCGCGCGGTCGACGAAACGGGATAAGACATGGGTCAGATTACCCTTAACATCAAGGACGAAACGCTCGCATCCTTGCGAAAGGATTTCGAGGCGTTCGTGCGGGTCTCAGTGAAGCTGGACCCGCAGTTCGCGACGCCGTCGTTCGAGGATTTTCTGCGTGCAAAGCTCCTCGACAACATGGTGCCGCTGACGGAGCACGCCGTGCAGCGGATGCTGCAGGGCGGCCAGTACGCATGGGCGAAGCGCACGCTGGACAAGGAGTTTCCGGATGTCGTCGCGATCCTGATGAAGCAGGCAAGCGAGTTCGGTTTCGGCTTTGCCGCGCGCTCGGAATGGACGCCCGAAGAACTCGCGAAGCAGAGCCGCGAGTGGGCCGCTGCGATCGTCAAGGAAGCGGAAGGCTCGCCTTCGCTGGTGGACCCGCTCGCCGCGCAAATCAAGTCGGCGGCGCAGGATATCCAGGCGCTCGAAGAAGTGATGCAGACGCCCGCGTGGCGTCTGGCGGAATCGCTGCGTCAGCGGGTGTACGAGGCGAAGGTCGCGTGCGAAACCAGCGTGGGCAGCGCCGCGCGCGAAAAGCTCGGCGAATTGCGCGGCCTGCTGCGTCTGGGTATTTCGCACGGCTCGTTCCAGAAACAGGAAGCGCAGCAGATCATGGAATATCTGCGGCTCCTGAAGCCGGAGATTTTCGTCGAAGAGCCGTATGACGTATTCACGCGGCTCGCCGCCTGGCTGCGCAACTTCTTCATGCCGCCGCCGCGCCCGCAGCAGCAACAACAGCGGCAGTCGCGCTAAGGCCTCGTCTCGGGACACAGGGCGTCGAACCGGACGCCGACACATCGCGGCAAGCTCAGTCCCACATTTTTCTGAGCTTCGCCGCGATTTCTATTTTCGCTTGCGCGGCGGCGGCCAGCCCCGCTCGCGTCGGCGCCGACACGACGGGCGCGGGCGGCCACGCATGCGAATCGAACAGCGGCAGCAGATGCGCCGGAATAAAGCGCGTGCGCGACGCCCACACGTGCCGGTCGGCGAGATGCGTCTGGTTGTGCACGTAGAACCGCTGCGGCATCACGATATGCAGGTCCTCTTTCGCGCGCGTCATTGCCACATACAGCAGGCGCCGCTCCTCGTCGATTTCCTCTTCGCTGCCCGTGCCGAGATCGGACGGAATGCAGCCGTCGACGCCGTTGAGCACGAACACGTTGCGCCACTCCTGCCCTTTCGCTGAATGGATCGTCGACAGGATCAGATAGTCTTCGTCGATCAGCGGAACGCCGGATTCGTCGCTGGTGGCATCGGGCGGATCGAGCGTCAGCTCCGTCAGGAAGCGCTCGCGCGACGCGTACGTGCCCGCGATGCTCTCCATCTGCGCAAGATCGGCCTGGCGAATCGACGCATCCTCGTGATTGCGCTCGAGATGCGGCTCGTACCAGCGCCGCACCATTTCGAACTCGGCGGGCCAGGGCGTCTGCCGTCCGCATGCGGACGCCATCATCGCCACGAACGGATGCCAGTCTTCGAGCGCGCGCGCCGGCGGCGCGAACGCGGCGAGCGCATTCGCCGTGCAGCCCGCAACTGCATGCGCGGCATCCGGCGCGCCGCCTGACTGCAGCGCGTCGGCCCGCGCGGCGATGTCGTCGAGCACGCGCGCAGCCGTCGCGGGCCCGACCCCCGGCAGCAACTGCACGACGCGAAAACCCGCGACGCGATCGCGCGGATTCTCCGCCCAGCGCAGCACGGCCAGCACGTCCTTCACATGGACGGAGTCGAGAAACTTCAGGCCGCCGAACTTCACGAACGGAATGTTGCGCCGCGTCAGCTCGATTTCGAGCGCGGCGCTGTGATGCGCGGCGCGAAACAGCACCGCCTGCGCCTTCAGCTTCATGCCCGCCTCGCGCGCGGCGAGCACCTGCTCGACGATGTAGCGCGCCTGGTCCGCGTCGTCGGCGACAGTGACGAGATGCGGGCGTTGCGCCGACGCCTTGTCGGTCCACAGGTTCTTCGTGTAACGCTCGGACGCAAGGCCGATCACCGCGTTCGAAGCTTCGAGGATCGGCTGCGTCGAGCGATAGTTGCGCTCCAGCGTGACCTGTTTCGCGGGCGGATCGAAATGCGAGGGGAAGTCGAGAATGTTGCGCACGGTCGCGCCGCGAAACGAATAGATCGACTGCGCGTCGTCGCCGACCACCGTCAGCCCGCGCCCGTCGGGCTTCAGCGCGAGCAGGATCGACGCCTGCAGACGGTTGGTGTCCTGATACTCGTCGACGAGCACATGATCGAAACGGCCGGAGAGATCAGCGGCAATGGCGGGCTCGGCCGCCATGTGCGACCAGTAGAGCAGCAAGTCGTCGTAGTCGAGCACGCTTTGCTTCTGCTTCGCGTCGACATACGCGGCAAACAGCATGCGCAGATCGGCTTCCCATTCACGGCACCACGGGAACGCGCTGTTGAGCACGTCGGCCAGCGACGCGCCCGTATTCACGACGCGCGAGTAGATCGCGAAACACGCCGATTTCGACGGAAAGCGCTTTTCCTTCGCGGACAAGCCGAGCTCGTGACGCACGAGATTCATCAGGTCGGCGGAATCTTCGCGGTCGTTGATCGTGAAGGTCGGTGCGAGGCCAATCAGATCGGCGTACTCGCGCAACAGGCGCGCGCCGACGCCGTGGAACGTGCCCGACCACGTCAGCCCCTGCGCGAGCGCCGCGCGCGTGCCGAGTGCAGCGCCCGCGATGCGCGTGACACGCCGGGTCATTTCGAGCGCGGCGCGGCGCGAGAACGTCAGCAGCAGGATGCGGCGCGGATCGACGCCCTTGACGACCAGATTCGCGACGCGGTGCGCGAGCGTGTTCGTCTTGCCGGAGCCCGCGCCCGCGATGACCAGCAGCGCGCCGGACGGATGCGCGATGTCGTCGGTGCCGTATTCGACAGCTTCGCGCTGGGCGTCGTTGAGCTTCGCCAGCCAGTCGGAAGTGGCGGCGGTGGCCGCCGCTGCGGGCGAATCCGTCGCGGCAGAGGATGACGAGGACGGAGAATCGGCGACGGAAAGCACGATTGGCGGGTCGGATAGTGAGGGCGACGCATACTGTATATCCATACAACCCGCGACGACAAGCGCCCCATTTTTCGTGCACTCGCCGCAAACAAAAAGCCCGGCGCGAGGCCGGGCTTCGCCAGGCGGCGTGAACCCGCCGCCCAGCACGTGCAGCAAAAGAACCGCTTACTGCGATTTTGCGTCCTTCACCTTCGCGTCAGCGTTCGCCTTGTCGGCGTCGGCCTGCGCGTCGGCCTTCTTCTGGTCGGCCTTCGCCTGCGCGACGTCCGCCTTCTTGTTGGCCTTCGCCTGTTCCTTGGCGGCCTTGTTGTCGGCATGCGTCATCGGCTCGGTGGCGGGATCGTGCGTCGTCTGCGCGACCGCGAACGTCGTCATGCTGCCTGCGATCAGGGCGGCGCACAGCGCGCTCATCGTCTTGCTTGTCTTTTTCATCTTGTCCTCCCTCTTTCCAACTTCAAAAGCTTGCAGGCGGTCACAGCGCCTGTCGCATCACAGGCGCCGGAAGCCGCTTATCAGTTATGCGCTTCGCCCGATGCCGCCGCGCCTGTCGGCTGGCCCTGCATCTCGGCCTTCAGTTCGTTCGACGCGGCCGCCTTGTCGGCCTTCTTGTTGAGCTTCGCGTTGCTGACCTGGTCCTTGTAGGCAGTCTTCGCAGCGTTTTGCTGTTCCTTCATCTGCTGCTTCGACATCTTTTTCTGCGCGCTGTACTCGGCGTTCGCCTGAGCGTCCGCGTTGCGCTTCTGGACGAGCGGGTCAGTCGAACCGGGTGCGGCGAGGTTCTGCGGCGCGGGCGTCGGCATCTGGACGCCTTGGGCGGCGGGTGCGGCGGCGGGCGCCTGCTGGACCTGAGCCTGGGTGGACAGGTCCGCGGAAGGCTGGGCAGCCGTCTGGGCGAATGCGGCAGTCGACGCCATCGCAGTGAGGGCGGTACCGATCAGGAGCGTACGGAGCTGGGTCATGGCAATCCTCTCTGAAGTTTGTCGATATCGGCACGCGGGCGGTTCGGTCGGCGTGAATTGGCCGATCTCGTGTCCGCGCTTTCAGCCTGCCGAAAAAATGCAGCAGGCTATTCCACAGACCGGGCTTTTGCGAGTGAAGTTCGCCACGAAAGACGTCTGTTACTCAACGTTTCATTTCCTGACAACTGAATAACATCTGCTTGCAAATGCTCCGGCACGTGGCCATTCACTCGCACCCGAACGTCGGGCGCCGCGCGATGGCTTATCATGCGAGTCGCTTTTCAACGACCCTGCCGACCACCTGTCGATCGCAACTGCCATGCCCAACCTCGATTTCACCCTGACCGGCGACTACGTCGAACTCCACAATCTGCTGAAGATTACGGGCCTTGCGGACAGCGGAGGATCGGCGAAAGTGATCGTTGCGTCGGGCGCCGTGACCGTCGACGGCCAGGTCGAAACGCGTAAAACGTGCAAAATTCGCGCGGGCCAGGTCGTGCTGCTCGGCGACACGCGGATCGCCGTCCACGAAGGCTGACGTTCGACAGACCCGCCCGGACGTTGCCGCAAGGCCGCGAGATATGCGGCTGGCATCAGTCGACGGAATTCCCGCCGCCGCAAACCCGCACCAAAAATGTGCCTGTTCATCGACAGCGCCGCGTTCCCGCAATAAGCTGTCCGTCTGGACAGAAAAACAAACGGCGCGCGGCGCACTTGCCGAGCGTGTCGCCCTTTCGCGCAACAGCGCTTCGAACATGAATCCAACCGGAATGTCCCGCGCGCTCAGCGGGCCGCCCACTCTTTCGCGTCACGCCGCCGACACGGCGCGTCTCGCCGCCCCGCTTGCCATCGCACAGCTGTCGCAGATGGCGATGAGCGTCACCGACACCGTGCTGCTCGGCTCGCTCGGCCCCGACGCGCTCGCGGCGGGCGGCCTCGGCGCGAACCTGTTCTTCGTCGTCGTGACGCTGTTGCAAGGCGTGTTGACGTCCGTCAGCGTGAGCGTGTCGCATGCGCGCGGCGCACAGGCCGAAGAACGCGTGCCGCATATCTACTGGACGGGCTTTTTGCTGTCGTTGTTGCTGGCCGTGCCGGCGTTCGTGCTGCTGTCGTTCGCGGCGCCCATCATGATGGCGTTCGGCGAGCCGGCGCTGCTCGCGCACAACGTCGGCGAATACTGCGCGGCACTGCGCTGGGGCGCGCCTGCCAGCCTGATCGGGATTGGCCTGATGCGCTCGTTCCTGCCGGCGATCGGCGCAGCGCGACGGCTGCTGTGGGTGTCGATTGGCGGCGTGTTCGTCAATGGGTTCCTGAACTATGGGTTGATCCATGGCGCGTACGGCTTGCCGCGAATCGGGTTCCTCGGGTCGGCGGTTGCGACGACTATCACCGTCTGGCTCACGGCGCTCATGCTGATGGGTCTTTTGCATCTGCGGCCGCGCTTCCGGCATTTCGTCACGGCCACGCGGCCGAACGTGCCGCTGATGGGCGAGTTGTTCGGTATCGGCTGGCCGGTGGCGATCACGTATGGCGTCGAATCGATGTTGTTTCTTGCCACGGGGCTGATGGTTGGGCTGCTTGGCGAATCGCAGCTGGCGGCGCATCAGATCGCGTTGAATGTGGCATCGGTGGCGTTTATGGTGCCGCTTGCGATTGGTCAGGCGGCGAACGTGCGCGTCGGGTTCTGGTCAGGTGCGGGGCAGCCGCTGGCCGCGCGGCATGCGGGGTTTGTCGCGCTTGGGCTGGGGGTCGGGTTTATGTGTCTGTCGGGGCTGTTTTTGATCACGGCGCCGCGTTTCATTGTCGGGCTGTATTTGCATCTCGATGATCCTGCTAATGCGCCTACTGTGGCGCTGGCCAGTTCGTTGCTGGGCGTGGCGGCGATTTTTCAGATCGTTGATGGGATGCAGACGGTTGGGTCTGGGTGTTTGCGTGGGCTGAAGGACACGCGGGTTCCGATGATTGCGGCTGCGTTCGGGTATTGGGGGATTGGGTTTCCGACTGGTTATACGCTCGCGTTTCATTTTGGGCTCGGAGCGCGGGGGTTATGGTGGGGGCTCGCTGCTGGGCTTGCGAGTGTCGCGGTGTTGATGACGTTACGGTTTCATCGCAAGAGTTTGCGGATTGTGGATAGCGGCGCCGCCGCGTGATGATTTTTTTGCCTCTGCGGGCGCGGGGCTAGCGGCTTGGTTGTTGTGGGCTTTGCGGTGGCCATTCGCGGTTTGGGTTTTGTGGTTTGGGCGACGCCGTTTGGTGTATTGGCCTTTGCGCTGGCATCCGCGATACGGTGTTTGCAGTTCAAGCGTCGCCCCTGTGCGGGGCAACGCTTGAAGGACGAAGGCATAACGCGGATGCCAGCGCAAAGGCCCGAAACACCGACTGGTAACGCCGCCCTCACGGACGCCGTCCCCGCTCATCGAATCCAGGCACGCGCGTTGCAGAGCCAGATTGCGTCGCTATCCGACCCGCATTAACGTTTCCCCGTAGAATGGTCCGGTCGATGGACGACGCCACGACGACCATCCGTGCCGCTTAAGTGGAGGAACAAGCGTGTCGGCTCATAAGAGGAACGGCGCCACCGCATCGCAGCATCAGCATGAACAACGCAGCACCCGCATCTCGCGTCACGCGCCAGGCCCAATGTTGATGCGCGCGTTCGCGCTCATCGTGTCGGCGATGCTGCTGGCAGCATGCGCGACACGCCCGCCCGCCACCGCGTTCGACCGCCCCGTCACGCACGCGCTACCCGCCACCGACACCACGCCACTCGCCACCGCGCTCGCCGCGCCCGAGCGCGCGCATCCGGGTCAGTCGGGCTTTCGCGTGCTGTCCGACGGCACGGAAGCGCTGCAGATGCGCATCGCGCTCGCGCGCGCGGCGACGAAGACGCTCGACATGCAGTACTACATCGCCGAGGAGGACACGACAGGCAAGCTGCTGCTAGCGGCCGCTCTCTACGCGGCGGATCACGGCGTGCGCGTGCGCATGCTGGTCGACGACCTGAACTTCAAGGACATCGACCGCGTGATGGCCGCGCTGAACTCGCACGACAAGATCGAGATCCGCGTATTCAACCCGTTCGGCAGCTCGGAAACGAGCTTCTATCAGCGCGGCCAGAACTTCTTCACGAAGATCGGCGCGTTCACGCGGCGCATGCACAACAAGGCAATGATCGCGGACAACCAGATCGCGATCGTCGGCGGCCGCAATCTCGGCGACGAATACTTCAGCGCAAGCCCGACGCTGCAGTTCCGCGATATTGATGTGCTCGCGGCAGGCCCGATCACTTCCGACATTTCCGGAAGCTTCGACGCGTACTGGAACGACAGCAACGCGTACCCTTTACGTGCACTCAACAAGCAGAAGTTCGATCCGCACGAACTCGACGACATGCGCGACGAACTGCGCGCGCACTGGCGCAAGAACGCCGATCCATACAACGCGAAGCCGCTGAACGCGACGCCGCTCGCCGCGCAGATCGCGAAAGATGGACTGGGACTCGTATGGGCGAGCGCCGAATTCAAGGTCGATTCGCCCGAAAAAATGAAGCTGCCCGCCGATCAGTACCAGAGCCCACCGATGCAGCGGCTCATCGAACTGATGCACGACGCACAGCAGGAATTCCTCATCACGTCGCCGTATTTCGTGCCGCACCAGGCGGGCGTCGATGCGCTCGGCCAGCTCGTGCAGCGCGGCGTGGCCGTCAAGGTGCTGACCAATTCGCTCGCCGCGACGGACGCCGTCGCCGTGCAGGCGGGCTACAGCCCGTACCGCGTGCCGCTGCTCGAGCGCGGCGTGCAACTCTACGAGTTCAAGCCCACACCCGGCGACGCGGCGCCGAGAGCTGGCCTGTTCGGCTCGCAATCGAAAGCGAGCTTGCACGCGAAAACCTATGTGATCGACCGCAAGACGCTCGTGATCGGTTCGATGAATCTCGATCCGCGCTCGGCGCATCTGAACACGGAGCTTGCGCTCGTGATCCACAGCCCGCCGCTCGCCGACCAGGTAGCCAGACTGTTCGACCAGGCTACAGCCCCCGCCGTCAGCTACCACGTGACGCTCGCAACGCCGTCCGAGCTGGCCGTGCTGCGCTACTCGGCGACGCCGCAGGCGAAGCTCGTCTGGACCGACGAGGAAAACGGCCAGCTTCGCCACTACAACCTCGATCCCGGCGCGGGCTTTTACCGTAACGCGCTGACGGGTCTATTCTTGTTGCTGCCAGTCGACGAGCAGTTATAACGGCGCAGTCTCACGTGCAGACAGATTGCAAACTGAGTGCAGAGTGCGCCACTTTCCCGGAAGCCTTCCGATCACCTAGTCAAGCGGAGTAGAACATGACCGAAGATGTACGCATGGAACGCGATACGTTCGGCGAAATCGCCGTGCCGAACGCGAAATTGTGGGGAGCGCAAACGCAGCGTTCGCTGCAGAACTTCAAGATCTCGACGGAAAAGCAGTCGCCCGAACTGGTCACCGCACTCGCGATCATCAAGCGCGCCGCCGCCGAAGTGAACCTGAGCCTCGGCGTGCTCGACGCGACCAAGGCGAAGGCGATCATGGCCGCCGCCGACGAGATCATCGAAGGCAAGCATCCTGACGAATTTCCGCTCGCGGTCTGGCAGACGGGCTCCGGCACGCAGACCAACATGAACCTCAACGAGGTGATCGCCAACCGTGCGAGCGAGCTGATGGGCGGCGAGCGCGGCGAAGCGCGCCTCGTGCATCCGAACGACGATGTGAATCGCGGGCAATCGTCGAACGACGTGTTCCCGACGGCCATGCACGTGGCGGCTGCCGTTGGCATCGTCAAGCATCTGCAGCCGGCGCTGAAGGCGCTGCGCGAGACGCTCGATAAAAAGTCGAAGGCATTCGCCGATATCGTGAAGATCGGCCGCACGCACTTGCAGGACGCGACGCCGCTCACGCTCGGCCAGGAATTCTCCGGGTATGTCGCGCAGCTCGATCACGGCGCGAAGCATGTCGAATCGGCGCTGGCGCATCTGTATGAACTGGCGCAAGGCGGCACAGCCGTCGGCACGGGGCTCAACGCGCATCCGAAGTTCGCCGACGACGTGGCGGCCGCGATCGGCCGTCTGACGGGCCTGCCCTTCGTGTCGGCGCCGAACAAGTTCGAGGTGATGGCAGCCGCCGACGCGCTGGTGTTCGCGCACGGCGCGTTGAAGACGCTCGCGGCGAGCATGATGAAGATCGCCAACGACGTCCGCTGGCTGGCGAGCGGTCCGCGCTGCGGCCTCGGCGAGCTGTCGATTCCCGAAAACGAGCCGGGCAGCTCGATCATGCCGGGCAAGGTGAACCCGACGCAATCCGAAGCGGTGACGATGCTGTGCTGTCAGGTATTCGGCAACGACGTGGCCGTCAACATCGGTGGCGCGAGCGGCAACTTCGAATTGAACGTGTTCCGGCCGATGATCGCGCACAACGTGCTGCAGTCGGTGCGCCTGCTTGCCGACGGCATGCACAGCTTCAACGACAACTGCGCAGTCGGCATCGAGCCGAACCGCGAGCGCGTCGATCAACTGCTCAATGAATCCTTGATGCTCGTGACGGCGCTCAATCCGCACATCGGCTATGACAAGGCCGCGAAGATCGCCAAGAAGGCGCACAAGGAAGGCACGACGCTGAAGGCCTCGGCGCTGGCGCTCGGCTATGTGACGGAACAGCAGTTCGACGAATGGGTGCGTCCGCACGACATGGTCGGCAACGCGAAGCCCTAAAACCCTTCCCTCCCGCGAGGCTCTCTTTGCAAACGTGCAGAGAGCCTCGGCGCGCAGGCTTCCTTTACACCTTGCCCTGCGCCACTTCCTCGGGCTTCAGGTCGACGATCGCATCGAGTGCGGCCTTCACGTCCATCGCGTACTTCGCGAGCGCCTTGTGTTCTTCTGTTTGCGGCTCGAACGACGGCACGGGCACGGGGCTGCCGTTCTCGTTGACGGCGACCATCACGACGAGGCAGTCGGTGGTTTGCAGCAGTTCGCCGCCTTTCGGATCGCCGGCATAGACGGACACATGGATGTGCATGCTGGTGCGCCCCGTCGCGACGACGCGCGCGCGCAGTTCGACCAGATTGCCGACGTGAATCGGCCGGCGAAAGCGGATATTGCCGACGCTGACCGTCACGCAATAGCGGCTCGACCAGACGGCCGCGCACGCGTACGCGGTTTCGTCGATCCATTTCATCAGCGCGCCGCCGTGCACCTTGCCGCCAAAGTTGACCGAAGTCGGTTCGGCGAGGAAGCGGAACGTGGTTTCTGAACGATCCAGCGGCGCAGCGGTTGGCGTGCTCATCTTGACTCCGGTCAAACAAATCGAAAGGAGCCGATTATACGAGCGCAATAAGGCGGCCGCTGTGCTATCGGGCTTTGGACGTCATTCGATGCACGCGAGATGCCGTGAAGCGACGCCCGAGCGGACTTCGATTCAGCGCAGCGCGGACGCAAAGCGCTCGCGATAATCCAGCGGCAACACGCCAAAGCTGCGTATGAACGCGCGCCGCAAGTTCTGCTCGCTGCCGAAGCCGCAATCGAGCGCGATCCGCTTCAACGGGCGGCGCGATTCGGCCAGCGCCCGCGACGCCGCTTCCAGCCGCATCGCCGACACGGTCTTCGCGGGTGTGCGGCCCACTTCGTCGACGTAGCGGCGCGCGAACGTGCGCGGACTCATGCTCGCTTCTTCGGCAAGCCGCTCGACGGACAGGTCGCCGTTCAGGTTCGACGCCATCCAGCCGTGCAGGCCGTCGAACGCGCCGCCCGCCGATGCCTGCGCCGCGAGCGCCGCGCTGAATTGCGACTGACCGCCGGGGCGCTTGACGAACACGACGAGGCGCCGCGCGACCTGCATCGCGACGGGATGCCCGTAATCCTCCTGGATCAGCGCCAGCGCGAGATCGATACCCGCCGTCACGCCCGCCGACGTCCAAACGGCGCGTGAATCGTCCTCCATACCGACGCCGTTCATGGGCTCGCGGATAAAGATCGGCTCGGCATCCACATGCACGCGCGGGAAACGCTCGGCAAGGCGGTGCGCGTCGCGCCAGTGCGTCGTCGCGCGGCGTCCGTCGAGCACGCCCGCCGCCGCCAGATAAAACGCGCCCGTGCACACCGAACAGACGCGCCGCACGTGCGGCGCGCGCCGCGCGATCCAGTCGATCAGCGCGGGCTGCAGCGTGCGCGGATCGTCGACGGGGATGCCGGGGACGATCAGCGTGTCGATCGGCTCGTCGTCGAGTGCATCGAGACGCTGCGTGACGACGGGCAGGCCGGGAAACGTGTCGAGCACGCCGCCGTCGATCGACGCTACCGTCGTTCGATACGCAACGGGTGAAACACGTTCGCCAGATGCCCGCGACACGCGGCGCGCGTCTCGCACGGTAAGCTCGGCACGATGAAACGCTTCGAGCGGGCCGCATGCGTCGAGCAGCACGAGTTCAGGCGCGACGGCGAAGACGATGTGGCGAACCTGCGGCGCGGGCGCGTCGAGGGTTTCGTGGGAAGCGTGCGACATCAATTGATCCTTAAACGGCATGGCTGTTTCACATGCCCGACGCCGCAACCACGCGTCTGCGCGACCACGCAAACGTGATCGTCGCCAGCGCGGCGAGCGCGAGGAACGGAAAAATCGCCACGTTGATCGCGGCCCAGCCGAGATGTGCGAGCATCTGCCCCGCGCACAGCGAGCCGAGCGCGGAGAACGCGAAGGTGGTGAATTCGCTCGTCGCCTGCGTCTTCGCGCGCTCGGACGGCCGGTACGATTGCGCGAGCAGCGTCGTGCCACCGACGAACATCAGGTTCCAGCCGACCCCAAGACACGCGAGCGCCGCATAGAAATGCGGCAGGTCAGTCGAGCGCAGCGCGAGCACGCCGCACAGCGCCGACAGCACGATGCCCGCGCCGATCACACGCAGCACGCCGAAGCGCGCGATCAGACGCGCCGAGAAAAACGACGGCGCAAACATGCCGACCAGATGCCACTGGATGATCTGCGCGCCATCGCCGATCGAGTGCCCGCACGCGACGGCGGCAATCGGCGTCGCCGTCATCACGAACATCATCACGGCGTAGCCGAGCGCATTGTTCGCGAGCGCGGCCACGAAGATCGGCTGCCGGACGATCGCGCGCCAGGGCCGCGCGGGTTCGCGGTGCGCCGCGGCATCCATGTGCGGCGCGGCATCGCGGTAAAGGCTCGCCAGCAGCGCCATCGACAGCAGGCCGAGTCCTGTGACGAGCGCGTACGAGCCGGCAAACGCGACGGGCGCGAGCCAGTCCTTGCTCCACGCGGCCAGCGCCGGTCCGAGCACGGCTGCAACGACGCCGCCCGTGAGCACCGTCGAGATTGCGCGGCTCTTGGCATCGGCGGGCACGGCGTCGGCGGCGGCCAGCCGGTAATACTGCGCGAACGCCTGAAACACGCCGACGGTCGCCGTGCCCGCGCAAAACGCCCAGAAGCTCTGCTGAAAAATCGCGTACACGGAGATCGCTCCGCCCGCCGCGCCGATGGCCGCGCCGAGCAGAAAGCCCGCGCGACGGCCGATGCGCGCCATCAGGAACGACGCGAAAACCGTCGTCAGCGCGGCGGCGACGGTGATCAGCGAAAACGGCAGCGTGGCGAGCGACTTGTCGGCGGCGAGCGTGTAGCCGACGAGACCCGTGAGCGTCAGATCGATCGATACCGACGATGTGTAGAGCGCCTGACAGACGGCGAGCACGCGCGCAGCGCGCCGGCCGTGCGGATCGGCGTGGCCCGGCACGTCGCTGCGGACGGCGGAAGCGGTGGAAGGAGACGGCGGCATCGGTGGCCTCGAGGCTGGGTGACGATGTCGGCATCGTCACATCGATCGCACTGGCAGAAAGGCCAATGATGCATCAATTTCTGCCAGATGCGCACACGCGATTCGCGCAGATACGCCGGGTGCCGCATACGTATCACTTGCGGAAGGTGACGCCTTCGTCGATCGTGCCGTACATCGTGATGCTGCCCGACCCGGCCGACGACGAGCCCGAGCCGCCCTGCGCACACGCGCTGCAAAGGACGACGGCGATGACCACGGCAAACAGGATTTTCATGACTGCGTTATTCGCTAAACGGGAGAAAGCCCTTTTTGATTCTAGCCTGTCTGGTATGACGACCGCAGATTGCCTCGCCCCACGACGCACGCGAGAATGCATCCGACGCTTCACGACAACCTGAAACATCGAATGCACGATGCGCCTAGAGTGGAGCCATGACAAGCGAACCCGGAAACAGGAGACCCTGATGGCCGCCGCACTTTCCTCCGAACCGAACCACTTTCCCGGCCTGAGCCGCATCGGCGCGCTGCTCGCCGATCCTGGCCGCGCCGCGATGCTGTGGGCGCTGATGGACGGCACCGCGCGTCCCGCGGGCGAGCTGACGCTGATCGCGGGCCTGTCGCCTTCGGCGGCGAGCGCCCATCTCGCGCGGTTGACGGACGGCGGGCTGCTCGCGCTCGAAGTGCGCGGCCGGCATCGCTATTTCCGGATCGCGTCGGCGGAAATCGCGTCGACCATCGAGGCGCTCGCCAACGTCGCGCAAGCCACGGCCCCGCAACGCACCGTGCCGCGCCCGGCGCGCACCGTGCCCGTCGACATGCGCTACGCGCGCACCTGCTACGACCACATGGCGGGCGAAGTGGCCGTGCGGGTCTACGAGCGGCTCATCGACGGCGGCCTGCTGACGGTCCACGGCGACGCGCTCGAAGCAACGTCTGACGGCAAAGCGCTGCTCGCGCAATGGGGCATCGACGTGTCGCAGCAACGTGGGCGACGCCGGCGCTTCGCCTGCACCTGCCCGGACTGGAGCGAGCGGCGCCCGCATCTCGGCGGCGCGCTTGGCGCGGCGCTACTCGATTCGTGGTCGTCGCAGGGCTGGGTCGAGCGCACCGACCGGCCGCGAATCCTGCGCGTGACGCCCGTCGGCCATCGTCAGTTCGACGCCTTTCTCGCGCACTGACGAACGATTCGTCTGACTAAAGCGATCCACGCGACAACTTTTGTTACAGCGCCGTCTGGATGGCTTACAAATGAGAGCGCCTTGAAACAGGGGCCGAAGGTACAGTGATTTCACACGGCGCAGCCTGACGCTGCGCCCGATGGAGCGACAACCATGAAATCACTCGCCACACCCGGCACGACATCCAGACACGCTAACCCTGCCCTTCGACGCGATGCGCGTCGAGCTTCGCTCGTGGCGCTCGCCGTCGCGGGCGCGCTGACTTCGCTTGCGTTGCAGAGCGCCGCAGCGCAGGACGCGCCGCCGCCCGCCAACTACGCGCAAAGCGCGCCGGACAGCGATCCGCCGGGACGCATCGCGCGCCTGAACTACATGGCGGGCACGGTCACGACCGAACCGGCGGGCGCATCCGACTGGTCGTATGCGCAGGTCAACCGCCCGCTCACGACGGGCGACCAGTTGTGGAACGACAAGAATGCGCGCTCGGAACTGCACATCGGATCGACAGCCGTGCGCATGGGCGCGCAAACCAGTCTCGACATCCTCAACCTCGACGACAACAGCGCGCAGCTGAAAGTCGCGCAAGGCACGCTGTCGACCCGCGTGCGCGCGATCACGCCCGGCTCGTCGTATGAGATCGACACACCGAACCTCGCGTTGGGCGTGAACGGCCCCGGCGACTACCGTGTCGACGTCGCCCCCGATGGCAGCAGCACCACCGTCACGGTGCGCAGCGGCAGCGCGACCGTGTACGGCGACAACGGCCAGGTGCCCGTCGGTGCCGGGCAGCAGGTCACGTTCACGGGTACGAGCCTGCAGCAGGCGGCCGCGAGCGGCGCGCCCGGGGCCGATCCGTTCGATCAATGGGCAGCGAGCCGCGATGCCGCCGAGGAGCGCTCGGTGTCGGCGCGCTATGTATCGCGCGAGATGCCCGGCTATCAGGATCTCGATGCGAACGGCACGTGGCGGAGCACGCCGCAGTACGGGCACGTGTGGACACCGAATCAGGAGCCCGCCGGCTGGGCGCCGTATCGCGACGGCCACTGGGCCTGGCAGGCGCCATGGGGCTGGACATGGGTCGACGACGCGCCGTGGGGCTTCGCGCCGTATCACTACGGCCGTTGGGCCTATGTCGACGATTCGTGGGCGTGGGTGCCGGGACAGGCCGCCGTCAGCGAACCGCCCGTGTATGCGCCGGCCCTCGTCGCCTTTGTCGGAGATGGCGATGGCGGCGGCAGTGACTGGGGCGTGAACCTCGCTGTCGGAGGTGTGGCGGCGGCTGGTCTCGCGTGGTTCGCGCTCGGACCCGGCGAGCCGTGGCATCCGCACTGGGGCCGCGATCATGACTGGAGCCCGCGCTATTACGAGCGCGTGAACAACACGGTCATCGTCAACAACCGCGTGGATATCCATAACAACACCCACAACACGTACATCAACTATCGCGCGCCGGGCGCCGTGACGGCGATGCCCGCGACAGCGTTCGTCCACGGACAGCCGACCAACCGCTTCGCGCATCGCGCCGATCCCGCGCAATGGCGCAACGCGCGTTTCAATGCGGGCGCGCCGGGCATTGCGCCCGTCAGGCAGAGTTTCGGGCCGGGCACGCGCAACGCCGCTTATCGGCCGCCTGCGAATGTGATGGCGCGGCCTGTCGTTGGTACGCGCAATCCGGGTGTCCCGGCTGCGTTTCATGACCGGCTCGCGCAGAATTTTGCACAAGGCGGTCACGGACGCGTGCCGGGCGCGGGCGAGCCGATCGTTCATACATCGGTGCCGGCGCGCTTCGGCGCGCAGACGGTCGGCGGGAATGGGCCGGTCGCGAATGTTCGTGTCGTGCGCTCGCATGCGCCGGGGCAGATGCCCGGCGCGATGCCGGGTGCGCCGATGGCAGGTGGTCCGGGCGCTCAGCGGCCCGGCGGCGGCGCTCCGCAGGGCAATGGGCAGAAGCAAGGGATGCCGGGGCACGGGTTCGTACCCGGACAGATCGCGGGCGCGCCGAATGGCCAGCGGCCGGGTGGCGGCGAGGCGCAGGGCAATGGCCAACCGCACGCCATGCCTACGCAGCCGGGGAACGGCGTACCGCGTCCGCCGCAATTTGCGAGTGGCCGCCCGATGAACGGCATGCCGCAACAGCCGGGTCAGCCCGGAAATGCGCAACGGCCCGATATGGGCGCGGGTCAGCAGCGTGAACCCGCGTGGACACAGCACCATGCACCGATGGCACAGCAACACGGCAATCCGCAGCAGTCAGGCGCGGCACAGACGCCTGGACAGCGTCCGCCTATGTCACAGCCGGGTCAGGTCGCGCAGCAGCAGCGTGAGTCAGCGCAGAGATCGGGGAATGGTTTCGGCGGCGGCGTCGTACAAGGACAGCCGCCGCATGGCCAGGATCAGCGCGGGCAACCCGCACCGATGCAGCAGGCTCAGGCGCAACCGCGTCCGGAGATGCATCCGCAGCCGCAGGTCCAGCAACCGCAGGTCCAACAGCAGCCGCGAGCCGACATGCATCCGCAACCGCAGCAGCAGGCGCGTCAGGAATTCCATCCGCAGGCCCAACCTCAGCCGCGTCCGGAGGTTCGTCCGCAACCGCAGCAGCCGCAGCAGCAGGCGCGTCAGGAAATCCGGCCGCAGCCGCAACCTCAACCGCGTCCGGAGTTTCATCCGCAGCCGCAGCAACCACAGCAGCAGGCTCGCCAGGAATTCCATCCGCAGCCGCAACCTCAGCCGCGTCCGGAGTCTCATCCGCAGCCACAGCCGCAACCTCGTCCGGCGCCGCAGCAGGTGCAACAGCCGCATCCGCAACCCCAGCCCCAGCCTCAGCCTCAGCCGCATCAGGACCAGCGCACGACGGGTGGCGGACACGACGAGCATCATCGCGGGTAAGAACCGGCATCACGCCACAAACAGAAACGCCCGCCGCGAATCGCGGCGGGCGTTTCTCGTTCAAGTCGAAGAAAAACCGTCTACGGATCAGATCGCCATCGGCGCCGTCAGCGGTTCATGGTGGCGGTAGCCGACCAGCGAGAAATCGGACGGCTCGATCTTCTCCAGCCATTCAGGCTCATAGACGCCCGTCTTTGCATACTCGGGCACGCGCTCCGAAATCGCGAGCTGCGGGCTTTCGTACGGATCGCGCATCAGTTGCTGCTGCAACATGTCGAGCTGATTCTCGTAGATATGCGCATCGCCGATGAAGTACGTGAACCAGCGCGGTGTATAACCCGTCAGCCGGCCGACGAGGTGCAGCAGCGTCGCCCCTTCCGTCAGGTTGAACGGCGTGCCGAGCCCGACGTCGTTACTGCGGATATAGAGGCACAGCGAAATTTCGCGCTTCGCGACGTTCGGCAGGAACTGATACAGCAGATGGCAAGCCGGCAGCGCGATTTCCTCGAGCACGGCCGGATTCCACGCATGAAACAAAATTCGACGGTCGGACGGGTTTTTCATGATCGTGTCGAGACACTGGCGAATCTGGTCGATCGCCTTGTACAGCAGCACCTTCTGCACGCCGTCTTCCTCGAACTCGGTAACGGGCGCATAACCGCGCGACGCCGCGTCTTCCAGCTGCGCGCTCGCCGCCGCGTCGAGCACCTTGTAGGCGGGCCACTTGCGCCACTGCACGCCGTACACGCCGCCGAGGTCGTCCAGCCCTTGCCGGTAAGGATTGGCGAGCCACTGAGCGTTTTCGTTCGCGTTCCCGTCCCAGACCTTGCAGCCGAGCGCGCGGAAATCGGCGGCACTGCGCGACGCGCGCAGAAAGCCGATCAGCTCGCCGAGCGCCGACTTGAACGCCAGTTTCTTCGTCGTCACGGCGGGGAAACCCTGCTGCAGATCGAAGCGCAACATCGCCCCCGGCATGCTGATCGTGCGGATTCCGGTGCGGTTTTCCTGCCAGCTGCCGGTATCGAGGATCGTGCGGACGAGGTCGAGGTATTGTTTCATGCGGGTTCCTTCGGCAGGACGCGGGCGCGCCGACCGTTTCTGGGAAAAACCCGATTCTAGCAAGCCGGGCGAACCCACGTGAACGCGCTGATAGCGCCGGGCAGAACGGTCGCAAATGCAACCATCGCAAATCTGAACGCTTCATGCACGGCAGAACGCGGCATTCAGAAACCGACGCTTCGCAAACAAAAAAGCCCGGTCAATTGACCGGGCTTTTTGCCCCTACACCAGCCCGTTATCCGCGAGGCCGGCGCTTAAAGATGCGGCATCGTCGACGGCATCTCCGCGTGCGGCGCGAGCGGCTCGCTTTCCATATGCCGCATGCCGTGCGAGCACAACAACCGGTACAGCGTGACGCGCGAAATACCCAGCTCCTGCGCGGCATCGCCCAGACGGCCCCGATGACGCAGCAACGCCAGTTCGATCGCCTGCCGCTCGGCGGCCTCGCGCGCCTGCGCAAGGGACACGGGTACGATTTCGACGTACTCGGCCAGTTCGAGATCGCGCGCCGTGATCGCCCGCCCTTCCGACATCACGATCGCGCGCCGCACGCGGTTGATCAGCTCGCGCACGTTGCCCGGCCAGCTGTAGTTGTGGAGCGCAGCAATTGCATCGGGCGCGAAGCCGCGCAGCCGGCGGCTCGCATCTTTCCTGAAACGTTCGAGCATATGCCGCGCGAGCAGCTCGATGTCCTTGCCGCGCGCGCGCAGCGGCGGCTCGTCGATCTGCAGCACGCACAGCCGGTGATACAGGTCCGAGCGGAACCGCCCTTCGATCATCGCCGTGTTCATGTCGACGTGCGTCGCAGAAATGATCCGCACGTCCACTTCGATCGAACCATGTCCGCCGAGGCGCTCGACCTTGCGCTCCTGCAGGAAGCGCAGCAGGCTCGCCTGGCTTTCGAGCGGCAGGTCGCCGATTTCATCGAGGAACAGCGTGCCGCCGTTCGCCGCTTCGACGCGCCCGATCTTGCGCTGGTTCGCACCCGTGAACGCGCCGCGCTCGTAGCCGAACAGCTCCGATTGCAGGAGATGCGGCGGAATCGCGCCGCAGTTGATGGGGATGAACGGTGCGTTGCGGCGCGACGAACGCTCGTGAATGGCAACGGCCGTGAGCTCCTTGCCGGTGCCCGATTCGCCGGAAATGAAGACGGGCGCGTCGGTCATCGCGACCTTGCGAATCGAGCGGAACAGCGCGAGCATCGCATCGCACGAACCGACCATTTCGCCTTCCGTGCCGCCTTGCGACGCGTCATTGGACGCTGGCTCGCCAAGCGAAACCATGCCATATGCGTGACCCACCGAATCGACGATCCGGTCGCCCGAATAAGGCACGGTAACGTAATCGAAACAATAGTCGCGCACGAGCCGGCGCAATGCGGCGTCCTGCAACTGGCCTGCCATGGTGGTTGCGACCCAGCCGACATTCGGCATGGTCAAACACGATTCAAACGCCGCGATTTCATGCTGCTGGAAACAGCTCGACAGATCGAGCAGACCACCCGCCGCCATCCCCGAGCGTACGGCGCGGCGGGCATCGCGTGCCGAACCGACAACCTCGACATGCCACCCGCGCTCATGAAAACGCGTGTTCAACTCCGCGCTGGGATCTCTTGATACGTAAATCAGTTGCCGCGTGGCGGATTCCATTATTCAGATCCTCTCGTCAACGAACGTTAAGGATGACGGCATGTGCTGATCTGGATTTAGCTTAGAGGCACGCCTATTCGCACGGGATTCGCAAACAGCGAAAACCGAACGGCCATTCCATTCCGTACGGACAGCTGATCCCCGAAAAACGGCGCGTGTATTGAAACGGCCCAGTAGTGGGCTTTTTTAAAAACGTGTGCTGTGGTTGAGAGCTTACTATACGCGCGAGCCGTCGAAAACAAATATGCGAATTAAATCGTTCAGCCTTGCCCGGTAAGGGTTTGCGGTTCATCAGCATGCTCATTGGGGACCGATTAAAACGGTGGAAGCGCATTCACCATACTTTTTTATCAACGTACTACGCATAGCTCGCGCTTAACGCATGGATTTGAAATCCGCGTGTTTTCTGGTCCAGGTTTCAGACCTGAAACGTTTACGTCCGATTTTACTCGACGGACACCCGCACCATTTCGCCACGTCCAATTGCATCAATGGATTGCGACAGATGGCACACGTTTCGCTAAATGTCCCGTACCAAGGAGAGACATCATGCGACTCGTTTTCCGCATCGACTCGAACCACATTTCACTGCTGCCTGCCGGCGTCGCCGTGTGCGTTGCACTTGCGCTGTCGTCAATGTCAGCCGGTGCAGCCAATGTATACGCGCAGGAATCCTTCACGGATGCGACAAACGTGACGATGGCGACCTCCGCGCAACAGGCAACGGAAGTCGCCGCGGATGAAACATCGAACGCGACCGCGGACACAACGACCGGCGTAGATATTGCTACCGGAGTCGACTCGACTGGCCCGCAGTTCACGAACGTACCGGCCGACAGCGCGGCGATGAGCGACTTCGCGCTTGACGACCAGGTGCTGGCGCGCCAGCGCGGCGGCGCGGCGGGCATGGTGATGGTCGCGGCGACGCCGCAGCTGATGCGCGGCGCGGCCGTGACGCTGTGGGACGAAATCGCGCCACCGTCGCCGCTGCCTATTCCCATCGATGCCGCGCGCACCGCGCAAGGTAACGTAGCGAACTACCAGCGGAAGTAGCACAGCAACACGACGTCGCACGCAAAAGAGACCAGTGCAGACTGTTTCGCACTCCAAATGGATAGTCGGGGACATACAAAATGATCGCTTCATGGGGGATGCTGTGCCGCCGCGCAATGGGTGCAGGTAGCACGACTGGCGCGCCACGGCTCGCGACACGGCTGGCCGTCATCGCCGGTCTGTGCGCCGCCGGCTTCGCAGGCGCGGCCTTCGCACAGGCCGCGAACCCGGGCGACATCATCGTTCAGCGCGAAATCACCCCGCGCATCGCCTATGCGCCCGTGCCGAAAGATCAGGACCCGATCAGCGCGCGCGTCTCGACCTTCCCCGCCACCACCTTCAACCCGACGATGGCGCAAGTCGCGTCGGATGCCGACCTGACCAACGCGCACGGGTCGACGGGCCTCGACAGAAACGTCGCGGGCGGCGCCGGGCTGCAGGCCGTCACGCGCATCCTCACGGGCAACACCACGAACAACAACGTCGCGCTCAACTCGGGCGGCATCGGCCAGCCGGCGCCGGGCGTCGGCGGCAACATTTCGGCGTCGGTGACGGGCGCGCTTGCGCCGCTGTCGACCGCGCTCGGCGGCGCGCTTGGAGGCCTCGGCAAATGAACACACTACTTCGCCCGATTCCGCTGCTCGCAACGCTCGCCCTGGTCGCCGCGCAACCGTCGTACGCGCAGCAGGTGGGACGCGTGAGCGGCGACGCGAGCATCGCCACGGGCGCCGCCGTCAGCGCGACGGGCGCGATCACGGTAAACCAGGCCGCGGGCCTGAACAACGCGCAGACCAACCAGCTGACGATCACCAACGGCGACGCCGTCGCGAACGACAACGCGAGCATGCAGAGCGCCACCGCGCGGGCGCGGGTGCCGAGCGCGCGCGCGTCGATCGAAGGCAACGCGTTTTCGAATTCGTCCGGAGCGGTGATGGTGAACCAGTCTGCGGGCGCAGGGAATCTCCAGCGCAACAGTGTGCTGCTCGGCACTGCGGCGCCTGGGGTCGAGACCGTCTCGGATGGGGTGCTATCCGCGACGGCCGCGAATAACGGCGGTCAGAGTCGAGCGGTCGCACCACAAGGCGTCCGCGAGGCCAGCATTTCCAGCGATGCCTTCAAGAACGTCAATGGAATCGTGCAGATCAACCAGACTGCCGGAGCCGGTAACGCCACGGCGAACAGTTTTGTGCTCCGTCCCCCGGCGGGCACTCTTTTCTAACTGACCACAACTAGTATCGGAGCGAAACCATGAAGCGCACACTCATTGCAGCAGCCGTCCTCGCAGCCGCTTCCACCAGCGCCTTCGCGAGTCCGCTGAAGAACCCGTTCATCTTCAATGCGACGCTGGTCGGAGAAGCCGTCGGGATCGAAGGATTCGTCACGCTGTTCGGCTGCGTCAGCGTCTCCAGCACGGCGGGCGCCGTCGTCAACAACACGCAGCGTGCCTACGCGCACGCCTCGCTCAGCCCGAACGCGCAGTCGTACACCTCCGGCTCCATCACGACGCGGATCGACAACAGCTACAAGTCGATCAACGGCGGCGGCAACGCATGGGCTTCGCTGTCGACCTCGCACTCGTCCGAGTCGTATCGCGCGCAGGGCCATCAGTCTTCGTCGGGCTACGCGTATGGCAACCAGAGCAGCTCGGTCAAGGGCGGCGGCTTCGAGTTCAGCGCGCAGGCAGCGGCCATCGGCGGCAGCTTCAGCCATGAAAGCCAGAACGCCGGCGGCCACATCTCGGCGGGCGGACACGCAAGCACCAGCTATGAAACCGCTTCGCACTACAACCCGTGGACAGGCAGCGCCTCGGGCCATACGAGCATTTCTGGCGGCCTGTCCGCTGGCTACAAGGAATCGAGCTACAGCAACAGCGAGCAGGTCGGCGGCGCGTTCGGCGCAGTCGAAGCCTCGGGCCAGGGCAAGGTGTGGGGTTACAAGGCCAACCAGGGCTCCGGCTATAGGGCCTACGGCGAGCAGTCGAGCGGCTACGAAGTCGAGAAATCGAAGACGCACGACAGCGTCGCTGCGCAGTGGGGATTCAGCTCGTCGGTCTCGAAGACGGACGTCGACGTGTATGGCTCGGTCACGCAGCACATCAACACGCAGAAGGCGGGCAACCTGACGGCGACGACGGGCAGCAACGCCGCGCAGAACGTGAGCGGCAACATCGGCGTCAACATCGCGGAAGGCATCAACAACGCGCAGAGCAACGACGCAGCGCTCGCTTCCGTCGATGCCGGCAACGTGTTCGGCAACGCCCAGGTCTTCAACAACCAGAGCTCGGGAGGCAAGGCCAGCATCAACAACTTCAACGTGAACGCCTCGGTCGGCGACGGCTCGCTGCAGTACGCGTCGGGCAACGTCGGCGTGAACGTCGCGTCGGGCATCAGCAACGTGCAGAACAACAGCATGGCTGCCTCGACGTCGACGGTGTCGCGCAGCCACGGCAGCGCGGCGATGGTGGCGACGGATGAATCGTCGCAAACGGCGGGTGTGGACTTCCGTGGCTCGTTCGAAGGCACGGCGACGCTCGGCGCAGGCGCGCTCAGCCACGCGACGGGCAACATCGGCGTGAACATCGCGGGCGGCGCGGGCAACGTGCAGCACAACGGGCTCGCGATCGCTTCGATGAACACCAGCCGCTAAGAAAGGCAGCTGAAACAGGCAGCCATACGGGATGCGCCGGCGGCCAATGCAGCTGCCGGCGCGACTTGGCAGGAGACCAGCATGTCCGGGTTTGACCGGTTCCCGGCGTTACGACTCGCCGCAACTGCCGTTGCGCTCGTTACTTGCACGTTGTGTGCGCGAGTGAACGCACAGGCGAGCGTCGACACGTCTACCCTCGCAGGTATTCCGCTTACCAAAACGGTGCACTCGATGAGGGACCTGCGTTACCGCCACATCGTCAGCCAGCAGTTCGATTACAGCTGCGGTGCGGCGGCGCTCGCAACCCTCCTCAAGTACGGCTACGGCATCGACATCCCCGAAACGGACCTGATCCGCCGGATGATGGTTTTCTCGACGCCGGAGGTAGTGGTCAAGAACGGCTTTTCGATGCTCGACATGAAGAAGTTCGTCGAGACGATCGGGCTGCGGGGCCGCGGATTCCGCGTAAACACGGACGCGCTGTATCACCTCCAGGTGCCCGTCATGGTTCTGATGAACCTCGACGGCTATGAGCATTTCGTGATCGTCAAGCACGCGCAGGACGGTCGCATCTTCATCGCGGATCCCGCTCTCGGCAACCGGATATTGCTCGAGGAAGACTTCGCGAAGACATGGAATGGCCTCGTATTCGCAGTCGTCGGGAAACCTTTCAGGGAGGATTCCCCGCTGTTGCAGGACAACGAATCGCTGGCCTTGCGGCTGCGCGAGCGCGCGCTCGCCAACGGCACGGCCGCGACTCCCTTTGTCGAATACGGCTTGATCAAGGCAGACCTGTTCTGACTCACCCATGAAGCACTACCTCAACCAGCCCGGCCGCACCTGTTTCGCGACATTGATCGCGACGGCTTGCGGCCTCGCAACCAGCGCTTTCGCCGCAGACGTTTCGACGTCCCGCGACGTGGCGCCGGCGGCGATCCAGTGGCAAAGCGTCGGGGATGATGTGCTCGCCCAGCAGACCGGAAAAGGCGCGGGCGGACAAATGATCTCCGGTTTCGTATTGAACGTACTTTCGCAATGGCAGTTGCCGAACGGCGCGAACGCGCTCGCGCAAGGCAGCCTCTCCGTTGCACGCGATGCGGCGAACGCGCTGACGGCCAACGTCAACACGCTCGCGCGCGTCACCGACGGCCGCGGCAATCCGGGCGCAGACCCGAATGCCCAGACGATCGGCGGACAACGCATCGCGGTCAACGGCGTATCGCAGGTCACGCAGGTGGCGGGCGATCGCAACGCCGGCTTCAACACGGCGACGATCGACTTCAACAACAATCCGCAACTGCTGGCAGGCGGCACGAATGCGCAGAGCGCCGCGGCATCGAACCCGGCGGGCAACGTCAAGGCGGGCATCTCGTTCGGCAACGGCGGCGTGACGGTCGCGCTGCAGACGCCTGCCGGCATCGCATCGCAAACCATTGCACCCAGCAACGCGCAACAGGCCGGCGCGATTGCCCAACTACTGCAGATTGCAGGCAATAACCAGCAAGTCGCCAACCAGTTGCAGCTCTCGTTGCAGACGACGCCCATGTCGTCCTCGATGCTGCGCCAGGCCGGCGTACTACAAGCCCTGCAAAACGCGGTAAATGCAAGGAGATAGGGCGGGCCGCCACCCGCCGAACAGGCGTCATCAGGAGGAGAAGTCGTACAGAAAGCGGCGGCACAAAGCATAAGAACCAGCCAAGTGCTGCCAGATTCACCGGGGGAAGAATAATGATGATTGATACAACAGACAGGAAGCCGCGAGTCCGACTCGCGGCTATTCCTGCTGCTGCGATGCTGTTCGCGCTGTCGCAGGGGGTTTCCGCACAAGCCATCAACAACCAGTCGCTCGAAGAGCGGCTCAACACGCTGATGCGCGTCGTCGACGAGCAGCAGCGGCAGATTCACTCGCTCGAACGGCAGGTCACGAATCTGGAAATGTCGCAGCGCGGCCGCGGTGCGCCTGGCTATGGCGCGCCCGCCGGCAGCGAGGCCGTTGCCGAGCAGCCGGGCGCGGACGGCCTGCCGATGCCGTTGCCGCCGCTCGCCCAGGTGACGCCGGGCGCGCCCGCGCCGGGCAACGCGACGGGCACCGCGACGGGTGTGCCCGTCAATCCGCCCGCGCCGGAAGGCTCGACGTCGGCGGGCTCGCCCGGCACCAGCAATCCCAACGCGCAGGCGAGCGGCCCCGGCATGCCGGAAGGCGCCGTCGGCCAGACGCAGAAAGCCGCCGAGCCGGTGCGCACGCAGGCCGAGGAAGCCGTCGTGCAGCGCGAGCACGCGCCGCTCTTCGATCACAAGCTGACGCTGGACTGGGGCATCAGCGATACCTACTACGACCGCCGGCAGCTGCAGCTGTCGGGCTTCCTCGCGCTCGACGCGATCTTCCTCGGCAACATCAACCTGGGCCAGACCAAGTCGCACCAGGTGATGGCTGATCTCGACGTGCGCTACGGCCTCACGGACCGCATCAGCGTCGACGTCGACGTGCCGTATGTCTACCGGCACAGCCAGTTCATCGTCGGCGGCGCGGGCGGCGCGGCGAATACGCTGTCCGACGCGTCCGTCAACTCGCACGCGATGGGCGACATGAACTTCGGGTTCTACTATCAGATCCTGAAGGAGACCAACAGCATCCCCGACGTGGTCGGCAGCCTGCGCGTGAAAGCGCCGACGGGCACCTCGCCGTTCGGCATCAAGGTCGTGCAACTCGAGCCGGACAACACGAACCTCGTCGCACCGTCGAAACTGCCAACGGGCACGGGCTTCTGGAACGTGACGGCGGGCCTGTCAGTGCTGAAGACCTATGACCCCGTCGTGCTGTTCGGCAGCCTGTCTTACACGTATAACATCGCGCGCTCATTCTCGGATATTTCATCGATCGCCGGGCAGACGCAGCCCGCGACCGTGAAGCTCGGCGATATCTTCCAGCTCGGCGCGGGCGTCGCGCTTGCGTTCTCCGACAAGGACTCCGCCAGCATCTCGTACACGCTCGCGCTGCAGCCCGCGTCGAAAACGAAGGCGCCCGGCGGCGATTACGTGAATGTGCCGGGCAGCGAGACGACGGCAGCCGTGATGAATTTTGGCCTGAACCACGTAGTGAACAAGCATCTGACGATCAACGGTTCGGTATCGATCGGCATGACGCCCGACGCGCCGAACTATGTGATCGGCATGCGCTTCCCCTATACCTTTTGACGTGACACCGATACGAGGCAGATCGTGCGCGAAACTTCTCATCTGAGCTCCGTTCCCCCGCTCGCCGGATCCGGGTTGCGTCTTGCCGTGTCACGCGGGAGCGACACGCCCGCGGCGCATCCCGTGGCCGTCGACGCGCCGCGCGGCGCCGCGCCCGATCCCGGCGCGCGGATCCTGCTGTACGCCGCCCGCACGCCCGACGACGCGCTCGTCGAGCATCTGAAGAGCCGCGGCTGGAGCGTGCTGGTTGCGCGCTCGGCGCATGAGATCGGCCGGCTCGTGAAGCCCGCGACGATGTGCGCGGGAATCGTCGACATGGCGAGCTTTGCCGTACGCGATCTGCCCGGCCTGGAGGCGAGCTTGCGCGCGCAGCAGGTCGGCTGGATCGCGCTGGCGAATCCCGAACGGCTCGCGGACCCGGCCGTGCGGCGGCTGATCCGCCATTACTGTTTCGACTACGTGAAGATTCCCGTGGCGAACGCGACGATCGACTATCTGGTCGGTCACGCGTACGGCATGGTCAATCTGTGCGACGCCGATTTTCCACCCGACACGACGGGCGCGAGCGATGACGAGATGGTCGGCACCTGCGAAGCGATGCAGCAGCTGTTCCGCACGATCCGCAAGGTCGCGAACACCGACGCGAGCGTGTTCATCTCGGGCGAATCGGGCACGGGCAAGGAACTGACGGCGCTCGCGATCCACGAGCGCTCGCCGCGCCGCAAGGCGCCGTTCGTGCCGATCAATTGCGGCGCGATTCCGCATCATCTGCTGCAGTCGGAGTTGTTTGGTTACGAGCGCGGCGCGTTCACGGGCGCGAACCAACGCAAGATCGGACGCGTCGAATCGGCCAACGGCGGCACGCTGTTTCTCGATGAAATCGGCGATCTGCCAATGGAGAGCCAGGCGAGCCTGTTGCGCTTCCTGCAGGAAGGCAAGATCGAGCGGCTGGGCGGCCATGAATCGATTACCGTCGATGTGCGCATCATCTCGGCGACGCACGTCGATCTGGAAGGCGCGATGGGTGACGGGCGCTTCCGTCAGGATCTGTTTCACCGGCTGTGTGTGCTGCGCGTCGACGAGCCGCCGCTGCGCACACGGGGCAAGGACATCGAACTGCTTGCGCATCACATACTCGGCAAGTTCAAGACGGACAATGCGCGCAAGATTCGCGGCTTCACGCCCTCGGCGATCGAGGCGATGTACAACTACCACTGGCCGGGCAACGTACGCGAGCTGATCAACCGGGTGCGCCGCGCGATCGTGATGGCGGAGAACAAGCTGATTTCCGCCGCGGATCTCGACCTCGCGCACTTCAGCGAGCAACAGACGATGAGTCTTGCGCAGGCGCGCGAGGCCGCCGAGAAGCGTGCGATCGAAGTCGCGCTGCTGCGGCACCGGCACCGGCTCAACGAGGCGGCCACGGATCTTGGGATTTCGCGTGTGACGTTGTATCGGCTGATGGGTACGCATGGGTTGCGGGATGCGTCGACCGACGAAAAGGCGGGTTTCAAGGGCGATGAGAAGGGAGATGGCAAGGGCGCGTATGGGGGCGATCACGAATCGCGCGAGTGACGGTTTTTGTTTGTTTGCCGGTGTGGCTTCGCGGTTCGCGTCGACAGACGCCGGTGTGCTTGAGTGACGCGCATTCTGGCGGACGGCGCGCGGTCGGGTAGAATCGGCTTCCGCTTTCTATCCGCTTCACTCTTCGCATGACGACGCTGACCCTGATCGTCGCTCGCGCCCGCAATGGCGTGATCGGCCGTGATAACCAGTTGCCCTGGCGACTGCCCGAAGATCTCGCGTTCTTCAAACGCACGACGATGGGCGCGCCTATTGTCATGGGGCGCAAGACGCATGAATCGATTGGGCGGGTGCTGCCTGGGCGGCGCAATATTGTTGTGACGCGGGATGCTCAGAGACGTTTCGACGGGTGCGATACCGTTACTAATCTCGATGATGCGTTGGCGCTCGCTGAGCGCGATGGGGCGGCGGAGGCGTTTTTGATCGGCGGCGCGCAGTTGTATGAGGAAGGGGCGCGACGCGCGGATAAGATGATCGTTACTGAGATTCATGCCGACTTTGACGGTGATGCCAGGTTTCCGGCGCCTGATCCGGCAGTGTGGGATGAGGTTTCTCGCGAGACGCATCGGGCTAAAGAGCCGAATGATTTTGAGTATGCGTTTGTGACTTATCGGCGCGGAGCGCGGTAGGTTTTTTTTGTCTGCGACGCTGTTTGGTTTTGTGCGCGTTCGCGGGTTAGTGGTTGGCTTTTCTTGTCTCTGCGCTGGCAGCCGCGGTGGCGCCTTCGCGGCGCGGGCGTTTTGGTTTTTTTGCTTCTGCGCTGGCATCCGCGCTTTGCCTTCGTGCTCCAAGCGTTGCCCCTGTGCGGGGCGGCACCTACTTTTCTTTGCCGCCGCAAAGAAAAGTAGGCAAAAGAAAGCGGCTAACACCGCCAGTTCTAGTGCTTGCCTGAGGGCCCCCAACCGGTCCCACGCTTCGCACGGCAACCACGTGACCCATGTTTGTTGCCAACGCTTTGAATTGACGCCTCACCCGCCGCGCACGCCCGCGTCGCAGCACGCCGTGCCTGATATTCCACTGCCGCCCAGGTGGCAAACTGTGTGTAGGCCGTAGCGCCACACACGCCTCACTCCGGACCGATAGCGCACGCGTTCCACCATGTACGAGCGCCAGGCTATACGACACGACAACCTACACACAGTTTGCCACCTGGGCGGCGCAAACCATTCGCTGCCGCTAGTTCTTGTTCGGGTGTTTGAAGTGGGTGAGGCGATCATTCGAAGCGTTGGCAACGAACGCGAACAGAAATGCTGCCGTGTGAAGCGCAAGACCCTTTGGGGGCCCTCAGGCAAGAAGAAATGTTGGCGGTGTTAGCCGCTTTCTTTTGCCTACTTTTCTTTGCGGCGGCAAAGAAAAGTAGGTGCCGCCCCGCACAGGGGCGACGCTTGAAGCACGAAGGCAAAACGCGGATGCCAGCGCAGAAGCAAAAAAATCACAAAACCCAGCGACAAGCCAACCAAAAACCCACCCGGCCGCAGGCCAAAAAAACCATCACTGCCCTGCAACAGTCATCCGCTCAATCAAAACAGAGCCAGTCTGCTTAGTCCCGCGGACAATCGTGTCCGCTCCAATAGCGACGACATGCCGGAACATCTCCTGCAGCGTACTGGCGACAGTGATCTCTTCAACGGGATACTGAATCTTCCCATTCTCGACCCAGAACCCTGACGCGCCGCGCGAATAGTCACCCGTCACGTAGTTGACGCCCTGCCCCATCAGCTCGGTGAGCAGCAACCCCGTCCCAAGCTTGCGCAACATCTCCTCGAAGTCATCAGACGCCTGCGTCAACGAACTCCGCAGTGACAGATTATGCGAACCACCCGCGTTACCAGTCGTCGGCATACCGAGCTTGCGCGCCGAATACGTCGACAGAAAATACCCTTCGACGACGCCATCTTTCACGACAGAACGCTGCTTCGTCCGCACGCCCTCTTCGTCGAACGGCGCACTGCCCATGGCGCGCGGCACGTGCGGATCTTCTACGACCTGCACATGCGGCGCAAATACCGGCTTGCCAAGGCTATCAACCAGGAACGTCGTCTTGCGATACAGCGCGCCGCCGCTCGTCGCCTGCACGAACGCGCCGAGCAGTCCCGCCGCGAGCGGCGCCTCGAACAGCACCGGCACCTTGCGCGTATCGAGTCCACGCGCACCCATGCGCGCCAGCGCGCGCTCCGCGGCATAGCGGCCGACGGCTTCGGGATCGGCGAGCTCGCCTGCGCTGCGCTTCGACGTGTACCAGTCGTCGCGCTGCATGTTGCGCGCACTGCCCGCGATCGGCGCGCACGCCACGTAATGACGCGAATACGGATAGCCCGAGAGAAAACCGCGCGACGTGCCGAGCACGAACTGCGAATGCTGCGCCGACACACTCGCGCCTTCCGAGTTCTTGATCTGCGGGCTCACGGCGAAGGCCGCGTCTTCCGCACGGCGCGCGAGTTCGACCGCTTCGTCCGCGTCCAGATTCCACGGGTGATACAGGTCGAGGTCGCGCGGATCCTTTTCGAGCAGCTCTTCTTCCGCGAGGCCCGCACAGTCGTCCTCGGCCGTGAAGCGCGCGATGTTGTACGCGGCCATCACGGTGTCCTTCAGCGCTTCGGACGAAAAGTCAGAGGTACTCGCATTGCCGCGCTTGTTGCCGATGAACACCGTCACGCCGACCATCTTGTCGCGGTTGTGCTCGATCGTTTCGACTTCGCCGCGACGCACTGAGACGGACAGGCCGTCGCCTTCCGAAATCTCGGTTGCCGCGTCGCTTGCGCCGAGCGACTTTGCGTGACGAAGAATGTCGGAGGCGATTTCCTTCAGTTCATCCTGCGTATGCGGGAAAAATCGTTGCCGGGCTTCCGTGTCTGCTGCCATTGTCGTTTGCCGTCCTGAGTTGCGGTGCCGTCCGGGCCGAAGCCCGCGAGAGTTCGTCGTTGCCAGCGCTGTGTTCAGCCGGCCTGTGCGCCGACGTATCCCGCGATCATAGCAAGCTCTACGCTAGCGTACCTGGCATTCGCATGTGCCTCCCGCGCATGTGCTTCGCGGACCGCACCTCGCCCAGCCAGCGCGGCCCGGCACGCTACAATATCGCGCATGACACGCAAAACCCGCATTCAACCCATGGAACCCGCTGCCGTCGTCGACGACAACGGGTATGACCGTCCCAGCAAGTCGCAACTGAAGCGCGAAATGCACGCGTTGCAGGAGCTGGGCGTAGAACTCGTCGCGCTGCCCAAAGACGCATTGAAGCGCATGCCGATGCCCGAATCGCTCGATGACGCCGTGCGCGCAGCACGCCGCATCACCGATCACGAAGGCAAGCGCCGCCAGATGCAGTATGTCGGCAAGGTGATGCGCGGCCTGCTGGACGACGAAACGGCCGCGTTGCGCGAAGCGCTCGACAAGTACAAAGGCATCAACAAGGCCGAAACGGCGCGCCTGCACTGGATCGAACGCACCCGCGAGAAACTGCTCGCCGACGACGCCGCGCTGACCGAATTTATCCGCCAGCATCCCACCGTCGACCCGCAGGAAGGCCGCACGCTGATCCGCAACGCGCGGAGGGAAGCGCAGCAAGGCAAGCCGCCCCGCTACTTCCGCGATCTGTTCCAGTGGATCAAGAACGCGGACGGCGCCGGCAACGACGATGCCGACAGCAACGATTCCGACGATCTGGACGACGACGATGACGAATCCCGTGCGTAATCATCCCGACGAGCTGATCGTCGGCCTCGTGTCGATCAGCGACCGCGCCAGCACGGGCGTCTATGAAGACAAGGGCATTCCGTCGCTGCAGGAATGGCTCGGCGGCGCCCTCACCTCGCCGTTTCGCACGGAAACTCGGCTGATCCAGGACGACGCGCCGACCATCACGAAGACGCTGATCGAACTGGTCGACGAAGCCGGCTGCGATCTCGTGCTGACGACGGGCGGAACAGGTCCCGCGCGCCGCGACGTGACGCCGGAAGCGACGCTGGCGGCGGGAACGAAGGAAATGCCCGGCTTCGGCGAGCAGATGCGGCAAATCAGCCTGAACTTCGTGCCGACGGCGATCCTGTCGCGCCAGGTGGCGGTGATCCGCGAGACGGCCGAACGCGCCGCGCTGATCGTCAATCTGCCGGGGCAGCCGAAGTCGATCAGGGAAACGCTGGAAGGCTTGCGCGATGAAACGGGGAAAGTGAAGGTGCCGGGCATTTTCGCCGCGGTGCCGTATTGCATCGACCTGATCGGCGGCCCGTACATCGAGACGAACGCCGCCGTCGTGACGGCGTTCCGGCCGAAGAGCGCGGTGCGCGCTCCGCGGCAAGGCTGAACGTTATTTCGCGGGAGCGTCGCTCGACGGCGCGTCGACAGGCGTGCTCGCGGCCGGGATCAGGAAATGCTCGCGGTAGTAGCGCAGTTCGTCGATCGATTCGTGGATGTCGGCGAGTGCGGTGTGCATCGCGCGCTTCTGGAAGCCCTTGTAGATCGCGGGCTGCCAGCGGCGGCACAGTTCCTTCAGCGTGCTGACGTCGAGGTTACGGTAATGGAAGAACGTCTCCAGTTCGGGCATCCAGCGCGCCATGAAACGGCGGTCCTGGCAGATCGAGTTGCCGCACATCGGCGACTTGCCGGGCGGAACGTGCTGGCCAAGGAACGCTCGGATCTGTTCAGTAGCGTCGGCTTCCGTCACCGTCGACGCCCGCACGCGGTCGATCAGCCCGGAACGGCCATGCGTGTTCTTGTTCCAGTCGTCCATCTTGCCGAGCGTTTCGTCGCTCTGATGAATGGCGAGCACAGGGCCTTCAACCAGCCTGTCGAGCGTCGAATTCGTCACGACAACGGCGATTTCGATGATGCGGTCGTTGTCGGGATCGAGCCCCGTCATTTCCATGTCCAGCCAGACGAGATTCATGTCGCTGCGCACGAGCGGCTGATCGACGGATTCGATAATGTCAGTCATTGAAGGCAACCTTGATTTGAGACCGCGCGAGCGGATCACGTTACACCCGCCGCCCGCCGAAGATGGCGCGCTCCCGCCCACGAGCGGGAACAAACATATAATTCTCGCATAGAACCTACGGATTCCCCGGATGCCTCCTCTCTACTTCACCGTTCTGTTCGTGGTCGCCGTGCTGGCGATGGTCGGCACGAAGCTCTGGCTCGCGTCGCGCCAGATCCGCTTCGTTGCGGCGCACCGTGAGAGCGTGCCGCAGCAGTTCGCCGGCACGATCGCCCTGTCCGCGCACCAGCGCGCCGCCGATTACACGGTCGAGCGCACGCGGCTCACGATGATCGAGATCGTCGTCAGCGCGGCCGTGCTGATCGCGCTCACGCTGCTGGGCGGCGTGCAGGCACTCGATTTCGCCATTGGCGACTGGGTGGGCTATGGCTACGTCGGCCAGATCCTGCTGGTGGCAGCCGTGATTGCGATCACGAGCGCGATCGACCTGCCGTTCGATTATTACCGCCAGTTCGGCATCGAGCAGCGCTTCGGCTTCAACCGGATGACCAAGCGCATCTTTTTCGCCGACCGCATCAAGGGCGTGCTGCTCGGCGCCGCGTTCGGCCTGCCGCTGCTGTTCGTCGTGCTGTGGCTGATGAATCAGGCGGGCACGTACTGGTGGTGGTGGACGTGGGTCGTCTGGGTCGCGTTCCAGATGCTCGTGCTGATCCTCTATCCGAGCTTCATCGCGCCGATGTTCAACAAGTTCGAACCGCTGAAAGACGAAGCGCTCGTGCAGCGCATCGATGCGCTGATGAAGCGCTGCGGCTTCGCGGCCAAGGGCCTGTTCGTGATGGACGGCAGCCGCCGCTCGGCACATGGAAACGCGTATTTCACGGGCTTCGGTTCGTCCAAGCGCATCGTGTTCTTCGACACGCTGCTCTCGCGCCTGTCGGGCAGCGAGATCGAAGCGGTGCTCGCGCATGAACTCGGCCATTTCAAGCGCCGCCATGTGATCAAGCGGATGGTCGTTACGTTCCTGATCAGCCTCGCGATGCTCGCGCTGCTCGGCTGGCTCGCGCAGCGTACGTGGTTCTTCGAGGGCCTCGGCGTGCGGCCGTCGATGACGGGCAGCAACGACGGGCTCGCGCTCGTGCTGTTCTTCCTCGCCGTCCCCGTGTTCCTGTTCTTCGTGACGCCGCTGGGCAGCCTCAGTTCGCGCAAGCATGAATTCGAAGCGGATGCATTCGCCGCGACGCAGGCCGACGCGAAGGATCTCGTCAATGCGCTCGTCAAGCTGTACGAAGACAACGCGTCGACGCTTACGCCCGACCCGCTCTACACCGCGTTCTACTACTCGCATCCGCCCGCCTCGCAGCGGATCGACCGTCTGCTGCGTCACGCATGAGCGGCCGCTCGCCGAAAGCGCTGCGCGCCGCTGCCGCCAGCGACCGCGCGCAGGAGCGCGTGCGCGGCCTCGTGATCGCCGCGCATGGACGTCACTACATCGTCGCGCCCGAGGACGGCAGCGCGATCCTGCAATGCTTCCCGCGCGGCAAGCGCAGCGAGATCGCCGTCGGCGATCAGGTGCTGTACGAGTCGACTTCGGCCGATCAGGGCGTGATCGTCGAGATCGGCGAACGGCGCAATCTGCTGTATCGCTCGGATCAGTACAAGTCGAAGCTGTTCGCCGCGAATCTCGATCAGTTGCTGATCGTGCTCGCCACGGAGCCGCATTTCAGCGAAGACCTGCTCGGGCGCGCGCTCGTCTCTGCGGAAGAGAACGAGCTGAAGCCGCTGATCCTGCTGAACAAGATCGACGTCGAAGCCGCGCTGCCGCTCGCGCGCAAGCGGCTCGACCGGTATCGCGGGCTCGGCTACACCGTGCTCGAAGTGTCGATCAAAGCGCAGCCGGACGCCGCGCGCGAGACGTTCGAAGCGCATCTGAGAGGCCATTCGACGCTGCTGCTGGGTCAGTCGGGCATGGGCAAGTCGACGCTCGTCAATCTGCTGATTCCCGATGCCGAAGTGGCGACGCGCGAAATCTCGACGGCGCTCAACAGCGGCCGTCACACGACCACGTTCACGCGTCTCTACCCGCTTCCTGGTGGCGAAGGCGCGTTGATCGATTCGCCGGGCTTTCAGGAATTCGGCCTGCATCATCTGACGGAAGGCAAGCTCGAACGCGCGTTTCCCGAGTTCAGGCCGCTGCTGCCCAACTGCCGGTTCTACAACTGTCATCATCTGCACGAACCCGGCTGCGCGATCCTCGAAGCCGTCGCCGATGGCCGCATCGCGAAGGAACGGCATGCGCTCTACGCGCAGCTCGTACATGAGGCGAGCCAGATCGTCCGCTGACAGGCAATCATGATGAAGCTCATGCGCGCGCCCAACGTCGTGATCGGGCAGCATTGGATCAACGTGCTGGCGGCGGCGGGTATCGCGTGCGAATTGCATAACCGCTATCTGAGCGGCGCCATCGGCGAAATTCCGGCGGATCAGTGCGCGCCGGAGTTGTGGCTCATGGACGAGCGCGACGAAGCGTTGGCGAGGAAGTTGATCGATGCGGCGCGCAGCGGGCCGGCCGTCGGCGCGCCCGGCTGGCGCTGCGCGCATTGCGGTGAAGTGCTCGAAGCGCAGTTCACCGTGTGTTGGAATTGCGGCACGGCGCGCGAACCTCTGGACGGCTGAATCGCCTCTTTAATGGATGGCTCGGCGCTCAGGCGAGCCAGACGGCGATCGTCAGCATCAGCAGCAGAATCATCCACAGGATGACAGCCCGCCACACGAGCCCCACCGCCGATTGCAGCGTGCGCGGCGTGCAGTCGTCACCGACGGGCATCGGGCCGCCGTCGCCCGTTGCCAGCGCGTCGAGGCTCGATACCTCGGCGAGCGGGCCCGCGAGACGCGCGCCCAATGCGCCGCTGCCCGCAGCGAGCAGCACGCCGTCGTTCGGGTCGGGCCATTGACGCGCATGATTGCGCCACGCATAGATCGCGTCTTCGAAGTTGCCGACGATCGCAAAGCCCATCGACGTCAAACGCGACGGGATCCAGTCGATCACGAAGAACGCGCGTTGCGCGAAGGTGGAGAACGCAGCCGTACGGTCGTCGACAGGCTTCGACCAGGTGCGCGCCAGATACTCAGCCGTGCGATACAGCACCGCGCCCGCCGGCCCGACGGGAATCAGGAACCAGAAGAACACGCCGAACACATGCCGATGCGATGCGACGACGGCATGAATCAGCGTGTGACGGACGATTTCGCTGACGGGCATGTCGACGGTATCGATGCCCGTCCATTCATTGAGGATTTCACGCGCGCGCGGCACGTCGTCGTTGTTCAACGACAGATGGATGTCCGTGAAGTAATGGCTGAACTGGCGAAAGCCGAGCGTGAAGTACAGCACCGCGACGTTCCACAGGAACGCGAGCACGAAGTGAATCTCGTACAGCACGAAATAGATCAGGCCGGTGACGAGCGTCCACGGCAGCACGACGACCAGCCACGCGAGGATGCCGTGCTTCTCCTTCCCGGCATCGAAGCCGTGCGCCGTCGATTCCGCATGGTATTGAAGGAGTGCCGACACCGGATTGTTCGGCGACAGCGCGCGCATCTGTTCGATGATGAGGGCCAACAATACGGAGAAAAAAGTCATGCGAGACGCCGTGCTATTCGAGTTCTTACCGGGCGGTTCTTGCCGGCCGATCCGGTCCGATGAGCGGAATTGGTCACTACGATAGCACAGGGTCGGATGAGGCTGAGCGGCTGCAATACAAACGTAATGCAGCGAGACTGCATGCCGATCGCGCGGCTATGCATCATGCAGCGAGGAAGCGATAGAAATTGCGCAACATGCCCGCCGTTGCGCCCCAGATGAAGTAATCGCCGCCTACTTCGCCGCGCGGATACGGCATTGCAAAAAAACGACGCTCGCCGCCTTCCCAGTTCAGCACGCGCACCTCGTGATTCTTCGGGTCCATCAAAAAGCTTAGTGGGACCTCGAAAATCTCCGCCACCTCGAAGGTGTCCGCCTGAACCGTGAACGGCGGATGCACGAGACCGACGACGGGCGTCACGCGAAAACCCGTGCCCGTCAGATACTCGGGTAGCGCGCCCAGCACTTCGACGCGCGAAGGATCCAGGCCGACCTCTTCCTGCGCTTCGCGCAAGGCGGTTGCCGTCGTCGTGGCGTCGTGGGGTTCGTGGCGGCCGCCGGGAAAGCTGACCTGCCCCGCGTGATCATTCAGATGCGCGGTGCGCTGCGTGAGCAGCACGGTCAGTCCCCCATCGCGCACGACCAGCGCCACCAGCACGGCGGCGACACGCGGATCGCCCGTTTCGCGCCACCGCACTTCGCGCGTCTCCCGCTCCCACGGCACGTTTTGTTCGAAGCGTGCGCGCAGGCTGTCCGGCGTCAGACGCTCGGGCGCGACGGCGGGCAGATCGACATCGGCCGGTTCGACAGGCAAGCTTTCGGGATCAAAGACGGGACGAGAGGGACGGGAAGGCGCGGTCAATGGAAGTCTCGAAACGAGCGCTGGTGGGACACGACGCTATTTTGACCTGGCAAACAAAAAAGCACCCGTGGAGGGTGCTTTTTCTTACAGCTTTTACTCTTGAGCAGCTGCAGCGCGGTCTTTCGACACCAGCTTTTCTTTGATCCGAGCCGACTTGCCCGAACGTTCGCGCAGGTAGTACAGCTTTGCACGACGCACATCGCCACGACGCTTGACGACGATGCTTGCCAGCAGCGGCGAATACGTTTGGAACGTACGCTCGACGCCTTCGCCCGACGAAATCTTGCGGACGATGAACGCCGAGTTGAGGCCACGATTACGCTTCGCGATCACGACGCCTTCGTAAGCCTGAACGCGCTTGCGGGTACCTTCAACGACGTTCACGCTCACGATCACCGTATCGCCGGGAGCGAATTCGGGGATGGTCTTGCCTGCGAGCGCGCGCTCGATTTCTTCCTGCTCGAGTTTTGCAATCAGATTCATTACTGACTCCTGTTGCCATCTTGTCGGCGTTCGTACCTGCCTCGCGCATCGCGCGTTCGGCTACGGCCCCGATAGAGGATGGGTTCACATCTGGAACCGGCCACGCATGGACGGTTCCGCCTGATCCCGCTTCGTTGCGCGAAGCTCAATGCTTCGACGCTTCCTTGGCGAGATTTGTGAGCCACGCCTCGTCGGCACGGCTCAACAACTTGTTCTTTCTGGCCTGAACGATCAGATCGGGCCGCTTGACCAGCGTATTGCGCAGTGCTTCGCGCCGCCGCCACTGCTCGATTTCCGCATGATGGCCGCCGAGCAGCACATCGGGTACACGAACGCCGTCGTATTCCTCGGGACGCGTGTAGTGCGGGCAATCGAGCAAACCATCGACGAAGCTATCCTGCACCGCCGATTGCGCGTCGTTCAGCACACCCGGCAAATGACGCACGACGGCATCGATCAACGCCATGGCCGGCAACTCGCCACCCGACAGCACGAAGTCGCCGAGACTGACTTCTTCGTCGACGACGCGGTCGATCAGACGTTGATCGATCGCTTCGTAGCGGCCGCACAGCAAAATCAGACCAGGCTCAGCGGCAAAGCGCATGACCTTGTCGTGATTGAGCGTGGTGCCTTGCGGCGACATCATCACGACGCGCGCGCCGCCGATGCCCTGCTCCGCCTGCGCCGCTTTCGCCGCACCGATCGCGTCTTCCAGCGGTTTGGCCAGCATCACCATGCCGGGGCCGCCGCCGTACGGGCGATCGTCGATTGTGCGGTAGTTGTCGGTTGTGAAATCACGCGGATTCCACGTGCGCAACCCATATCGCTCCTGCTTCGCCGCGCGGCTCGTAATACCCCACTCGGTCAACGCGCGAAACATTTCAGGAAAGAGCGTAACGATATCGAACTGCATCGCTCTCTCCGTGAAGCGAAATGTTTTAGTAATCGGCTTCCCAGTCGACGATGATCTTCTTCGCCGCCTGATCCACCGTTTTGATGAAGACGCCGACGAACGGGATCAAGCGCTCGCCGGTGACCGGCTCGCCGTCTTTGTCAGTAGCCGGATACTCGATGCGCAACACCGACTGCGCACCGTTGTCGATCAGATCTGCCACTTTGCCGAGTTCGACGCCTGCCTCGTTGACCACATCGAGGCCCAGCAGGTCGACCCAGTAAAATTCGTCGGTTCCCAGCGCAGGGAAATCGCTGCGGCGCACGTAGACGCGATGACCGCGCATTGCGAACGCGGCATCCCGGTCGGCCAGGCCGCCGAGTTGCGCAACGATACTGTCGCCATGAACCTTGGACTGCAGGCGGGGCGCCGATTTGCGCTCGCGGCCCTTCTCGAGCCACCAGCGTTTGGCGTTGAGCAAGGCGTCGCCGCCTTGACCGGCATTTGCATGCGCGGCCACCTTCACCCAGCCTTTGAGACCGTATGCATCGACGATTGCGCCGACTTCGACAGCGTCGTCGGGCCAGCTTTCGGCCGATTCAGCCTGCATGTCCTGCGCGGCTTCGGCCGTTGCCGCATTCGCCGCAGGCCGTTCGACCGGCTTGCGGACAAACGCGCCAAACGACGCTCGCGCGCCAGGCTGTGTTTTCGCCTTAGCGCGTCCTGAACTATCCGAATCACGCTCCGACATCAGCGAACCTCAAGCCTGCATACGTCAAACCTGCACATTTCGGACTCGCACAGAACCAATGCCGCACGAGCCGTCGATGTACCGTGAAACTGCACTTAAGCAGCCGGTTGCGCCTTTTGCGCTTCCTTCACCAGACGTTCGACCGTCGGCGACAGTTGTGCGCCAACGCCTTGCCAATACGTCAGGCGATCTTGAGCGATACGCAGCGACTCACCTTTCGTAGCGACCGGGTTGTAGAAACCAACGCGCTCGATGAAGCGGCCGTCACGACGGTTACGCGAATCGGTTGCAACGATGTTGTAGAAAGGGCGCTTCTTCGAGCCGCCACGAGCCAAGCGGATGATGACCATACTGGAATCCTTGAAAACCGGGGTTCGAAACTACTGAAACGTGCGATTATAGCCGGAAACCGAAAGCACAACAAACACTTAGCGGGATAAACTGAGCCGCGGGGCGGTAGCCGAGACTCAACGCCGTGCTTGCCAGCTCCAGATAGTCCGTCCAAGCCGCGTGGAAGCGCCGTGAAACCCTTGCTGACGGCTGTTTCGCCTGTTTCTCAGGACACCGTCGCGCGGATGCCACGCTGCGCCGCCGTCTCCGTGTCACATGCACTTCGCGCCGGACCGCCGCGGAATGCCGGCATAAGTCTCCACAAGTGCCGCGCGCGATGCGGCCGGCGTAGAATGCGCGACGGCTGTGCGCGGGATCCGCAGCCCCCGAAGCCGTCCGTCATCCTGTCGCTCACGCTCATGGCCACCGTCGCTACGCATAACTCGCGCTTTCGCTCCAAGACCCTTACCGCCGCGCTCGCGTTCTTCTTCGGCACGCTCGGCGCACACCGCTTCTATCTGTACGGCTTGCGCGACGTGTGGGGCTGGGCGCACCTCGTTGGAACGATCATCGGTATTCCTGGCTTCATGCTGCTCGCCGCCACCGAGCGCGCCGCGATCATGGGCTGGTTGCTCGCGTTTCCCGGCGCCGTGTCGATGCTGGCGGCTTTCCTCGCGGCGATCGTCTACGGCCTGCGCCCCGACGAAAAATGGGACGCCCAGTTCAACGCGCACACCGACCAGCAGAGCCGTTCCGGCTGGACCGTCATCTTCGTCGTGATCTTTTCGCTGCTGATCGGCGCATTCCTCCTGATGACGGGACTCGCGCTGTCGTTCCAGACCTACTTCGAATCTCAGGTCGAGGCCGCAAAAGCGATCTCGCAATAAGGTCGCCCTCAGAAAAGACTCAATTGAGGCGTGTCGGGCGTAGCCGGTTTAAGCGGTTTGGGCAACTCGACACGCTTGAAATGCGACATATCGAGAATGCCGTGATTGCGCGCATTCAAACCAAGCCGCCGCACCGCGTTCGCAAAGCGCTGCTTGAGCAGATCAGCCCATAGCCCCTCGCCCTTCATGCGCGTCGAAAACGACGAGTCGTAGTCCTTGCCGCCGCGCATGTCGCGCACGCGGTTCATCACGCGCTCGGCGCGGTCGGGGAAATGCGCTTCCAGCCAGCCTTTGAAGAGCGGCGCAACTTCCCAAGGCAGACGCAACACGATATAGCTCGCGCTCGTCGCGCCCGCTTCCGCGCAAGCCTCCAGCACGCGCTCCATGTCCTGATCGGTGACGAACGGAATCACGGGCGCAATGCTCACACCCACCGGTATGCCCGCCTCGCTCAACGCGCGGATTGTCCTGAGGCGCCGCGCGGGCGTGGCAGCGCGCGGCTCCAGTGTGCGGGCGATATCGGCATCGAGCGTCGTGATAGTGATGGCCGCCATCATTAGCCCTTTCTCGGCCATCGGTGCGAGCAGATCGATATCGCGCTCGATCAGCGAGTTTTTGGTGATCGCGGCGAACGCCTGGTTGTGCTCGCTCATGACCTGGATCACGCGCCGCGTGAGCTGAAGGTCCCGCTCGACCGGCTGCCATGCATCCGTGTTCACGCCAAGCGCGATCGGCTCCGGCACGTAGGACTTCTTCCCCATTTCACGCGCGAGCAGTTCCGGCGCGTTGACCTTCGCGTAGATCCGGCTTTCGAAGTCGAGTCCCGGCGACAGGCCGAGATAACTGTGTGTAGGCCGAGCGAAGCAATAGATACAGCCATGCTCGCACCCGCGATACGGATTCAACGATACGCTGAACGGAATATCCGGCGACTGGTTGTGCGTGAGGATGCTTTTCGCGCGCTCCTCGAATATCTGCGTGCGCAACGCGGGACGCCCGCTTTCCTCTTCCGACGGCGCGATCCAGCCATCGTCGACGGACTCGCGCTGGTCCACTTCGTAGCGGCCCTGCAGATTTGTGACCGCGCCCCGCCCCTTGCGCGGAGCAGGTGGCGCGATTGGAAATTCGGGAATGTCTCGATCGTAGTCGGTCACGGAACACGGCAAAAGCAACGCGGAATACTGTACAAATATACAGTGTTTGCAGCTTTTGTCGAGCGTGACTTTCGGGGCCGAGTCAACCGCCCGCGAGCCTCGCCGTAAGTGTCATTCGCCTACAGCAATGTTCAGCGTTTCCTTGATTTCTTCCATCACGACATAGCTCTTTGACTGCACCGCGCCCGGCAGTTGCAACAGGATGTCGCCGAGCAGCTTCCGGTAGTCCGCCATTTCGCCGATCCGCGCCTTGATCAGATAGTCGAAATCGCCCGAAACCAGATGGCATTCGAGCACCTCAGGAATCTTCTGCACTTCGCGCCGGAACTGGTCGAACATGTTGCCGCTCTTGTGATCGAGCGTGATCTCGACGAACACCAGCAGCGCCGCGCCCAGCTCCGCCGGGTTCACGCGCGCGTGATAGCCCGTAATGACGCCGTCGCGCTCCATGCGCTTGACGCGCTCGATGCACGGCGTCACCGAAAGACCCACCTGTTCGGCCAACTCCTTCATCGCGATCCGGCCGTCCTGCTGGAGGATTTTCAGGATCTTGTGATCGAGTTTATCGAGCGATCGAATCGGTTGACGCTGTGTACGCATGGTATTTACCGAAAATCTGAAAAATACGATAACAAAACCTACCTCGACGCAAATAGTATAGCGGTTAACACTAGGCATCCGGCAAATCACCGCGTCAATCGAACAAAAGCACGAAAAAACGAGGTTTTCCATCACGCCGCGGCCTTCCGACCTTTATGGAGCAGCTATGCGAGTTGTCGTTCTGGGCAGTGGCGTCGTTGGGGTAACGACCGCCTATTATCTTGCGCGCGCGGGTCATGAAGTCACAGTGATCGATCGCGAAGCGGGTCCTGCGCTCGAAACGAGCTTTGCCAACGCCGGCCAGATTTCGCCGGGCTACGCCGCGCCGTGGGCCGCGCCGGGCGTGCCGCTAAAGGCCGTCAAATGGATGTTCCAGAAGCACGCGCCGCTCGCTATCCGGCTCGACGGCACGCAATTCCAGCTGCAATGGATGTGGCAGATGCTGCAGAACTGCACGTCCGCGCGCTATGCCGTCAACAAGGGCCGCATGGTGCGCCTCGCCGAATACAGCCGTGATTGCCTGCAGGCGCTGCGCGCCGAAACGGGGATCCACTACGAAGGCCGTACGGGCGGCACGCTGCAACTGTTCCGCACACAACAGCAACTCGATGGCGCGGCGAAGGACATCGCCGTGCTCGAGGAAGCGAACGTGCCGTACGAACTGCTGATGCCGGACGATCTCGCACGCGCCGAACCCGCGCTCGCCGCAACGGCACACAAGCTGACGGGCGGCCTGCGCCTGCCCGGCGACGAAACGGGCGACTGCCAGTTGTTCACGACGCGCCTTGCCGCGCTCGCCGAGCAGTTGGGCGTCAAATTCCGCTACAACACGCCGATCGACGCACTCGCGATGGAAGGCGGGCGCATCGCCGGCGTGAAGTGCGGCAGCGAGATGGTGCGTGCGGAGAGCTTCGTCGTCGCACTCGGTTCGTACTCGACCAAGTTCCTGTCGGACATCGTCAAGATTCCCGTGTATCCGCTCAAGGGCTACTCGATCACCGCGCCGATCGTCGATGCAAAGTCGGCGCCCGTGTCGACGGTGCTCGACGAGACGTACAAGATCGCGATCACGCGTTTCGACGACCGGATTCGCGTCGGCGGGATGGCGGAGATCGTGGGTTTCGACAAGAAGCTGAAGCAGGCGCGTCGCGAGACACTTGAGATGTGCGTCAACGACCTGTTCCCGGGCGGCGGTGATACGTCGAAAGCGACATTCTGGACGGGCCTGCGTCCGATGACACCGGACGGCACGCCGATCGTCGGCCGCACGCCCGTGTCGAACCTGTTCCTGAACACGGGACACGGGACGCTCGGCTGGACGATGTCGTGCGGCTCGGGCCAACTGCTCGCCGACCTGATCTCGGGCAAGCGTCCGGCGATCCAGTCGGGCGATCTGTCGGTGCATCGCTATCTCGGCGAAGCGACGGGTCAGACGCGTCCGGCTTACGCCTGATTCGGTTCCTCCTGATGCAACAACGACGGCGCCTCGTGGCGCCGTTGTTTTTTTGTGCTTTGGTTTTCTACGCGACGCGCATCGAGCGTCGTCAGAACTGGTCTTCGGACAACGCGAGGATGCCCTCGCCGCCCTTCGCGCTGGTGATCGACGCTTCTAGCGCCACCGCCTGCGGCAGCAGATGTTCCGCGAAGAACTGCGCGGTCGCGATCTTCGCGCCGTAGAACGATGGGTCTTGCGCGTGTTTCTCTTGCGCTGCGAGCATCGCGCGCGCCATCTGCCAGCCGCCCAGCACAATGCCCGCAAGCTTCAGATACGGCACGCTGCCTGCGAACACTGCATTCGGATCGCTCTTCGTATTCGCGACGACATACGCCACGACCGACTGCAACGCATCATGTCCAAGTGACAAGTGCTTTTGCATCGAATCGAACGCTGCGCCCTTATGCTGCTTCAGTGCTTCGACCGTCTGCGCAATCTGCGCAAGCAGTACTTTTGCAACTGCGCCGCCGTCGCGCACTGTCTTGCGCCCGACGAGATCGTTCGCCTGAATGGCCGTCGTGCCTTCGTAAATCGGCAGGATGCGAGCGTCGCGATAGTACTGCGCTGCGCCCGTTTCTTCGATGAAGCCCATGCCGCCATGCACCTGCACGCCAAGGCTCGCCACATCCACCGATAGCTCCGTGCTCCAGCCCTTCACGATCGGCACCAGGTATTCGTAGATCGCCTGATGTTCCGTACGCTTCGCTTCCTCAGGATGCCGATGCGCGAGATCGCTGTGCGACGCCGCGACGTACGCCAATGCGCGCGAGCCTTCCGTGAGCGCGCGCATCGTCGACAGCATGCGTCGCACGTCGGGATGATGAATGATCGATACGGCCTGCTTCGCGGAGCCGTCCACTGGCCGGCTCTGCACGCGGTCCTTCGCGTAAGCCACAGCCTTCTGGTACGCACGATCCGATATGGCCACGCCCTGCATGCCGACCGCAAACCGCGCCGCGTTCATCATGATGAACATGTATTCGAGGCCGCGATTCTCTTCACCGATCAGGTGACCGATGGCTCCCCCATGATCCCCGAACTGAAGAACGGCCGTCGGACTCGCCTTGATCCCGAGCTTGTGTTCGATCGACACGCAGTGCACGTCGTTGCGCTCACCCAGCGATCCATCCTCGTTGACGAGGAACTTCGGCACGACGAACAGCGAAATGCCCTTCACGCCTTCAGGCGCATCCGGCGTGCGTGCGAGCACGAGGTGGACGATGTTGTCCGCCATGTCGTGCTCGCCCCACGTGATGAAAATCTTCGTGCCGAACAGCTTGAAAGAGCCATCGCCCTGCGGCTCGGCGCGCGTGCGCACTAGCGCGAGATCGGAGCCGGCTTGCGGCTCGGTGAGATTCATCGTGCCAGTCCATTCGCCCGAGATGAGCTTCGGCACGTAGGTCTGCTTTTGCGCTTCAGTGCCCGCCGTGAGCAGCGCCTCGATCGCGCCATCGGTCAGCAGCGGACACAGCGCGAACGACAGGTTCGACGCGTTAAGCATCTCGATACACGCCGTCGCGATCAGCTTCGGCAGGCCCTGGCCTTCGTATTCGACGGGATGCTGCACGCCCTGCCAGCCGCCCGCGGCGAACTGGCGGAACGCATCGGCGAAACCGGGCGTCGCTGTGACGTGGCCGTCTTTCCAGCTGCTCGGGTTCCTGTCGCCTTCGACGTTCAGCGGCGCGAGCACTTCGCCGCACAGCTTCGCGGATTCTTCGAGCACGGCTTGTGCGGTTTCAGCGTTCGCATCTTCAAAGCCGGGCAGCGCTGCGATGTCATCCAGTCCGGCCAGTTCCTGCATCGCGAACATCATGTCCTTGATGGGTGCCGTGTAGCTCATGTGTGTCTCCTCCCTGACTCCGATGAAAAAAGAGGCGCTGGATTCAACATCCTCGCGCCTCTTCGCTTTGCTGTCGTGCGCCGTCAGGCGGCGTGTCGCTTTATCAGCCGAGTTCTTTCACCAGCTCCGGCACGACGGTGAACAGATCGCCGACGAGGCCATAATCCGCGACGCTGAAAATCGGCGCTTCTTCGTCCTTGTTGATTGCGACGATAACCTTCGAGTCCTTCATGCCAGCCAGATGCTGGATCGCGCCCGAGATGCCGACCGCGATGTAAAGCTGCGGCGCGACGATCTTCCCCGTCTGACCGACCTGATAGTCGTTCGGCACGTAGCCAGCATCGACGGCTGCGCGCGATGCGCCCATTGCCGCGCCGAGCTTGTCGGCCAGTGGCTCCAGCACTTTCGTGTAGTTCTCGCCGCTGCCCAGACCACGACCGCCCGACACAATGACATGCGCCGACGTCAGTTCCGGACGATCCAGCTTCGTCACTTCACGGCTCACGAACTGCGAGAGGCCCGTATCTGCTGCCGCTTCGATCTTCTCGACCGACGCGCTGCCACCTTCCGCTGCAACCGGATCAAAGCCCGTCGAGCGCACCGTGATGACCTTGATGGGATCTTGAGATTGCACGATGGCGATGGCGTTGCCAGCGTAGATCGGGCGCTCGAACGTATCGGCCGAATCGACAGCCGTGATGTCGCTGATCTGCGCGACATCGAGTTTCGCCGCAATACGCGGCGCGATGTTCTTGCCGTAGGCCGTCGCCGGGGCGAGAATGTGCGAGTAATCCTTTGCGATGCTCAGCACCGTCGCCTCGACGTTTTCCGCGAGGCCTGCTGCCAGTTGCGGCGCGTCAGCGAGCAGCACCTTCGCCACGCCCGCCACCTTCGCAGCGGCATCAGCCGCGCCTTGCGCGTTGTGACCCGCAATCAGCACATGAACGTCGCCACCAATCTTCTGCGCGGCAGCAACCGTATTGAGCGTCGCTGCCTTCAGCGCCGCGTTGTCGTGTTCAGCAATTACCAGAATCGTCATTTCATTCGTCTCCGCGTGTCCGTCGATCAAAGCACTTTGGCTTCGGTCTTCAGCTTCTCGACCAGCGTCTTCACATCGGCCACCTTCACACCAGCCGAGCGCTTCGGCGGCTCGCTGACCTTCAGCGTCTTCAGACGCGGCGTGACATCGACGCCCAGATCTTCGGGCTTCACGATTTCAAGCGGCTTCTTCTTTGCCTTCATGATGTTCGGCAGCGTCACATAGCGCGGCTCGTTCAGGCGCAGATCGGTCGTGATCACAGCCGGAAGCGTGAGCGACAACGTTTCCGCGCCGCCATCCACTTCGCGCGACACCGTCGCCTTGCCATCCGCCACGACAACCTTCGATGCAAACGTCGCCTGCGGGAGATTCGCCAGCGCAGCGAGCATCTGGCCCGTCTGGTTGGAATCGTCGTCGATCGCCTGCTTGCCGAGAATCACCAGTTGAGGCTGTTCCTTGTCGACCAGCGCCTTGAGCAGCTTCGCCACAGCCAGCGGTTGCAGGTCTTCACCCGATTCGATCAGGATCGCGCGGTCCGCGCCGATCGCCAGCGCCGTGCGCAGCGTTTCCTGACATTGCGTCACGCCCGCCGACACAGCGATCACTTCCGTCGCCACGCCCGCTTCGCGCAGGCGCACGGCTTCTTCGACGGCGATTTCGTCGAATGGATTCATCGACATCTTCACATTCGCAATGTCGACGCCTGTGTTGTCCGACTTCACGCGGACCTTCACGTTGTAGTCAACCACTCTCTTGACTGGCACCAGGATTTTCATGCACACGCTCCAAAGTTACGAATACGTCAACCCGACGGACATTATAGCGACAGCGTCTGCGGCAGCCGCTCCGGGATTGCTTGGTGTTGAGGATATCGCTCCCCGACGGGATGACGGAAATAGCGAACGGTCGTGCTATTCTATATCTAAAAAAACCCGGACGCCAAGCCCGGGTTCCTACCGATTCTTCAGACAACACGGTCCAACGCACCGCCCATCGCCGCATAACGCGGCGCAACTCCGGATCACCAGGACGCGATCACCGCGCCGCCAAACTTGCTTTCGATGAACTGCTTCACTTCCGGCGAGTGGTAAGCCGCGATCAGCTTCGCCACCCACGGCTTGTTGCGGTCCGCCTCGCGGATCGCGATGACGTTCACGTACGGACCCTTCGGATCTTCGATCGCGATGGCGTCCTGCTTCGGCTTCAGACCCGCTTCCATCGCGAAGTTCGTGTTGATCGCAGCGGCATCGACGTCGCCGAGCGAGCGCGGAATCTGCGCCGCGTCGAGTTCGACGATCTTCAGCTTCTTCGGGTTCTCGACGATATCGAGCGGTGTCGCCTTCAGGCCCGCGTCGGCGCGCAGCTTGATCAAGCCCTGCTTCTGCAGCAACAGCAGCGCGCGGCCGCCGTTGGTCGGATCGTTCGGCACGGCGATCTTCGCGCCCGCCGGCAGTTCGGCCAGCGTCTTCACCTTCTTCGAATAGATACCCATCGGGAATGTGACCGTATCGGCGATCTTGATCAGCTTGTAGCCGCGATCCTTCACCTGCGCCTGCAGATACGGGTCGTGCTGGTAGCTGTTCGCGTCGAGGTCGCCGCCCGCGAGCGCCGCATTCGGCTGCACGTAATCCGAGAACTCGATGACCTTGATGTTCAGGCCGTTCTTCGCCGCGACCGACTTCACGACGTCCATCAGTTGCGCGTGCGGGCCGCCCGTCACGCCGACCTTGATCGATTCGTCGGCGAATGCGAGCGATGATGCGCCGATGAGCGATGCCGCGCCCAGCACGGCTGCGGCCTTCAGAATGAAACGACGTTGCATGACCAAACCTTTGTCTTATTGAATGTGATTATTTGTGGCTCAAACGACGCACGAGCCAATCCCCGAACGACTGCACCAGTTGCACGAAGACGATCAGGATCACGACGACCGTCACCATCACTTCCGGCAGAAAACGTTGATACCCGTAGCGGATGCCAAGGTCGCCCAGACCGCCGCCGCCAATCGCGCCCGCCATCGCCGAATAACCGACCAGCGAAACAAAGGTGATCGTCAGACCCGCGATGATGCCCGGCAGCGACTCCGGCAGCAGCACCTTGAACACGATCTGCGAGGTGGTCGCGCCCATTGCCTGCGCCGCTTCGATCAGCCCACGATCGACTTCACGCAACGCCGTCTCGACGAGCCGCGCGATGAACGGCGCGGCGGCGATCGTCAGCGGCACGACGGCCGCCGCCGTACCGATCGACGAACCGACCACGAGGCGCGTAAACGGAATCACCGCGACGAGCAGAATGATGAACGGTGTCGAGCGCACGGCATTGACGACCACGCCCATCGCGCGATTGGCGGCGATGTTCTGCAGCACGCCCTGGCGGTCGGTCAGATAGAGCAGCACGCCGAGCGGCAGGCCGACGGCCGCGCCGATCAGTCCCGAGATGCCGACCATGATCAGCGTCTCCCAGAACGACTGCACGAACATATCGAACATTTCACTCAACATACGACAACTCCTCGACCACCACGCCCTGTTCGCGCAGATACGTCAGCGCCTGCGCCACCTTCGTCGGCTCGCCGCCCGCGAGGACCGCGAGCGAGCCGAACGCCTGCCCCTGGATCTCGTCGATCTGGCCGTGCAGGATGTTGAAGTCCAGTTCGTAGCGGCGGATCGTCTCCGAGAGAATCGGCTGATCGACGCCCGAACCCGTGAACGCGAGCCGCAGCAAATGGCCGCTGCCCGTCTTCAGACGCTCGGCGACGCGCGCCTTCATCGCAGGCGGCAACTCCTGGGCGATCACGTCGCCGATCAGCGCGCGCGTGACTTCGTGGTGCGGTTGCAGGAACACGTCGATGACCTTGCCCTCTTCGACCACGCGGCCGTTGTCGAGCACGGCGACGCGGTCGCACACCTGCTTGATGACTTCCATCTGGTGCGTAATCAGCACGATGGTCAGCTTCAATTCGCGATTGATGCGCTTGAGCAGATCGAGAATCGCGCGCGTCGTTTCGGGGTCGAGCGCGGACGTTGCTTCGTCGGAGAGCAGGACTTTCGGCTTGCTCGCGAGTGCGCGGGCAATGCCGACGCGCTGCTTCTGCCCGCCGCTGATCTGCGACGGATAGCGATCCTTCTGCGCCGACAAGCCGACCAGATCGAGCAGCGGCAGCACATGCGTCTCGATCTCGGCGCGCTTCATGCCGGCCAGTTCGAGCGGCAGCGCGACGTTGTCGTACACCGTGCGCGACGACAGCAAATTGAAGTGCTGGAAGATCATGCCGATCTCGCGGCGCGCCTCGCGCAGCTGCGCGGCGGGCATGGTCGTGAGATCACGGTCGTCGATGACGACATTACCTTCCGTTGGGCGCGTCAGCAGGTTGATTGTGCGGACCAGCGTGCTCTTGCCGGCGCCGCTGCGTCCGATGATGCCGAACACCTCACCGCGAGGAATCGACAGATTGACGTTGTGCAGCGCTTCGATCCAGCCCCGTGGCCCCGGAAAACGCTGCGATAGGTTGCGTAGTTCGATCATGAAAAACGAAACGGCGGACTTGCCATCGAGCGTTGCACGCCCCGGGCACCGGCCGCCGTGACTTTTATTGGGATTTGAGCCGGCAATTTTACCGCAGCCGTGTCATATCCTTTAATAATCAATTCGTCATCTTTCATAACACAGTGGAATTAGAGGATGGCTCCGTTTCATCGGATGCGAACGGTCATGCGCATGCCGCTATGATCGAGCGCAATCTACAAACATCGGACGAATGCTCATGGAGACCTCCCAAACCGCCGCTTCCGCCGCGCGAAACCCGGAACGCACGCGGACGCTCACGCGCGACGGCCTCGAACTGCCGCTCTATCGCTGGCGCGCGGCGGGGCTGCGCTGCGCGACGGTCGCGCTGGTCCACGGTCTCGCCGAGCACGCGGGACGGTACGCGCCGCTCGCGCAGGCACTCAATGCGAATGGGATCGAACTGATCGCCATCGATCTGCGCGGACACGGCGATGCGCCGGGCCGGCGCGCGTGGATCGAACGCTTCGACGAGTATCTGCTCGACACTGACGCGCTCATCACCGAGGCCAACCGCAACGACGGCCCGCTGTTCCTGATGGGCCACAGCATGGGTGGCGCGATCGCAGCGCTTTACGCGATCGAAAAGCAGGCGGCGCAACGACGCCATTTGAACGGACTGATCCTGTCCAGTCCCGCGCTCGCGCCGGGGCGCGACGTGCCGCGCTGGATGCTGGCGCTGAGCCAGAAAATCAGCCGCGCATGGCCCACCTTCCCGGCGATGAAAATCGACGCGGCGCTGCTGTCGCGCGATCCGAGCGTGGTCGATGCGAACCGCAACGATCCCCTCGTGCATCACGGCGCGATTCCCGCGCGCACGGGCGCCGAACTGCTGCTCGCGATGCAGCGCATCGAACAGGGCCGCGCGGGCCTGCGCACGCCGCTTTTAATCTGGCACGGCACGGCCGACAAACTCACCGAGCCCAACGGCAGCCGAGACTTCGGCGCGCATGCCGGTTCGCCCGACAAGACGCTGACGCTCTACGAAGGCAGCTATCACGAGACGATGAACGATCTCGACCGTGAGCGCGTGATCGACGCGCTCGTCGCGTGGATTTTGAAACGTTCGGAATAAGTTGGCCTAGCGGCCCGACGTGTGCGGCCAGTCGGGCGGCCGTTTGTCGATGAACGCCTGCACGCCTTCGAGCGCCGACTCGTCCATCATGTTGCAGGCCATCGTCTGCCCGGCCAGTTGATACGCGGCTTCGATGCCCATTTCGAGCTGCCGGTAGAACAGGCCCTTGCCCGCTTCGACAGCCGCGCGCGGCTTCGCGCAAATGCTCTTCGCGAGCGCGGCGACTTCGGCATCGAGCATGTCGAGTGGCACCACGCGATTCACGAGGCCTTGCTGCTTCGCCGCCATTGCGTCGATGAAGTCGCCCGTCAGCAGCATTTCGAGCGCGGCCTTGCGCGACAGGTTGCGCGACAACGGCACCGACGGCGTCGCGCAAAACAGCCCGAGATTGACGCCCGACACAGCGAAGCGCGCGGTATCCGCGGCGACGGCGAGATCGCACATCGCGACGAGCTGACAGCCCGCCGCCGTCGCCGTGCCATGCACGCGCGCGATCACCGGCTGCGGCAGGCGCTGGATCAACAGCATCATCTTCGTGCAGCGCGCGAACAGCGACTGGTAGTAATCGAGCGACGGCGCCGCGCGCATTTCCTTCAGATCGTGCCCCGCGCAAAACGCGCGGCCCGCGCCCGCGATCACGACGACGCGCGTGTCGCTCTTCGCGATATCGGCGAGATGCGTCTGCATGTCGTCGAGCAGCGCCTCGGAGAGCGCATTGAACGCATCCGGACGGTTCAGCGTGAGACGCACGACGCCGCGCAGGTCATAAGCGTCTTGCGTGACTTCGATCAGTGGAGCCGCTGCATCTGCACTCATGATGTGATGGTCTCTCTTCCGATGCGCGCCGCCCGTCTTCAGATATCGGCAAGCGCCCGCACGTGGGCGACGACGCTGCGCCCCAGCGCCGACAGGTTGTAGCCGCCTTCCAGACAGCTGACGATGCGCCCTTTCGCGTACTTCGCCGCAACCTGGCGAATCTGCTCCGTGATCCACGCATAGTCGTCCTCGACGAGCGCCATGTTGCCGAGATCGTCCTCGCGATGCGCGTCGAAACCCGCCGATACGAACAGCATCTGCGGCTTGAATGCGTCGAGACGCGGCAGCCAGATCATGTCGACGGCCTCGCGCACGACCATGCCCTTCGAGCGTGCGGCAATCGGCACATTGCACATGTTCGGCGCCTGATTGTCGGCGCCCGTGAACGGATAAAACGGATGCTGGAAGATGCTGCACATCAGCACGCGCGAGTCGTTCGAAAACGCGGCCTCGGTGCCGTTGCCGTGATGCACGTCGAAATCGATGATCGCGACGCGTTCGAGGCCATGCACTTCGAGCGCGTGCCGCGCGGCAATCGCGACGTTGTTGAAAAAGCAGAAGCCCATCGCGCGCGCCGGCTCGGCGTGATGACCAGGCGGCCGCACGCTGCAAAACGCATTGTCGTAACGGCCTTCGATCACGGCATCCGTCGCCGCGACAGCCGCGCCCGCTGCACGCAACGCGGCGTTCCACGTATGCGGGTTCATCGATGTGTCGGGATCGATCTCCGCGTAGCCCTCACTCGGCGCGCGTTCGCGGAGGTAGTCGACGTGTGCCTTCGTATGCACGCGCAACAGCGCGGCTTCGTCGGCAAGCGGTGCGGACTCGCGCTCTATCAGCTCGCCAATGCGGCTCGCGATCAGCTGGTCTTCGATTGCCTGCAGCCGGGCCGGGCATTCGGGATGCCATTGACCCATCTCGTGTTGCAGACAGTCTGCGTGTGAAAAGAAACCGGTTGCCATGTGTTGATTTCGGGCAGCGCGCCTCGCGAAGTGCGAAAGCGCGTTGCATGTCTCCGTCCATTGACGCAAGCAGGTTGCGCGAATACTACGAAGTTACCACACGATGCGCCGAGACCGTGATGCCGCAACGCTTCTGCACAGTTTCGCGAACCCCGTCGGGTATACTGCCCCGTAACTTTTTTTGCCCGCCCACATCCCAGTTCACCATGACCGTCAAGCTTGCTCCGTCCGCACCATTTCGGCTACGCGCAACGACTGTAGCCGCCGCACTGTCCATCGCATGGTGCGCGTTCGCGGGAGTCGGCCCGGCTTCGGCGCAGACCGTCAGCAAGCCGCGCGTGCAGCTCGCGCAGGCGCAGCCCGAGCAACCGGCGCAAGGACAGACGTTCGAAGAAGAGATCGTGCCGCAGCGCTACGCGAACAACGCCGATGTCGATTCGTTCATCAACGACATGGCCGCGCGTCAGGGCTTCGATCCGGCGGCACTGCACGCGCTGTTCGCGCGCGTCAGCTATTCGGCAACGGCCGTGAAGCTCGTGACGCCGTCGCCAACACCGTCGATCAAGAACTGGCGCGTGTATCAGGGGCGCTTTCTCGACCCGGTGCGCATCAACGCGGGCGTGAAATTCTGGCGCGCGAACCAGGCGACGCTGCAACGCGCGTATGAGCAATATGGCGTGCCGCCCGAAGTGATCGTCGGCATTATTGGTGTCGAGACGATCTATGGGCGCTACATGGGCAACTTCCGCGTGCTCGACGCGCTGACCACGCTCTCGTTCGATTACCCGAACACGCCGAATCGCGCGGACCGGATGATGACGTTCCGCAAGAATCTCGAAGACTACCTGGTGTGGACGCGCGATTCTCAAATCGATCCGACCACCGTGCTCGGTTCGTACACGGGCGCGATCGGCATTCCGCAGTTTCTGCCGAGCAGCATCGTTCAATACGCGGTCGATTACGACGGCAACAAGCGAATCGATCTGCGCACGAGCCAGGCCGATGCGATCGGCAGCGTCGCGAACTATCTGAGTAAGAATGGCTGGGAAACGGGCCGCCCTGTCGTGTGGAATATCGCCACCGATACGGGCAGCCTCGGCATCGCGCAAGCGGCCGCGACGGGCGCGCCGGAGCCGCGCTGGTCGCTGCAGCAACTGCTGAAGGCGGGCATGCTGATGAACGAGCCGGGCCTCGATACGCGCACGGAAGCGGGCACGCCCGTGACCGTGGTCGATCTGCCTTCGCCGGGCCGGCCGACGGAGTACACGCTGGGCCTGAAGAACTTCTACGTGCTCACGCGCTATAACCGCAGCTTTTTCTATGCGCTGGCCGTGTATCAGCTTGGCGAGCGCGTGAAGGCGCAGATGGCCGCGACGGAAGCGGGCAATGCGTCGACGCCCGCCGAGTCGCAATAGCCGCGCTCGTCTTCTATCCATGCGAAAACGCCGGCTTCCGCCGGCGTTTTGCTTTTGCTGACATCGCCGCGCGCGGCGAGTTGCATCACGCGGGGAACACACCCGTCGACAGATAACGGTCGCCGCGATCGCAGACGATGAACACGATCGTCGCGTTCTCGACCTGGCGCGCGATGCGCAGCGCCACTTCGCACGCGCCCGCCGACGAAATACCGCAGAACACGCCTTCGACAGCCGCCATCCGGCGCGCCATCGCCTCCGACGCCGCCTGGCTCACGTTCTCGACGCGATCGACACGGCTGCGGTCGAAAATTTTCGGCAGATACGCTTCGGGCCATTTGCGGATGCCCGGAATGCGCGAGCCCTCTTCCGGCTGCGCGCCGATAATTTCGATTCCCGGATTCTGTTCTTTCAGATACTGCGACACGCCCATGATCGTACCCGTCGTGCCCATTGCCGATACGAAATGCGTAATGCCGCCTTCCGTGTCGCGCCAGATTTCGGGGCCCGTCGCTTCGTAATGCGCGAGCGGATTGTCCGGATTGGCAAACTGGTCGAGGATGATGCCCTTGCCTTCGCGCTGCATCTGCTCGGCGAGATCGCGTGCGTACTCCATGCCGCCCGTGACGGGCGTCAGCAGGATCTGCGCGCCATATGCGGCCATGCTCTGACGACGCTCCAGCGACAGGTCCTCGGGCATGATCAGGATCATCTTGTAGCCCTTGATCGCCGCCGCCATCGCGAGCGCGATGCCCGTATTGCCGCTCGTCGCTTCGACCAGCGTGTCGCCCGGTTTGATGCGTCCGCGCTGTTCCGCTTTCTTGATCATCGAAAGCGCCGGGCGGTCCTTCACCGAACCCGCCGGATTGTTGCCCTCCAGCTTGCCGAGCACGACGTTGTTGCGGCCGCGGATATCGTCGTCCACAAGGCGGACGAGCTGGATGAGGGGCGTATTGCCGATCGTGTCTTCAATCGTTTTGTAAGCCATATCGGTGCGTGCTGTGACGGTGCGCGAAGTCTTGAATCCGTCGATTCTAAACTACCGGGCGCACCACTGCCGGCAGCCCCTGATGCGCGCATGGATGCGTCAGCGCCAGTTTTCCATTGCGCAACGCGCCGGGAGAAGCGCAAAAAACCGCGGCAGGCTGGATCTGCCGCGGGAGCCAGTCATCTGAATGACGGCTGAAGGGAGGTCTGTGACAACCCCCGCCAGGAAAACGCCGAAGCGCAAGACGAACGCCCAACACGCGTCAGGCGCCCGTTTCATACGGTCAGATCAAAAGGCTATTTCTTGACCACCACTGCCGTGTCGTTCTTCGCAGCGGGCGCGGCCTTCGTGTGCGGCGCCGCAGCCTGTGCGCCAGCAGCAGCGACAGCCGTTGCACCAGCGCCCGACGTGCCGACAGCGAGGCCCTCGGCCTGCAGACGCTCGACGGTATGACCGCCGAGACCCTTGACCCGCTTGCTGAGATCCGCAGCGTCCTTGAACGGACCGTGCGCTGCGCGTTCGTCGAGAATGGCCTTCGCCTTCGCGGGACCAATGCCCTTGATGCCGCGCAGCGCGGATTCGTTAGCGGAATTGACATCGACCGACGCAAACGCCTGGCCGAAAGCGGCGAGCATGGCTGCCGTAACGAGGATTTTTTTGAACATGTGGAATCTCCCTGAAACACCGGCCGGTGACGATCACCAACCGGGAGACTCCAGTGTAGAGAGGTGTACGAACGATTTACACCTGGCCGAATAGCCAACGCACGTAACGGTCGACGCCTTCCTGCACGGTCAGGAACGGCGCGTCGTAGCCCGCTGCGCGCAGCTTCGTCTGGTCAGCCTGCGTGAAGCACTGATACTTGCCGCGCAGTGCGTCGGGGAACGGCACGTACTCGATCAGCCCACGCTGCACCAACTCCGGCAACGACAACGCGACCTCGCCGTCGAGCACGCGCAGCGTGTTGACGACCGTCGACGCGATATCGTTGAACGGCTGCGCGCGTCCGCTGCCCAGATTGAAGATGCCCGACTTCTCCGGATGATCGAAGAAATACAGGTTGACCTTCGCCACGTCTTCGACGGATACGAAATCGCGCGTCTGCTCGCCCGCTGCGTAGCCGTTGTACTCGCCGAACAGCTTGACTTTGCCTTCGGCGCGGAACTGGTTGAAGTTGTGGAACGCGACGGACGCCATGCGCCCTTTGTGCGCCTCGCGCTGTCCGTACACGTTGAAGTAGCGAAAGCCCGCGATCTGGCTTTTCGCCGTGGGCAGCACGCGCCGGATCACCTGGTCGAACAGGAACTTCGAGTAGCCGTACACGTTGAGCGGCGCTTCGACTTCGCGCTCTTCGACGAAGCGCGTCGATCCGCCATACGTCGCCGCCGACGACGCATACAGAAACTGCACGCCTTGCGCGAGACACGCATCGAGCACCGCACGGCTATAGCGGAAGTTGTTGTCCATCATGTAGCGGCCGTCGGTTTCCATCGTGTCCGAACAGGCGCCTTCGTGGAAAATCGCACGCACCTTGCCGAAGTCGCCGCGCGCAAAGCGCTCGACGAATTCGGTCTTGTCGAGATAGTCGTCGATTTCGCAGTCGACGAGATTCTTGAATTTGTCGGCGCGCGTCAGATTGTCGACGGCGATGATGCGGTCTTCGCCGCGCTCGTTGAGCGCCTTGACGATATTGCTGCCGATAAAACCAGCCGCGCCGGTGACGATGAGTGTCATGATCGTCCTGCAGTGAAGAGAGTCAACGGATGCGGAGATGAACCGCGCGCCGCGCGATCAAGCTGGCGCGCGCGGCATCAATGATGAAAGAGTTCGTCGTAGTCGACGGTGGCCGTGCCGAGCTTGGCGACCACGATTCCCGCTGCGCGATTCGCGAGCGACACGGCTTCGTCGAGCGGCAGGCCCGCGCCGAGCATCACGGCGAGCGTCGCGATCACGGTGTCGCCTGCGCCGGACACATCATACACTTCGCGAGCTACAGCCGCCGCGTGCAAGACGCCTTCGTCGGAGAAGAGCGTCATGCCCTCTTCCGAGCGCGTGAGCAGCAGCGCCGTCAACTCGAGCTCGGTGCGCAGCTTCGTCACGCGGGCGAGCAGATCGGCTTCGGATTTCCACTGCCCGACCACTTCGCGCAACTCCGCGCGGTTCGGCGTGATCAGCGTCGCGCCGCGATAGCGCTCCCAGTCGTCGCCCTTCGGATCGACCAGCACCTGCTTGCCCGCCGCGCGCGCCTTCGCGATCATCTGCGTGACGTGCGTGAGACCGCCTTTCGCGTAGTCCGACATCAGGATCACGTCGTGGATCGGCAACAACGCGTCGTAGCGAGCGAGGCCGGCGAGCAGCGCTTCGTGCGCGGGCGCCTTCTCAAAGTCGACGCGCAACAGCTGCTGCTGACGCGACAGCACGCGCAGCTTGATCGTCGTCGGCAGTTCGGGGTCGCGCTCGAGATACGGCGCGACACCGCTATCGCCGAGCAGTTGCACGACGCGCTCGCCCGGCTCGTCATGGCCGACCACGCACAGCAGGCCCGCCTGCGCACCGAGCGCCGCCGCGTTGCGCGCGACGTTCGCCGCGCCGCCCAGCCGGTCTTCCTGCTTTTGCACCAGCACCACAGGCACGGGCGCTTCCGGCGAAATACGATTGACGTCGCCGAACCAGTAACGGTCCAGCATCACGTCGCCGACGACCAGCACACGGGCCGCCGCCAGCCGTTCGCGCGCGATGATGCCCACTTCGGGCGCCAGCGTCGCGCCTTCAGGTACGGTCGGAGTCGGATGAATGTTCAGCGGGTCGTGCATACGGACGTCCAATCGAGTGATAGTCGATGCCGAGTTCGGACATCGCCTCGGGTTCATACAGATTGCGGCCGTCGAAAATCAACGGCGTCTTGAGCTCGGACTTCAAGTGCGTGAAATCCGGGCTCTTGAATTCCTTCCATTCAGTCACGATGACGAGCGCATCTGCGCCCGCAAGCGTCTCGTCCTGCGTGTTCGCGAAATGCAGGCGTGCTTGCTGGTCGGGTGTGCCGGCCAGATCGAGTGCGAAAACGCGCTTTGCCTCCGATGTCGCGACGGGATCGTACGCGCGCACCGTCGCGCCGCGCGCGAGCAGTTGCGCGATCACGCGGCGGCTGGGCGCCTCGCGCATGTCGTCGGTATTCGGCTTGAACGACAGGCCCCACACGGCGAACGTGCGGCTGCTGAGATCGTCGCCGAGCGTGTCCGTGATCTTGCGCACCAGCACTTCCTTCTGCTCGTGGTTCACCTCTTCGACGGCTTCGAGAATGCGCAGGTTGTGGCCCATCTCACTGCCCGTGCGGATCAGCGCCTGCACGTCCTTCGGGAAACACGAGCCGCCGTAACCGACGCCCGCGTAAAGGAAGTGATAGCCGATGCGCGGATCCGAGCCGATGCCGCGGCGCACTGCTTCGATGTCCGCGCCGACCTTGTCGGCCAGATTCGCCATCTCGTTCATGAACGAGATCCGCGTGGCGAGCATCGCGTTGGCCGCGTATTTCGTGAATTCGGCGGAGCGCACGTCCATGTAAAGCGTGCGTTCGTGATTGCGGTTGAACGGCGCGTACAGGCGGCGGATCTTCTCGCGCGCCTTGTCGCCGTCTTCGTCATTGTCGACACCGACGACGATGCGATCAGGACGCATGAAGTCGTCGACAGCTGCGCCTTCCTTCAGGAACTCCGGATTCGACACGATCGAAAAGCGATGCTGCGCGCTATCCGCCAGACCGCGCTTCCCCAGTTCTTCCGCGATCACTGCGCGCACGCGCTGCGCGGTGCCGACGGGCACCGTCGATTTGTCGACGATCACCTTGAAGCCGTTCATCGTGCGGCCGATGTTGCGTGCCGCTTCGAGCACGTATTGGAGGTCAGCGGAGCCGTCTTCGTCGGGCGGCGTGCCCACGGCGATGAACTGGATCTCGCCGTGCGCGACGCTCGCTTCGACATCGGTCGAAAACGTGATGCGCCCCGCTGCGCGCGAGCGCGCGATGATCTCCCGCAGACCCGGTTCGTGAATCGGCATGCCGCCGTTGTTGAGAATGTCGATCTTGCGTGGATCGACGTCCAGACAGAAAACGTCGTTGCCGACTTCGGCAAGACACGCGCCCGTGACGAGACCTACGTAACCCGTGCCGATAATGGTGATTTTCATACGCTTCCCGGTAGATGGTGCCGGTTCAATGTTCGGCGTTTCGATGCTGCGTGACGGCCTTGCCGCCTGCGTTCATGCGCGCCTGACATCAGCTCGACGCCGTGATCGGCTCGACGCGGCGCGGCGCATAGCTTTCCCAGCCGCTGCAGCCAGGACACTGCCAATAGAACAGCCGCGCCCGGAAGCCACAGTTCTGGCACGTGTACCGTGGCAGATTCTTGGTGCGCTGACGGATCAGCGTGCGCATCAGCTCCAGTTCGCTGCGGCGCGGCTCTTCGGCCACCGCCTGCTGCGCTTCGAGCAGGCGCGTCATGCCAGCGAGATTCGGTGACTTCTGCATCTGCGTGCGCGCGAGCGCGTGCGCCGCTTCGGGACCGCGCAGCGCCGACACGTGCTGATACGCGACGTCGAGCAGATCGTTCGACGGATAACGGTCCACCCACGACGTCAGCAGGTCGGCGCCGTCTTCCTGACGGCCAAGCGCTTCGTAGGCCTTCATCAGCTTTTCAGCGACGAGCGGCAGATACGCCGCATTCTGTTGCTCCACGTGCAGCCACTGCGCGATCGCCTTTTCGTGCTCGCCAGCCGCCGCGTCGACGTCGCCGAACAGGATCGTCGCGCGCACGTTCTGCGGATACGCCTTCAATGCGAGATCCAGCTGACAGCGGGCTTCGTCCGGCTTTTTCTGCTGCAGCGCTTCCTGCGCGAGTTCGCAATGGAAGTGGCCGATTTCCTTATCGAGCGACGCAGCGCCCATCGTTTCGAGCCGGCGCGCGGTGTCGATCGACTTGTTCCAGTCCTTCTCGATCTGATAGATCGTGAGCAGCGAGCGCTGCGCGCCAAGTGCGTAATCGCCCGATTGCAGCGCCTTGAACGTCTCTTCCGCGCGGTCCAGCAGGCCCGCCTTCAGGAAGTCCTGCCCGAGTTCGTACAGCGCGTGATCGCGCTCGTTGACGGGCAAGTCCGCGCGGCTCAGCAGGTTCTGATGCACGCGGATCGCGCGATCCGTTTCACCGCGGCGGCGGAACAGGTTGCCGAGCGCGAAGTGCAGTTCAATCGTTTCCGGATCGAGCTTGACGACTTCGATGAAGGCGTCGATGGCCTGGTCCGGCTGCTCGTTCAACAGAAAGTTTAGTCCGCGAAAATACGAACGCGGCAGGTTAGAGCTTTCGGACAACAGCGCCTTGAGGTCATAACGCGCGGCCACCCAGCCGAACGCGAACGCGACGGGTATGACGAGCAGCCACCAGAGGTCTAGATCCATGCGAATGTGCGGAGTGCGAAAGAGGCCGCGCGAGTGGCGCGCGGCGTGAAAGGGCTAGATGAGCGGCGGCATAGGCGGCTCTTCGACGACAGCGGGCGTTTCGCGCGCTACGCGCAGTTCGCGCTTGAGCCGGCCGTTTTCCATCCGCAGCCGGAACATCGCCGGCAGCGACGACACCAGACCGGCCAGCAGGCCCACGACGAAGAACGCGAGGCCGATCAGAATCAACGGCGCCTGCCACGAATACCCGGCGAGGAAATTCAGCGTAGCGCTTTGCGTATTGGACAGTGCAAGCACCAGCAGCAGCACGAACACCAGCACGCGAATCAGCCAGACGATAAATTTCATGTATTGATCTCTTGACGGCGGTTGCGGGATGACGCCGGCTTGATGACGCGTCGCGCCACGGTGTTTGCCCGCGCCGAAGTGACCCGTATTGTAAATGAAGCCTATGTCGACTGGCACAGCCGTGCGGATCACGATGCCTTACTGTCGTTTATCGGCTTGAAAAATGGTGCGCAATCGACGGGTTGCTGCCTTGAGCGTTGATAGAACGCACAAGGCTCCCCGCGCGGACGGGAGACCGGTCAACCATGTCCTCGTACGCTCGATGACGACGAGCAGCGTCCTGGCAACGGACGAAAAAAAAGCGCCCTAAGGCGCTTTTTCTGGTCAATGCCGTCTGACTGACGTAGCCACGGCGAGCTTCAACCTGAACTGCGAATACAACACAGAGCCGGCTTAAAGATCGTCGTCCGCGGATTCGGCTTTCAACGGCTCGCCCGCACGACGATCGACGCGCTCGCGCAACTCCTTGCCAGGCTTGAAATGCGGCACGTACTTCTCAGGCACCAACACTTTCTCGCCCGACTTCGGGTTGCGCCCGACGCGGGATGGACGGCGATTCAGGCCAAAGCTGCCGAAGCCGCGAATTTCGATGCGATGGCCGTTCGCCAGAGCGTCCGACATCGCATCGAGCATCGTCTTCACCGCGAAATCCGCATCCTTGAGGACAAGTTGCGGAAATCGCGTAGCCAGCTGGGCGACCAATTCTGATTTGGTCATACTGCAGCAGACCCCTTAAGGCTTACTGGTTCTGGCCGTCGAGCTTGGCCTTCAGCAGCGCGCCCAGGTTCGTCGTGCCGCTGGCTGCCGAGCTGGTGTCAGATGCCAGACCACGAATCGCTTCCTGTTGCTCAGCCGAATCCTTCGCCTTGATCGACAGGTTGATGCCACGCGACTTGCGGTCGATGTTGATGATCATCGCATTGACCTTGTCGCCTTCCTTCAGCACGTTGCGAGCGTCTTCCACACGGTCTTGTGCGATTTCCGAAGCGCGCAGGTAGCCTTCGACGTCAGCCGTCAGCTGAACCACTGCACCCTTCGCGTCAACCGTCTTGACCACGCCGTCAACGATCGAACCCTTGTCGTTCATTGCAACGAAGTTGCTGAACGGGTCGCCTTCGAGCTGCTTGATACCCAGCGAGATGCGTTCCTTCTCGACGTCGATGCCGAGAACGATCGCTTCCACTTCGTCGCCCTTCTTGTACTTGCGAACAGCTTCTTCGCCCGTTTCGCTCCACGACAGGTCCGACAGGTGAACCAGACCGTCGATGCCGCCAGGCAGACCGATGAAGACGCCGAAGTCGGTGATCGACTTGATTGCGCCTTGCAGCTTGTCGCCCTTCTTGAAGTTGCGGCTGAAGTCGTCCCACGGGTTCGGCTTGCATTGCTTCATGCCGAGGCTGATACGGCGGCGGTCTTCGTCGATTTCGAGAACCATGACTTCGACTTCGTCGCCCAGCTGAACAACCTTCGACGGTGCAACGTTCTTGTTCGTCCAGTCCATTTCCGACACGTGAACCAGGCCTTCGATGCCCGATTCGACTTCGACGAATGCGCCGTAGTCGGTGATGTTGGTGACCTTACCGAACAGGCGCGTGCCCGACGGGTAACGGCGCGAGATGCCTTCCCACGGATCGTCGCCGAGTTGCTTGATACCGAGCGAAACGCGGTTCTTCTCTTGATCGAACTTGAGGATCTTTGCCGTGACTTCCTGGCCAACCGACAGAACTTCGCTCGGGTGACGCACGCGACGCCATGCGATGTCGGTGATGTGCAGCAGGCCGTCGATACCGCCGAGGTCCACGAACGCGCCGTAGTCGGTGATGTTCTTGACCACGCCTTCGACGATCGCGCCTTCCTTCAGCGTTTCGAGCAGCTTTGCGCGCTCTTCGCCTTGCGTCGCTTCGATCACAGCGCGGCGCGACAGCACCACGTTGTTACGCTTACGGTCCAGCTTGATGACGCGGAATTCCAGCGTCTTGCCTTCGTACGGCGTCGTATCCTTCACGGGGCGCGTGTCGACCAGCGAGCCCGGCAGGAATGCGCGAATGCCGTTGACCATGACGGTCATGCCGCCCTTGACCTTGCCCGTGATAGTGCCCGTCACGAGTTCGTTGTTGTCGAGGGCCTTTTCCAGCGACAGCCACGAAGCCAGACGCTTCGCCTTGTCGCGCGACAGGATGGTGTCGCCGTAGCCGTTTTCCAGCGCGTCGATCGCGACGGAAACGAAGTCGCCCGCCTGCACTTCTACCTCGCCCGCGTCATTCAGGAACTCTTCGAGCGGGATGTAGGCTTCGGACTTGAGACCAGCGTTGACGACCACGAAGTTGTGGTCGACACGCACGACTTCGGCGGAGATCACTTCGCCAGCGCGCATGTCTTGCTTGGTCAGCGACTCTTCGAACAGAGCCGCAAAAGATTCGGTATTCGGGGTAGAGGTTTGCAGGTCGGACATAAAAATCTGAATTTGCATGGTTTTCGCAGCGTCAGGTGAACCATCACGGTTCATCACTACGGCAAAGGAGCGAAAGCCATACGGGGTTAAGGGTTAAACAATCGCTTCGTGTTGCTCACGAGGCACCTACACAACAACAAAAAACACTTCGATGCGAGATTCCGCGTTCAGCTTTGCGGAACCAGCGCCTTGTACCACTGCGTCACCTGCTCGACCGCCTGGTCGATCGATAATGCCGAAGTATCGAGGAGCTGTGCATCCGCTGCGGGCTTGAGCGGCGCGGCTGAACGCTTGCTGTCGCGCTCGTCGCGTTCACGCAAATCCCGGAGCAAGTCATCCATATTAGCAGAAAATCCTTTTTGGATCAATTGCTTATGCCGGCGGGCCGCGCGAGCCTCAACGCTGGCCGTCAAAAACACCTTCAGGACGGCGTCCGGGAAGATCACCGTGCCCATGTCGCGACCGTCCGCGACGAGCCCCGGCTGCTTGCGAAAGGCCCGCTGACGGGCCACCAGAGCGGCTCTAACGGGCGCATGAACGGCGATTGCCGACGCCCGGTTGCCGACTTTCTCGGCGCGGATGTCAGTCGATACGTCGACGCCGTCCAGCTGCGCAATGCCCTCGCGGAAGGTGATATGGAGCTCGCCGATCAGGCTTGCAAGAGCGTCGGAGTCGTCGGCGGCGATGTTGTAGCGCACGCTGGCGAGCGCGGCGAGCCGGTACAGCGCACCGCTATCCAGCAGGTGAAAGCCGAGTTCGGCGGCCACCACGGCGGCCACGGTGCCTTTGCCGGATGCGGTCGGGCCGTCGATCGTGATGACGGGCGTCTGGTGAAAGGGACGGGTCGGTTTCATCGAGAAAGTCGCCCGTCGGAACAGGCAGCGAATGTTGTCAAGACGGGTCAGGGTTGGGCGAGCGCAAGGAAGCGCTCGAAATAATCGGGGAACGTCTTGCCGACGCATTTCGGGTCGTTGATCCGCACGGGCACGCCGCCGAGGCTCACCAGCGAGAAGCACATCGCCATACGGTGATCGTCGTAAGTGTCGATGGCGGCGTTCGGCGTCAGCTTTTCAGGCGGTGTAACGACGAGGAAATCCTCGCCCTCCTGCACCTTCGCTCCCACTTTGCGTAGCTCGGTCGCCATCGCGGCGATGCGGTCGGTTTCCTTCACCCGCCAGCTCGCGATGTTGCGCAGCGTCGACGTGCCGTCGGCGAACAGCGCGGCGACGGCGATCGTCATTGCCGCGTCGGGAATCAGGTTGAAGTCCATATCGATGGGGTCGAGCTTGCCGTGGTCGTTGCCGACGCCGCGCACTTCGATCCAGTCATCGCCCATCGTGACGTTCGCGCCCATCTTCATCAGCGCCGTCGCGAAACCGACGTCGCCCTGGATGCTCGCGCGCCCCACGCCTTCGACGCGCAGCGGTCCGCCGCCCAGCGCGCCCGCCGCGAGGAAATACGAGGCCGACGACGCGTCGCCTTCGACCATGATCTTGCCCGGCGACTGGTAACGCACGCCGTTCGGAATCGTGAAGCGCTCCCAGCCGAGCCGCTCGACCTTGATACCGAAGCGCGCCATCAGCGCGATCGTGATCTCGATATACGGCTTCGAAATGAGCTCGCCCGCTACTTCGACGATCGTCTCGCCGCTTTCCGTTTTCACGAGCGGCAGGGTCATCAGGAGCGCCGTCAGGAACTGGCTCGACACATCGCCGCGCACACGGATGGGCGCATCGACGGAAATCTGCGCCGGACGGATGCGCAGCGGCGGAAAGCCTTCGTTCTCTTCGTAATCGATCTTCGCGCCGATCTGCCGCAGCCCGTCGACCAGATCGCCGATCGGCCGCTCGTGCATGCGCGGCACGCCGTGAATCCGGTAGTCGCCGCCGTTCACGGCAAGCGCTGCCGTCAGCGGCCGCACCGCCGTGCCCGCGTTGCCGAGGAACAGATCCGCGCGCGCCGCGGGGAGCGCGCCACGCGTGCCCGTCACGACGCAGGTGTCGCCGTCGCGCTTGACCTTCACGCCGAGCTTTTCGAGCGCGTCGAGCATCACGCGGGTGTCGTCGGAATCGAGCAGATTGGTAATCGTCGTCTCGCCCTCGGACAAGGCCGCGAGCAGCAGCACACGGTTCGAGATGCTCTTCGAGCCGGGCAGACGGACGGTGCCGGACGCGCGGGAAAAGGGTCCGAGATCGAGATGTTCCATGTGAATTCCAGTGTCCAGTTATTTCGACGCGTCGTCGGTTGCGGAGCGTTCGGGCGACGCTTTTTGCGTAGGCGTGGCACGTTCCTGCCATTCGCTGCGCGCCGCGCGCGAGCGGGCGAACACGGCTTCGAGCGTCGCGCCATCGCCGGCTTCGATTGCGGCACGCAGGCGCGCCAGCACCGCCGTATAGCCGTCGATCTCAGCGAGCAGCGCCGCGCGGTTCGCGACGCAGACGTCGCGCCACATTTCCGGGCTCGACGCGGCAATGCGCGTGAAGTCGCGGAACCCGCCCGCTGCGAAGGAGAACTTGAGCGCGGCATCGGATGAATTGAGAATTTGCTCAACCAGCGCGAACGACAACACGTGCGGCAAATGGCTGACCGACGCGAACACGCGGTCATGCTGATCCGGCGACATCGCGTGCACGCTGGCGCCCGTGGCGCGCCACATCGCGGCAATACGGTCGACGCAAGCCCGCGTGTTCTCCGGCAACGCGCACAGCACGACGTTGCGGTTCACGTACAGGTCGGGCAACGCGGCGTCGACGCCGCTCGATTCGCGGCCCGCAATCGGATGACCGGGCACGAACTGGCCGATGCGCTCGCCCAGCGCCGCGCGCGCAGCCGCGACGACGTCCGACTTCGTGCTGCCGGCGTCGGTGACGATCGTCGACGGGTCAAGAAACGGCGCAATGCGTTCCAGCAGAGGCTGCGTCTGCGCGACGGGCGCGGCGAGCAGCACGACGTCGGCGCCTTTCAGCGCGGTCCGCAGCGCGTCGTCGTCGGCGAGCGAGGCGCTCGCGTCGATCACGCCCAGTTCGAGCGCGCGCTCCGTCGATGCAGCCGACCGTCCCACGCCAATCACCCGCCGCTCGCCGCCCACGTCGCCGCGTTCGCGCAGCGCGCGCGCAAGCGATCCGCCGATCAGCCCGACGCCGAAAATCACCAGTTTGTCGAAAGAGAACGCTGCCACGTCAGTCACAGAAAAAACGCGCCTCGCTGCTTTCGAGGCGCGTGGATTACATTGATACGCTCAGGCCGTCGCCAGCGTCTTTTCGAGCGCCGCAATGAACGCCTCGTTTTCTTCCGGCAGGCCGATCGTCACGCGCAGCCATTGCGGCAGGCCATAGCTGCCCACCGGCCGCACGATCACGCCCTGCTTCAG